>NZ_RZTT01000280.1 GCF_003996995.1 Mesorhizobium sp. M7A.T.Ca.US.000.02.2.1 | reverse complement strand
CTCCATCGGCAGCGGACTGCCTTGAATATTTCGGCGGTGCGGTTGCCGCCTACAATGGCGAGTCGGTCGATCTCGGCGGACCCTTCGCCTACACAAGGCGCGAAGCGCTCGGCGTCTGTGTCGGCATCGGCGCCTGGAACTACCCGATCCAGATCGCCGGCTGGAAATCGGCACCGGCGCTCGCCATGGGCAACGCCATGGTGTTCAAGCCATCGGAAAACACGCCGCTTTCAGCACTCGCACTGGCGGAGATCTACAGCGAGGCCGGGCTGCCTGATGGCCTGTTCAACGTGGTGCAAGGCTATGGCGATGTCGGCGCCGGGCTTGTCGGCCACGATGTCGTCGCCAAGGTCTCGGTGACCGGCTCGGTGCCGACCGGCCGCAAGGTGCTGTCGCTGGCCGGCTCGAAGATGAAGCACGCGACGATGGAACTCGGCGGCAAGTCGCCGCTGATCGTGTTCGACGATGCCGACATCGAGAACGCCATTGGCGGCGCCATGCTCGGCAATTTCTATTCGACCGGGCAGATCTGTTCCAACGGCACGCGCGTCTTCGTGCAGAGCGGCATTCACGACCGCTTCGTCGAGCGTCTGATCGAGCGGACCAAGAAAATCCGCATCGGCGACCCGCTCGACCCCGAAACCCAGATGGGACCGCTGGTTTCCAAGGCGCAGCACGACAAGGTAGTGGGATATATCGAGATCGGCAAGCAGGACGGAGCAACGCTTGCCTGTGGCGGCAACGTGCCTTCGCTGCAGGGTTTCCAGGGCGGATTCTTTGTCGAGCCAACGGTGTTCACCGGCGTCACCGACACAATGCGCATCGCCCGCGAGGAGATTTTCGGGCCTGTCATGAGCGTGCTGAAATTCGACGGTGAGGACGAGGTGATCGACCGCGCCAACGACACCGAATTCGGCCTTGCCGCCGGCGTCTTCACGCGTGACCTGCCGCGCGCCCACCGCGTCATTGCCGAGCTGCAGGCCGGCACCTGCTGGATCAACGCCTATAATCTGACGCCGGTCGAAATCCCGTTCGGCGGCTTCAAACAGTCGGGCATCGGACGTGAGAATTCATTGGCGGCGCTGGCACTCTATTCGCAGCTGAAGTCGATCTATGTCGAGACCGGGGATGTGGCGAGCCCGTACTGATCAAGTCCTACGCCTTCGGATCGGCCGTCCCATCCAGATACTGGGTCAGCGCACAGACCAGGTGGTAGAAGATGCTGGCCGGCACGTCCGATGCCAGTGAGCGGCCGCGCTCGTCGATGCGGTCGATCCACAGGCCGAGCGGCGCCGGGTCGATGTGCCAGCGAAACAGCCGGCCGACGCGCGCTTCGATCTCGGGCTTCAGGTCCGGCCCGCCCGAACCATCCAGCGCGATAGCCGCCTTCACCGCTTCGGCCTGCGGCCAGCTGCGTGATATCAGGTCGAGCGGCAGGCCCTGCCGCGAGACGGCGCCATAGGCAAGGCCGGTGGCGCGGTTGAGGCCATTGGCGGTGGCCGACGCGTAAAGTTTTCTGGCAAAGCCGCTCAATTCGGCCTGGCCGCTGCGTCCAGCGAAATCGACCAGCAGCGAGGCCCACTCGAAATGGTGGCCAGGCTCGGTCCATGACCCTTTCTCTCCTGCGGATGGCTTCCATTCGGCATCGAAATACTCGCCAAGCGTCCAGCTTTCCGGATCGAAGAAATGACTTCGGAAGAGGTCGATGATGCGCGCTGCGCGGCGCAGATGGGCGCGCTCGCCAGTCGCCTGATGCCAAGCGAGGAAGGCCTCGAGCAGATGCATATGCGGGTTGGAGCGGCGCTCGCCTTTGCCGTCCGATGTCTCGAGGAAGCCGGTCATGCGGCTGTCTTCGAGATGCGCATCGAGAAAGGCGAAGGTTTCCTCGCCGAGGCGCAAGGCGTCTGGATTGCCAGACATATGCGCATGCGCGAGCGCCAGGAGCACGCAGGAATGATCGTAGGCATCCTCGGTGGCGTCGGCGACCGAACCGTCGACATTCAGCGTCCGAACCCAGCCGCCCTTGTCGGTGCGGCCCTTGCCGGCCATGAAGGCGATGCCGTGGCTGATCAGCCGGTCGGCCGGACCGTCCCAGCCGCGCGCTCGGGCGACGGCGAAAGCATAGACCTGCCTTGCCATGGTGCGCATGCGCTTGGGCTTCATCAGCGGCGAGGCGTCCAGGCCGAGCGCTTCGTGAAAGCCGCCATGGCGTTCGTCGACCCCCGATGTCGACCACAGCGGCAAGGTCTCCTGAAACAGCCAGTGATGCACGCGCCGGCGCCAGGCGCCGCTTTCGATGACGCGGTCATGCGCCGGCGTGAACCTGGTTTCCAGGCGACCCGATTTTTCGAGCTGCTCGACGATCTTCTTGACGTGCTGGCTGTGGCTGACCGGGGCGACGAAGGTGGCATCCGATGTCGAAACGATGGCGATGTCCTTCATGCCGATCGCCGACAGCAGGCGGCCATCACTGCGAATGTAGGAATTCTCGCAATCGATAGCGACGACATCGCCGATGATGACATTGCCCCGGTCGTCGGCGGGGCCGACATCGAGCAGCGACTGCCAGGAGCCGAGATCGTTCCAGCGGAAGCCGGCCGGCACCATGGCGATGTCTTTTGCCCGCTCCATGATGGCGTAGTCGATCGAGTTCGACGGAATGGCGGCGTAGAGTTCTAGCGGCATGTAAAGGCCGGACAGATCCGATGTCGCTGCCCTGTAAGCTGCTTCGGTGGCCAGCCAGATATCCGGCTGGAACGCTATGAAGGCATCACGCATGGCGACGGCGCGAAACAGGAAGATACCGGTGTTCCAGTAGAAATTTCCGGCCTTGAGATAGCTTTGCGCAGTCTCAATATCCGGCTTTTCGACGAAGCGCGACACATCGAAGGTGCCGCCGCTTTCGGCCGCGACCTCGATATAGCCGTAGCCGGTCTCGGGCTGTGTCGGCTTGATGCCGAACACCACCAGCCGTCCACTACGCGCTGCCTCGGTGCCGGCTTCGACGCTCTGCCAGAATTGGCGCGGGGTCGATATCTCATGATCCGACGGCACCACCAGCACCAGGCTGTCACCGAATTCGGACAGCGTGCGCAGCGTCGCCAGTGCGACGGCGGCGGCTGTGTTGCGCCCGGTCGGCTCGAACAGCGGACCGCCGCCGGCGAGGTCGAGACCAGCAAGATCGGCGTGAACGCGATCAGCATGGCGCTCCGCGGCGATCAGGAAGATCGGCGTTTCGCCTTCCGGCCGGGCCGTCAGCCGACGCAAGGTCTTGGCCAGCATCGAGCCATCGCCGGACAGATCGTGGAACTGCTTGGGATTGTCCTCGCGCGACAGCGGCCACAACCTCGAGCCGACGCCGCCGCTCATGACAAAACTGACAATCCGCTCGGTCATTCAACTACCATTCAAAAGGTCTGGTTGTAGGCGCCCACCTCGGGGCTGCGGCGCAGCACGGCGTCGACAGCCTCGAACATCTCCCGTCGACGCTGCGACGACACCGGGCTTTCGACAACCACGACCAGTTCCGGTTTGTTCGACGAGGCGCGCACCAGCCCCCAGGTGCCGTCGTCGGCGACGACGCGCACGCCGTTGACGGTGATCAGGTCTGCGATCTTCTGGCCGGCGAAAACCATTCCATCCCGTTTCATGGTCTGAAAATCGGCAACCACCCGTTCGACCACGCCATACTTCACCTCGTCCGCGCAGTGAGGCGACATGGTCGGCGTGCCGAAGGTCAGCGGCAGCGCGCGATAAAGATCGGCCATCGAACTGCCCGGGCTGCGATCCAGCATCTGGCAGATGGCGATGGCGGTGACCAGCCCGTCGTCATATCCGCGCCCGATCGGCGGATTGAAAAAGAAATGACCTGACTTTTCGAAACCGGCGACAGCACCGAGTTCGGCGACGCGGCGTTTGATGTAGGAATGGCCGGTTTTCCAATAGTCAGTGACGGCGCCATTGGCGCGCAGCATTGCGTCGGTATGGAACAGGCCGGTCGATTTGACGTCGACGACGAAGGTCGAGTTGGGATGCTGGCTGGAAATATCCCTTGCCAGCATCACACCGACCTTGTCGGCAAAAATTTCATTGCCTTCATTGTCGACGACACCGCAGCGGTCGCCATCGCCGTCGAAGCCAAGGCCGATGTCGGCGCCTGATGCCAGCACCTTGTCCCGGATGGCATGCAGCATCCGCATATCCTCGGGATTGGGATTGTAGCGCGGAAATGTATGGTCGAGCTCGACGTCGAGCGCGATGACCTCGCAGCCGATGCGCTGCAACGCCCGCGGCGCGAAGGCGCCGGCGGTGCCATTGCCGCAGGCTGCGACCACTTTCAGCTTTCGGGCGATGCGCTTGTCGCGGGTCAGATCGTCGAGATAGGTCGCGCGAAAGTCGCGGATGAAATCGTAGGAGCCGCCGCCGACGAGATCGAAATCACCTGCCAGCACGATCGCCTTCAGCGCGCTCATCTCTTCCGGGCCGAAGGTCAGCGGCCGCGCAGCACCCATCTTGACGCCAGTCCAGCCATTTTCGTTGTGCGAAGCGGTGACCATGGCGACCGAGGGCGTATCCAAAGCGAACTGGGCGAAATACGCCATCGGCGACAACGCCAGTCCGATGTCCCTCACCCGTGCGCCTGCGGCCATCAAACCGGACACCAGGGCCAGTTTGATCGACAGCGAATAGGAGCGGAAATCATGCCCGGTGACGATATCGGGACCGGCGCCGAGACGGCGGATCAGCGTACCAAGCCCCATGCCGAGCGCCTGGACGCCGATCAGATTGAGTTCCGGTCGTTGCGCGGAGCCGGGATGGCCGAACCACCAGCGCGCGTCATATTCGCGAAAGCCGGACGCCTTGATCAGCGCTTCGGTTTCGAATTCGAAACTGTTGGGCCGGGCGTCGCCAACGATGCTGAAGGACAAGACTAGAAACTCCGAATGGCAGAAATTACGAATTGTCGAGGGCTGCGGCTTAGCACACAAGGCTTTAGGCCACGTTTATTCCGGAAGGGAATCCGGGCCTTTCGGGCAATGCTCGACGAAAGCCGACGAAATGCGACAGAAGTGCCGCCGTGCCGCTTGCAGGAACCAAGTGTGGCGGCTATAAGCCCGCGGTCTGGTCACGGAGTGTAGCGCAGCCTGGTAGCGCACCTCGTTCGGGACGAGGGGGTCGCAGGTTCAAATCCTGCCACTCCGACCAGAGAAAACAAAGAGTTAGCGCATCCCGGCTTCGGCGCTCCACCTGCCGCTCAAGCGAGACTACTCGCGTCCCCCGTCAGTCGGATGGGCGAATTTCTATTCGCCGTGCCTCTGTGACTCGGCCGACAGCGATGCCTGTTGCACTGGACAGTAACCAGACGGTCCAACCGGCCGCCTGATGCCTTCATGCCTGCGCTCGCGGACAGATCCCGGAAAACATCTCAACTGGTACGCGCGTTTCCGCTCAGCGGAGGCCAAAAAAGCTCAAGATCGCTATCACGATGACTACAGCTCCAACGAGCCAAATGATGTTGTTCATGATCTCTCTCCTGCTGCCTGGGGAAGCCCGCGCCTCTGGCGGAGAACGCGGGCCGACCAGCCTTTGCCGACTGATCTGCAGCAGACACCAAATCGTGATCCCGGCTGCGAGAAATAAACCATCAGGCACGCCTAATGTTCCGTCGTGCGTCCCATGATCATAGGGCGCCGGCATCATCACCACGACAGCACTGTCGTGACAGGTTTCGTCCTAACCCATCGGCACCATCCCGCGGTGATCGAGCGACGGGTACTAACGCAGGGATCCGGCCCCGATTCTTGATGGGAGTCGAGTTTGGATGGGAGTGGGGCCACGAGAGGCCTCTTGGCACGCGTCCCGATCATGTGCCCACGACCAGACTTAAGTCCGGCCCCTGCCCGACCGAAGTCCAGGTTGGAAACGCTTGCCCTTGCCCCAAATTCGGGTGGCGGGCAAAAATGATCAATGAAAAACTAAAGAGCAGCAGCATGTCGAACCGTGAGACCAAAAGATCCCATGCCCTGGGCATGCGCATGACAGAGATCAAAGCCAGGATGCAGGAAGCCCAGATTACCGAAGACGAGATGAAGACCTTCCAGAAGGTCGCGGCCATCATGGAGGGCCGCGAGGGCCGAATCGAGATTGACGACCTGATTGCCGCGTCATTCCTCACCGACACGCAGCTGAACAGCCAGAAGCGTTAAGCGACCATGCCGACGATTAGCAGACTTTTTGATTCCCCCGCCGATGCGGCGCGGGTTGCCAGCGACTTGGTGGCGGCCGGAATTCCTCGCGTACAGATCGCCATCATCGGGCCTTACAATGACGAGGCGGGATCTCTTCGGGTTTCCGCTTTGGGATCGTTACTTGGCGCTGCCGCCGGCGTGTTGGCCTGCCTGAGCGCCGTTGCGGCCTATGGCACCAATCCTGTTGCTGCGAGCGTGCTGCCAACAGCGGTGGCGGGTGCGGTCTGTGGCAGCGTTGCCGGCGGTCTGTTTGGAACATTCGCCATGGCCGCCATGAAAGCGGATGGTCAGGAGGTTGCCGAGGGGGTGGTTCTGGTGACGGCGCATGTCGATGAAAATGACGCCGACATCGCTCAGACAGTGCTCGGCGGGCGCCCCCCGTCGACGCTCGTGGCCGAAGCAGCGTAGGAAAGGCCGCCCGGCGTCGCCGGGGCGGGCCCTCTCCGTTCACCAGCGATTGAACCCAACACGCGCCAGATAGCAATTCGAGTGGCTGAGAATGTTCCTGCGCCGGCCGGAAGGCCGGGCCAGTGGCAGGTTCGCGGCCGCATATTTTGACGAAAAGGTGCGTCGGCTTTAGGGTCGATGGACCTGATGGAGTCAGTGAAACGGCGGGCCGAGTGCGACATGAATTTGAATTCAACCACAATCCCGCCCTTGATCCTTGTGATGACGCTGGTTCTCGTCGCTGGCTGTTCATCGCTCGGCAGAACCGTCGATCCAGCGAAATACGATTCGATGACATGCACCGACCTCGACAGTGCGATGGGAGACGTCGCCCGTGACATCTCGCAAACGGCAATCACGCGCGGCAAGGTCACCAACACCAATGTTCCACGCTGGCTGCTCGGCGGCTCACGCGTGAAGACCGCGGTGGCCAACCGCGAAACAGCCAGGATCGACCGGCTTAAGCAGCAACAGGATGCCATTGCCGCTGTGCGAGCGCGCAAGTGCCCGAGGTCCGCGAATTGAGCGGACAGCCAATGCCTCGGTGCCGAGCCCGGTTCAGGCGCTCAGCCGAAATCGCGTCACGTCAATCGCGGCGGCCATCAGCGTCTGCGTGTAGGCGTGCTGCGGATTGCTGAAGATCGCCTCGGTCGGCCCTTCCTCGACGATCTTGCCCTGTTTCATGACGATGATGTAGTCGGCCATGGCGCGCACGACCGACAGATCATGGCTGATGAAAAGATAGGACAATTCGTGGTCCGCCTGCAGCTTGCGCAGCAGTTCGACGATCTGTTTCTGCACAGAGCGATCGAGCGCCGAGGTCGGCTCATCCAAGACCACCAGCCTGGGCTTCAGGATCATGGCGCGAGCAATGGCAATGCGCTGCCGCTGGCCGCCCGAGAATTCGTGCGGGTAGCGATTACGTGCGTTGGGGTCGAGGCCGACCTCGCGCAAGGCCTCGACCGCGCGTTGATCACGCTGCTTGCCTGAAAGATCAGGCTCATGCACCAGAAGTCCTTCAGTGATGACCTGGCCAACGGTCATGCGCGGCGACAGCGAGCCGAACGGGTCCTGGAAGACGAGCTGCATCTGGCGCCGCAGCGGCCGCATCGCCTGCCGGTCGGCTTGGGAGATATCGCGATCGCCGAAACGGATGAGCCCGTCGCTCGGCAACAGCCGCAGCAAGGCGCGGCCGAGGGTCGACTTGCCCGAGCCGGATTCACCGACGATGCCGATGGTCTGGTTGCGCTGCAGCCGGATGGAGATGTGATCGACGGCACGCAGCATCAGCGGTTCACCAGCAAGAAACCCGCCGCCCGCCAATGCCCCGGTGCTGCTCGAAGGCAGGAATGTCGAAGTGACGTTCCTGCCTTCGAGCAGCACCGGGGCATTGGCGGGCGGCGGCGCCTTGCTGCCGGTC
>NZ_RZTT01000027.1 GCF_003996995.1 Mesorhizobium sp. M7A.T.Ca.US.000.02.2.1 | reverse complement strand
GAGCACCGCCGCGCCCCGGCCTCCCGATCACATTACGGACAAGGTGGGGCTTTGTCCAAAGCTTGTTCGCGGCAGGGGAGGGTACTTCCTCCCACCCTGCCGCCTTGTTGATGGAAGCTAAAACGGTCGCGCAGGCGCTAGAGTTGCATCGGCATAATCAGCTTAAACTCGCGAAGTTAAACCCGCGGTTGGTCTATCTCGGCCCGCCTCACCTGAAAGGCTAAGGTATCCGTTTCGGTCAAGGGTTTTAGGGGCCATTTTCGCTGCGCCTTGAGGAGAGCGTTTGCTAGGATGAGGAGCTTTCGCAACAAGATGATGACCTTTGCGGGTTTGCCTGCCGCCTTTAGCGCCTGGTATTTTGCCTTGAGGTCGGGGTTGAAGCGCAGGGCGAAGGGCCGGGCATGTAGAGGGCCTGGCGAACATTGGCCCGGCCGCCCCGGAGAAGGCGCGGCCGCTCCATTTTTTGCCGAGGCCGGCGAGGCTTGCGGCCTTTGGTTCCGAGTTCCGGCATGTCGATGGTGAGTGTGCAGGCGGTGGCATCCGATGCGCCATATGCTGGTCAGGATTTCGCGGCGCTGGACAGCGTCGGGATCGGCTTTCATGAGGGTAAGCATCGTCTGATCGATATCGCTGAGTTCACGTGGATCTGCTTCCAGCCACTCGTTGTTGTGGCGCCTGAGCAAGGCAAGCGGTCAAGGTCTGGCTCTGGTGCTGGCTGCGGTGCGATCCCCGCACGGGCCAGGTGCCGATCGTGTCGACGATCCACCTCGCCGCGACCAGAGAGCTGCTACTCTCTTCCGCTGTTCATTCTGGCCTCTTCGCAATGAATGTCATAAAATCACCTGTCGCAATTAATGGTTTTTGATTTTGCTCCAACAGCTGGCAGATATCGCCGAGAGTTCCGCAGAGAGCGTCGAAAGTTTTGGCCGCCTTCTTCCGCAGCCGCGCCTTGAGTTTTGAGCAGACCTGTCTTGATCGGGTTGAGATCGGGCGAGCATGGCGGCAGGATCAGGAGCCAGTGCCCCTTTGGCCAACCAGTGGGCGGCGCGTACCTTGCCGACAATCTGGGGTTCCGAACCCGACAGTTGGTTTTCAACCCGACAGTGGCCCGCCTCAGAGCAGGCTACCGCCCTTCGGAGCAGGCAGAAGCTAATCGAGGTTCGCGGGTTCCGGTTTGAATGTGCAGGTCGCTGCGCGCCTGATCTTTCGGTCTGGCGGCACATGACAAAAACCCTCATTTTGGCCGACGATACCCGGTCAGGAGCGGGTATCGCAGTCGAGAAGCGACCCGAGCACGTCCACAAGATGTGCCGAGTTTGCAAGGTGTGTCATTGTTTCTGTCAACGTTCGAGCGACAGCGCACGACGAAACGTCTGGCATACGCCTCGTCTGGCACGCGCCTCGCATATGTTGCAGTTGCTGCTGGAGATCAGGCGATCGAGTGGGCCTTGCAATTTTCCGATTTTGATGCGCCTAAAGTCTCGTGTACAAATCAGGCTGGCGTGAATGGCCTGCCTAAGTTGCGACTTATTACAAAGGAATGGATATGGCGACTGGAACGGTGAAGTGGTTCAACAGCACGAAGGGTTTTGGTTTTATTCAGCCTGACAACGGCGGTCAGGATGTCTTTGTCCACATTTCCGCTGTTGAACGAGCGGGCCTGTCGACCCTTAATGAGGGCCAGAAGATCAACTACGAGGTGGAACAGGATCGCCGCACGGGAAAGTCCTCTGCAGGCAGCCTCAGCAAGGTTGGCTAACGGTCCGGGAAAGCCTTGGCAAGGTTCGTCATCGCCGGAACGCATTGACGGCTCGAAACCCGGGCCGGAGCATGCAAGTTAATGCCGCGGCAGGGATTGCTGGAGCCATCATGAATTACTCTGGAAATGAGGCTCTTGGACGGGAAAGGCGGGGCTCATCCCCGCCCTTTGATTCCGCGCAGATTGGGCCAACGGCTGCTGCGCGTCCGAACGACTGTTGATACGGATTTAGGCTGCGACCTTCTTGCGGGTCCGTTTCGCCGGCGCCGTGGCTGGGGCTTCCGGCTCTTTCGGTTTGCGGCCGAGTCCCATGGTCTTGGCCAAGGCGGAGCGCGCAGCGGCGTAATTCGGCGCCACCATGGGATAATCCGACGGCAGACCCCATTTGGCGCGATATTCGTCTGGGGTCAGACCATAGTGCGTCGCCAGATGGCGCTTTAGCGATTTGAATTTCTTGCCGTCTTCAAGGCTAATGATGTAGTCCGGTTCGATCGACTTTTTGATCGGGACAGCAGGTTTTTTTACAGGCACAGGCTCTTCTGCCGGTATGAGTCCAGCCGTGCCGTTTAGAGCCCCGTGCACTTGGGCGATCAGGGCAGGAAGCTCCCCCGCCGGGACGGGGTTGTTGGAGACGTAGGCTGATACAACATCGGCAGTGAGCTCGATGAGGATGTCGGTCTTGTGGGGTTCTTCTGTCATAAACTTCTCCGGGCAGCTTAAAACAC
The DNA here is from genome assembly GCF_003996995.1 of Mesorhizobium sp. M7A.T.Ca.US.000.02.2.1. Classification (GTDB taxonomy): domain Bacteria; phylum Pseudomonadota; class Alphaproteobacteria; order Rhizobiales; family Rhizobiaceae; genus Mesorhizobium. The sequence goes on along the minus strand of NZ_RZTT01000027.1, from coordinate 26,296 downwards.
AGTTGGGCGAAGTGTCGCTTCATAGTGGCGGTTGCCGCTGAAAGCAAATGGATCGACGGGTGCGCTGCTCCTCCACCATTGAAGTCTCGGCGACGCATCCCGTCATCGTCCATCGCTAAAGGCAGCGTATTGAATTATGGGAGCGGTCGCGCCCGCCCCACCATAGCGATACAGCAAGACAATCAAAAAAGCCGGTCTTTGCTTGGCCCCAAATCTTTTCTCCTTTCGTGAACGCTGAGCTGCCAAGCTGCTACAGTTCACCTCGCGGGGCAACCGTGCACAACACAGGAGTCGCCCGAGCGATACATTCTTCACTTGCCGCTTATCAGCGCTGGTGATTGCACTTTGCAGCCTGCCTCCGGACCCGCAGCGCTCACGCTGTTGGTTTTGCGCCTGCAGGCGTCGGAAGTCGGATCGCCGCAGCTAATTTCCTCAGGCGGACGAATTCAACAAATCGATTGTTTGGATCGAAGGCATCCACACCATCGATGCCTCTAGAATATGATCCAGCTACAATCACCGTGCTGTAATGGCAGGGACGGCCAGCACAAGCGCGACACGATCCGGCGGGTCCATCGCTGCGTTACGTATTCATGGCTACTGCATCGGGCGCTCGGTCGACCGCCTTAAGCCAGGTCGCCGCATTGCGAGACGGTGACCGGCGAGGGAGAGGGCGCTCTGGCAACGAAGCGAGGCGGGTGGCCTTGCGGGTGGCCGCGTGATGTCATCCGGCTCTCCTGCCGATCTCTGCCGGCCAGATCTGGAGCAACTGTTTTGCATAGATATGGCTCTCTTCAGGGGGCCATCTATGATGGGAGCCGAGCGCGTGTTCGAGCCGGGGAACAGGCTGCGCATGCACTGTGCCCACCTATTGCGATCGTGCTAACCTTGGTTGTTTGGACTTGCCGTTAAAGGCAAGCGACAGATTGAAGTTATGCTGCACCATCTGATTGCCTGGCTCGTTTTCGAGAGCTCGCCGATACAGGGCCTGTGCCGCGTCATGCCGCCCCTCAATGTCCAAAATCACGCCCTTCGCATTCAATGCACGTACGTTTCCTGGGGCTGCAACCAAGACGCTGTCGAGCACCTCAACCGCTTCGTGCGGGCGCTTCTGGCCCACCAAGGCATTTGTAAGTCGTATCGCCGCATCAACATTGTCCGGGTGCTGCTTCACCTCATCCCGCAAAGCCCGCTCTTGAACATCCTGACCAACTTCGCGCAAAATGCGTTCGCGCATAGCCGGATCGATTTGATCGGCGCTGAGCAACTCGGGGGAAGATGTCTCCTGCACGGAAAGAGCCGGCTTTTGCCAGCTGGCGCAACCGCCCAAAGGCAGAATGGCGAGTACGGCAAAAAGAAGTGAGTTCCGGCGCAGAAACATAGGCGATGGAGAAACTGTATTGCTATTCATGTTATCTCTCAGTTATCGGGGAGGCGCGTGGCGTTCAGTTAGGAAAGGTGGGACTACTCTAACAATCCGCTGTTCGATCCGTGCGGGAGTGTGACGGATCCTGCGGGGCGAATTGTAAAGTCGGAGGCGAGGTCTTGATAAGACAGCACGGCGAGATCAACCCCGTTTCGCGTCAGAAAGCCGCGGACGAAACGTCGGACATCCATCGACGTCAACAGAATAGGGCGGGTTTGACCCGGTTCTGCGTTCGAAAGGACCTGACGTATCTGTGATAGCATCGCTTCGCTTTGCCGATCCTCCAGTGCGAGATAGGGGCCTGCATCCGAATCTCGAACCGCGCCACGCATCACATCCTCGCTCTCGCGCTCGACGACCAGGGCGGACACGATGCCCTCCGTGTTGGCATGGCGGTGGCAGATCTGTCGCTTCAAACCAGAACGGACATATTCCGTCAGCAGGGCAACGTTTTGCTCACGCTCGCTCCATTCGGCCAATGCCTCCAACACGAGACGGGTGTGGCGGATTGGGATACCTTCCTCCAGGAGGCGGCGCAGAACATCGGCAATCCGAGGAATCGGCGTCGTGCGTAGCACCTCTTTCACAAGCTCAGAATATTCCTGCTCCATTCGGCCCAGGAAATGTCGGGTCTCTTGGATGCCCACCAATCGCGGTGCGTAGCGGGTCAACGCTGCATGGACGCGCAAGGCGAGGAGTTCGCCGGGAGCCCTATGCTCCGTGCCGGCGCCCGTAAGGGCCTTTGCAGGGGTATGTTCAACCGGGAGTCTGTCCGTTTTCGGCTCACGTCTAAGGGGGACACCGCTCGAGTCGACGTGCGCTACATCGGCTCGGAGCGCCATCTGGTTTGGATCTAAGGCGTCCTGTTCGACTGGCACGCCCTCGACATCAATTCGGAATTGCGATTCAGGCAGCTGCTCGTCAACCAAGACAGGGATGCGAGGAACGATAATGCCCAGATCGGCTGTGACCAGGAGCGAAACGCGCCCAATATGTTTTTGCAATTCGGCTTGATCGACCGCCTGCATAAGATCTGGCGCTAGAAAAAATGCGATCGGGAATTCCTTCGCAGGCGCGGCTTGCTTAGGCTCCGCTGCAGTTCCACCTTTCGCATCGGCAGTGCCGGCGCCCAGCACATCAGCCTTGACAATGCTTACCGCAGCGAACACTGCGGCCAGCATCAGAAAGACGGGGAGGGGAAACCCAGGAACGAACCCCATTACAACCAGGACGCCGGCCGCCAGTCGCAAGGCTCGAGTGCTGGCCGTGAGCTGACTGACCATTTCTGTACCGAGGTTGATCCTCGCCGTCCCAGTCACACGGGTGACGATGGTCGCCGCAGTAATGGAGAGCAGAAGGGCCGGAATCTGCGATATCAATGCATCGCCTATCGTCAGCAGAGTGTAGTGATGCAGTACCTCGCCGAAGGACATGCCCTTGGAGAGCAGGCCGATCGAAATTCCACCCAGCATGTTGATGCAGATAACCACCAGCCCGGCGATGGAATCGCCCTTCACAAATTTCATCGCGCCGTCCATCGCGCCATAGAGTTGGCTTTCCTTCTCCAATTCGGCGCGCCGCCGGCGGGATTCGTTGGCATCGATGTGGCCGTTGCGTAGCTCTGCGTCGACCGCCATTTGCTTGCCCGGCAGAGCATCCAGCGTGAAACGCGCCGCCACTTCTGCCACCCGTTCGGCACCCTTCGCGAGGACCATGAATTGCACCATGGTGACGACCAGAAATATGACGAAACCCACCACGATATTGCCTGAAATGACGAAATCGCCAAAAGTATGAATAATGCTGCCGGCCTCCCCCTCGGCCAGAATCAGTCGCGTCGTTGCGACCGTGAGCGCGAGACGGAATACAGTGGAAATCAAAATAACGCCGGGCAAAGAGGAAAAATCAAGTGGAGTACTGACATACAGGGCAACCATCATCAGCAGTATGGCCAACCCCATATTGAATCCTATCAGGGCGTCGACCACCACGACCGGGATAGGCATGACCATCATCGCGACAGCCAGAAGCAGCATCAACGCAACCATTAAATCCGGGCTGGCCGGCGCACGCTTGATGAAGTCACGCAGGACGTTGGCCATCGAGACACCTTTGCAATCGGTTGAGACTTACTCTGCTGTTACGCCATGAAACGTGGCTTTCGAACTCCGAAGGCGCCTCAGCCTTGGCCAGCGCGTGACCCTGCATGAGAGCCACAAGCAGGCGCGAAATGGCTGGGCAGCAAATGTTTCCAACGCAGCCAGCTTGTCAGCACCGAGCGCGGCAGGATGTTTGGCTGGCCATAGAGTGCTGCTTGATGGGGCCTGCGAGCTTTCAATATTGGAGAGCAGCAATGCGGCCATTCCTGCTCAGCAGCACACGGCTGTCCTCAATACGTTCGACCACCCATCCATCAGCCAAAATGGCGCCGACAAAATACTTCTCGCTGTCGATGACAATATATGGTTGGACCCCATGCCACACAGCTTCGACCGCGATTGCGGATGGCGCCTTCTCCTCTTTGATGAGCACTCCGTTCACCAGTGTTAGAGTACCCTTGGTGCGACGATCGAACGATTGCTGAAGCTTCTGCCAGCTGATGACCGATTCAGACGTGACGGTGCCTTCGGCGGTCACAACACCCTTTGCCGACCCAATCTTGACGTCGAGAAGACCCGCTCGATCGACTTCCTCCTGCAGCTCTTGGGCCGCTGCCTCCGTAAGTTCATTGTCAGCGCGGTGACTGATCGTTCTGGACGCGACTTCAGCCCGAAGTGAATTGGGGCTCGATCCACTTGCATTGCCAAGATAGGAGATCGTGCCTGAAAGCGCGCCGATCCCGAGTGAGCTGATTATGACCATGGCGAGCACACCGATCGGTAGGCGCGGTATGCCGGTCGAACCAGGCGGCTCTGCATCCTGCACGGACAAAGCAATGGACATCTCGCCTACGAGCAGGACGACAGGAAGGGGCACAACAACGGACTGGCCTGCGGCCATATTCCGGTTGCCCTCGATACTGATTCCGGGTGCAAGCGCCTCCAGTTCGATCGACTTGCCAAGAAGAGTTACACGAAGGTGATGCGGTGCCAGTCCCTGCTCGACAAAGACCAAATCGGCATCGAAGCCGCTGCCGATTAAACACTTTTGAAGATCCGTCTTGCCGGTCAGACCGCAATAGTGCCCCGAACGCACTTCGAAACGGAGGGAAACGGCGTCATCCACAGAGCATCTCTCAAACAGGATAGAAGCCGCATGGCAATTGCCATGCGGCTCATTTCGGGACTACGTCGCGTCAATAAGGAGACGCGCTAAGGGGCAGCCTAAAACCCGCCTCCGACATTACGAAACGCGTTCGTCGGCGGCCTTCTTGATGGTCTGGAGATTGGTCGTTAGAGTGCGCAACTGGACACTCCTTTTCGTCGCCTCCAAGCTAACATTGGTTAGTTCCTGCACTTGCGCCTGAAAAGCAGTAGCATCAGCTCCGCTTGTATTGCCGGGAGTGCCACTGTTAGTTTTATCGGTATTGCCGGCGCTACTGGTATTGGTATTGCCTGATTTTTTATTATTATCAACTGCAGCCATGATCATTCCTTTTTCTGTTGGAGTTGTGCCGTCAATAACGGCCTGTATGACCTCACGCCGGATTTTCCCGCGTCAGGCATCTTCTGTGTCATCCAAAGCTTCATCGGCCTCAGCCATCGCATCGTTCGCGAATTGGAACGCGAACGATCGCAGGATACTTTGGAAGGCTTCACTTTGTGCTGCAGACTGTGAGTTGTCTTGAAGTTGATCATTTGAAACGGTCCGGTTATCCGCCCGATCGTTCCCGCCAGCTGCCTTGCCATCATTCCCACCAGCTGGCTTGCCATCATTGCCATCAGCCGGCTTGCCATCACCAGAATGCTCGGATTTCGAATCCCCATGGCCCTTTCGGATCAAGGAAGTCCCGAGGTTGCCAACTCCACTCCCAATTGCTGCTATCATCAGGTACTCCGGCATTTGCCATTGGCGGCGACGTGTTAAAGGTTAACCTCGATCAAGCTAAGGGCGGGAGCTTTCGAGAACCTGACGGCTTTTGACAAAAACCGGCCAGCGCAAAAACCGTATGCTCTGCAGGATGTTGCTCTCGCATCGAACAGTCGACCACGATCTCGGCTGTTCGGCCAATCCCGCCGTCCACGCATGCCGCGACCGAATGGCAGCCGCAGCAGCTGGTTTGCATCTCGATGCTGTGGTGTCGAACAGGAGACACGGTCCACGTGCTGCATGACCGCAATGACCGTATTCTTGCTGGCTCCACGGGCGCACGCAACGAGCAGGAACTCGGTCTTTGCATCACCATTCTCTCGCCTGCACATCACGGCCCGGCGCGGTGAGCTCATTGGCCTCGAGAAGGTCGGCGACCGTACGAACATGGGATGGTCTGCCGGCTTTGGGAGGCCGGTGCGGATCCTCTTCTCACCATATCGAAAGCTTGAAGCGGTCGGATTTTCTTGCCCTGTTCGTGAGAACTCCCATCGTCAGCTAATCGTCAGCCAAGCGGTCTATCTAGGCCGGCCGTGCCTGACCTTCGGATCCAAAGGTCCCGTCTCGACACTTTTTGTAACTATAGATCGAAATGGTTTCCCGCGCGATACGCAACGCACACGCTTCTCTGAAGCAAATGTGTGACTTTGTCGGTGGCGAACGAGAGGAGTGACGCATCAATAAAATCGTCAGGCACGTGTCTAGGAAGGGGAGCTGGCCGAGTTGGTCTGATTTCATTCGCTGTTCCTGGAAATCGGCGGACTGAAGCGCTGATAATCTCAGGACATCGATGGCAACGTTGCGAAAGTCCTGTGAGCTCGGGCCAATCTTGGCCTGCTACTGAGAAGCACTTTGGCGGGAACATTACGCCGTCGCGGGTCTGGCTGACCGTGACGTTAACCGAAAGATGCCGCTGGTCTCGTCAGCCGCCAGCACAATAGCAGCACATTCTCGCCTACTACGGAGACGCAATATGAAGGGCATTGGCCGACCACGGAAATCGCAGGCTGAAACTGGAGCCAGCCGCGCGGGGCGGGCGAGCAGTTCCCTTTCGCAATCAAGTCTTGCTGCGGGAGAAGGTGGACAGTCATTCGATTCCGTTGTGGAGCAGATGCGCTCTGGGGACGCCGATAGGAGGCCCTCCTCCCTTCCAGTTGCGCGCGGTCCAGGCGATGCCCGCGAAAGTCTGCCAGGCGCCTCGATTGGCGAAGATCAAATCCTGAACACACCGCCACGTGGAGCCGCTGCGCCACCACGCGGAACCGTAGCGCCACGTGGCGCAGCCGCAAGGCGGCGCGGTTCTCCCTCCATGTCTGAGGGCGAAGCCATGGCGCCGGTCGGTAGCCAACTATCAACCGCGCAGGTGGAAGGCACCAGCTCATCGTCAAATGAAGATATCAGTCCGACACAGCTCAGAATGAACAGTCTTGTTCAACAACTGACTGATTGCGAGGCTGCGGCCAGGAAAACCGACGTTCCCGAGGAGGCGGTGGAGCTGATCAGTCGGGTCGTCGGTGCAGCCTCAGCAATTCTGGAGTACCGCGCTAGCCTGCCTGCGGCTGAGGCGCAGACAATTATGCCAGACGACAAGGTGCGTAGATGTTGCCAGATCGTGTGCGACGCCGCGAATGAAGTAGACCAACTTGGCCTGTCGACGATCACGAAATTGGACGAAAAGACCAAGATAGCGGCAGGTATGGTCGATAGACTCTACTCCTACTCCCAGGCGGACCGGCAGGAGCTGTTGATTTTAAATGTGGAGAACCACCATACGGCGGCAATTAAGTGGTGGGAAAAAAAGGCATGGCGCTCCGAACGACAGCGATCCGCCTGCGCTGCCACCGCTAGCCTATCCAGTGGAACGCCCGTGATGCGGGAAGCCGAGCGGTGCGCACTGCGGCTGCGTGCCGGCTCGGTACTGAGTGTCAGGATCTGGCTGGTCCGTGAGCGGATCGGTCTTGCGCGGGCCAAGATTGAACTGCGGGCGAGCAGGTTCGAGCCAGATTTGAAGGAACTCCTCGTCGGTCGAAATGGAGTGGTGCAGCTGATGGCAAGCGCCGCTCAAGAAGCTCTTCGCGCCCTCTCTTTGGCGAAGGGCATAATGGATGGCAAAACACTCAACGCTCATGATTGCGCGGTTGTAGAAAAAATCATGGAGCGGCTTTCGGATTTTGGATTGGCGTTGCACGAGGTGCATACCAAGCTAAGCCATACCTACCCAGATGCCGGCCTCCCATTGAAACTGTTCGAACGGATCGTGGACGATGCATGGATCACTGCGCACGATGCCATGCACTTGTTGAACCTGCAGTCTCCGCCGTCAGCCATCATGGCGCCACAGGCCCAGGCGGGCGCTGCGATGCCGGCCAGGGCAGGCGCTGCGATACCGGCTGACACTGCTGGTACGGCTGCAGTGTCAGAAGGCACTACAGCGCGAAGGAAAGGGAAGTCAAAGCATAAGTCGGCAGCTCGCGCCGGGACTTCTGCCGCCGGGCAGCCATCAACACCAGTCGCTTCGAACGCCGGCACAGTGCCAGCAGCCAAGGTTCTCGCGCGCTCGGATCAAGTTGCGAGTACACAGGTGAGAGCGCAAGAGGTGGCTGCGAGTTCGTCGGGGGCAGGCTCGACAATCGGGGGCGCCGCGTTGTCAATGGAGGTATTGACGGAGCGGCTCAAACGATTGGACGAACTTTTGCAGTTCGATCTGGCCGGTCAGCAAAGCGTCGTCTCCCAAGTGCGCCAGATGAAGCCTGAGGAGGCCGGTAAGGTCGTGGACGATGTGGCCCAGTACCTGCGAGCCCAGGCCATTGAGATGCAAACCTGTCTCGCCGGGTTGCAGGGGCGTAATGTACGCCTGCTACTCACCTCCACCCAGTTACCCAAAGTGCACGAACGCACAGACCAGCTCAAAGGGTTGCTGAACATGGTGCTGGGACAGGCCAACGCATTGAATGAAGGAAAAGCCGGCATTACGACTGATTGCATGAAGACCTACGCATTTCCGGCGCAAAAATACCTGGAACATTTGTGCAATGCCGACGAATTGATGCCGCCGGAGGCACCGGTCGCGCTGCGTGGCGAGCCAGGAAAGCTGTTTGAGATGAAGCTGCAGCCCAAGATGCTGGTCAATGGTGCGATGCCGAGCCCGATGTGGGTGCACATCCACACGAGTCGCCCCGTCTTGGCCAGAAACTTAGAAGGGCTGGCTGATTCCGAATTCACCGCTTGCCACGTTAAATCCAACGAACAGCGCGGCTACAATCGAGAGCGAGAGGAAGCCGATGCTAGGTCCGGTCGCGAGAAGGTCATAATTCATCGCGGCAAACTCACCCCCGCTTTCTGTAAGTCTTTGTTGACCTCGGGGCTTGGCCGCCAACCACGCAATTCGCGTGCCGAGCTCCCGTCGGCGCAGGCTGCATGACAGGGCACGTACTTTGGGGTCTAGGGCAGAATGCGGCCGGCCACGCTGTGAGTCAGCGAGCATTTCTCCTGGCCAAACCGCGAATGCCGCTGCGCGAGTTGCGGTCCGGCGATTGGAGTCGATCGGCTACCGTCAGGGCCGATTTGCGATGTCGCGTTACCTGCTGTTGACGTGGCGGCGTATCTTGCCTCCCATCCAACTTATCGCCGAGATCGCGCCGCCAAGATCGAGGCGGAAGGTCTTCCTGCGAGCGCGGAGCAGGCATAGCCGATCCGATCGGGATCGGCGCATCGCAACGACCCAACGGTGTGGTGGAGAAAATTGGATTCGGGAGAGCTCGTATCCAAGAGGCGGAGTTCCGGCCCGAATACAATCCGCTCGCAAGCACCCACGATGCGCATCCGCAGTTTATTGTCTGGGAGATGGGCTGGATTGCTCGGCGGCGCTGGCGCTAAGGCGGGGCTGTCGCCGGACAATTAGCATTCACTGCCAACAGCCTTGCAACCGTCACCAGTTGCAAGGCTCGGCGGCGGGTCGACAAATCACATGAAATCGTCGTCGGACCCGCTATCGCTGCTGTCGCTGTCCTCGGTTTTGTGGAGATAGAGTGGAGGTTTGCCTGCACGCTGCCACTCACCGGCACTGTTCTTCGTCCATTTGTCGGGATGCTGCGTAGGGTCAAGCACCAGGTCGCCATGATCCACTTCAACAAACCCCATCGTCTGCGCGCGCGCTTGTGCTTCCGGATTAGCCGCACGCCAATTCAGCAACGGTCGGTCGCCGTCTATCCGAAGTTGATGCTCCAGCAGAATATCGCCCGCATTTTCGACGAGCGGATGGGCGACTTGAAGATCCACTATGGAAGTGACCTCAGTTCGACCAGGAAATTGTTCCCGCCAACTTTCCGATTCGAACTCGTTCATGCTGAATCCGCCTTCCATTCTCAGCAGTCCGGCACTCCGGTCTCCCAATTGGTAACTGAAATATCGCGCGTGCTCCGTATCTCGACGGATGCCATATTGCTGAGCAACGTCCGCGGTGCGCCTGGCTCGTGACGATACGAACTCTGAATACTCTTGAGGATTGTCGGCGATGTGCGTGATTTCATCACCATGAAATTGCCTCACCTGTCTCCTGAAGGAAGTCCTGTTGATCTCCACCACAGGAGGTCGGGAATTGAGGGAGTATGCTTGGGGAGCCGCCGATGATGAGGCGCCGCTACCTTCCGATCCGGATAAGTGCATTCGGGCAAATGTGTCCGCGAACCCTTCGCTTCCTGCATCCGATTGCTCGCCGGCATTATGCGCGCGGTAACTATCGGATGAGCCACCAATTCGACCATACATGACGATTCGTACTCCTATGTTTCGCAACCGAGCTCAAGTTAGCACGGCTGTTCAACATAGGGCGCTTAGTTGACGACTAGCTGACGAGGGCATTCCAACGGCTGCACCAATCAAATCCGTACTGCCGGCCTCAAAACCTCGGACTGCGCCACGCACCGGCCAGCAGAGGCTGCAAGGTCATGCCCGGAGGACTTGCCGTAGTTGCTGGGTGGCAGATCCGAGGGGAGTGATTGCCCCAGGCCCGCGGTTGCGCGGTTGGCCTGACAGAGACACTGGGGCACGGATGGCCAGCCGACATTTGCCACTAGCATGGAGCCAGGTCAGTTTTGAACTGGCAGTCGTGGACTTCCAATGACTAGGCCAAGCCTGCGGCAAAGAATGCTTTCGCGACAGGCTGGAAATATTGCATAGGAACCGCGTGGCCGAGTTTTGTAGTGCCTATCAGCTGACGCGCTAAGACATGGTCATGGACGATCGTCAGGCGTAGTGCCCGCGCCTCGCTCAACACATGTGAAACGCGCTCACCTTCGGCACGGCAAACTAAGAACGGCACCCCGGTTTCACCGCGAACGTAACGCAGACCGATCAGGACCGCCCTTCCTGTTAAGACCAGCGTGGCGCGATGCACGCCAAGCGCAGGCTCGTCGGCCGCCTCCTCGCGGATGCGACGCTGTTCACCTTTCAACTCTGGCGCTCCTTGCTGATCCTTCGACTCGCGCGTCACTTCGGTATTGGTCATGCGCATTTCGCGCAGATACAACGCGCGCTGGAGCAGGAGATCGATCAGTCCGCCGACCAGCAGTGCGCCGGCGCCAATTCCCATCAGCAATTTTGTCTCCATAAAGATGAGGCCAACACAGCCCATGCCGCAGATCGGCAGAGGGACCATTGTCTTCCACATCCCGAGAAGGACAATGGAAAAGGTTGCGCTGAGAACCAATACCTTGAACATGGTCTTGCAGACTTCGACCATGGAACGAGCAGACCCCAAGCGCTTCAGCCCTTCAAAGGGGTCAATTTTCTTAAAGCTGAGCTTCATCGGCTCCAGAGAGAAGACAAATCCACCATTGGCTAGCAGGCTGGCCAAAATCACCGCGGCGACGAGGGTTCCAAGCAGCGGGCCAACAGCCGCGACGGTGAGTTGGACGAGCACAACCAATGCCTGCGGCACCGCGGTATCGAAAGGTAGGCTCTGCAACTTGGTGGCTAATAGGAGCGCTTCCCGGCATTTGTCCTCGATCACGCTGCCTCTTAGCCAAAGGTAGCCGAGCCCAGCGCAAGTCCCGACCGCGCGGACGAAATCGGAGCTACGTGGCAGCTGTCCTTTTTTGCGCGCTTCACTTAACTTCTTCGGGCTGGCGGCGTGTGTCTTCTCTTCACTTGTGTCGCTCATGGCAGCAATTTGTCGAACCACTCCAGCACGCCGTTGGCACGTGTGACCTCCAGTTTCATGCTCTCCACCAGATAGGCAGCGTAGGTGACCATGAGAACTGGAAAGACAATGTTCTTGATTGCCGGAGACAGTTGGCTCGCCTTAAATTGCGGGGCAAAGCGACGCAGCAGCATCATCGATATATCAATCAGTATCAGGAAGAACACGACAGGCCCCGATACCAATAATGCCGTGCGCATTATGCTGTCGAGAAGCCCCAACAACTCCATTGCTCCTGGCCCGCTCAGTGTCGGGTGAAACTGATACACCGGCCAGATCAAGTAGCTGCGGTACAGGACACTGATCAAAGTTTCCAGGCCTCCTGATCCGACGAATATGGCAATCGCAGTGATCCCCAGAAAAACGCCCATCGCGGAAGCCTGACTGTTCGTCGCGGGATCGGCCGAAGCGGTCGGGCTGCTGATGCCGCGTTGGTTGTCGATAAGCTCCCCGGCAGCCTGAAGGCCCCAAAGCGGAATGCCAAGAAAAGTGCCAAGGAGTACACCGACAAAAACTTCCTTGAATCCGAGCAGGGTTAGCTGGATCAGGCGCGTATCAGGATCCAGCGCCGGCAATCCGCCGCTGACGTGTGCCAGGCATGGTAGTGCGAAGCCAACAGCCAAACAGCCCCGGATCAGCCCACTGATCTGCGAGCGTGTGAATACGGGAAAGATCAGCATGATGCCCATCGCGCGGGCTGCCCCAAGACCTGCCGCAACGACGAGTTCGAGAGCCGTCTGGATCAGAATTTGAATATCGGCCGATGGCGCGTCCATGGGGCGGACTAGTAGCTAAGTGTCATTGCGGGAAACTCGGTGAAGATCTGATCGGCTAGCTCTATGAGCGGGGCGCTTAGCACAGGAGCAAACAGCCCAATCACCGCGACAACGACCAGAAGCTTCACGGTGAGCGGCAAGCTTTCATCCTGGATCTGCGTCGCCGCCTGGAGGATGCCGATGACGAGGCCGACAACCACTGATGCAATGAGCGGCGGTAGAATCCAGATCATGAAAACCACCAGTGATTGGCTCATAAGAGTAATGATGCTGGATTCAGTGATGATCAGCCTCCCGGTAACGTATAACTCAGCACAAGCCCATGCATCAATTTTGACCAACCATCAATGGCAACAAACAAGAAGATCTTGAACGGGACAGATATAACAGTTGGTGAGACCATCGACATGCCCATCGCCATCAAGATAGTTGTCACTATCAGATCTATAACAATAAAAGGCAGATAAAGTAGAAATCCTATCTCAAATCCACGCTTCAATTCCGATAGCAAGAAAGATGGTACAAGTATTGCAAAGTCATCAGGCGTGGCTGCAGCGTGCATTTCCTCTGGCCAGACCTTTTCTGTCGAAGATAGGAAAAATCGCCGCTGCTCTTCATTTGTGAATTTCTTGAGATGCTCGCGCAAGGGCTCACTTCCGGCTTTAGCGGCGCTTACCCAGTCGTCGAATGTCTGATAGTGGAGCTTGGGATCCGACATGCGGTCATAGGTCTGCTCAGCAACGGGCGCACTAACGAACATAGTGAGGATCATCGCCGCGGCGTACAGCACCACATTGGGTGGTATGGTCTGGGTCCCGAGCGCATTGCGGACGAGGAAAAGAACAATTGATACCTTTACAAAGGCCGTTGTCGTGGCAACTGCTAAAACCAGCAGACCGAGTCCGGCGGTAACCGCAAGAAGCGCCAGGATTGTCGGCTGAGCTTCACTCATTGCATGCAAACCCGCCACGCAGCCTGATGCCCAGCTCTTCTCCGATGCGGACAATGTCGCCACGCCCGATACGCTGACCATTGGCCACTATGTCGACCGGGCCGTCGATCGGCCATCCAAGTTCAAAAATATGCCCTTCGCCGGCACTTCTTAATTCCCCAAGAGAAATAGGCCAGCGGCCGCATTCAAAGACAAGCACGATCTCGACATCGTCGAGATCCTTAGTAAGCTCCAGTTGCGATCCGGGTTGTGTCATATGCGCACTCTCCAAAGGACACGGTCGCGGGCGGAAAGGCCCCCGCAAGATTAATTCATCGCCGTCAAGATCCGCCTCGGCGCACAACTGGCCGACAGCTAGGGTGATCTGGCCGCGGCCGAACGGCGCAATATCGGGCAACAATGCATCACCGACACATGCGCTTCGAAGAAGCGCCGCAGGAAGGCGAAGCGTGCCGACCTCTCCTGCAACAATGAGCGGGAGCTCTGGAGGCAGCCCGCCCAGCTGCCGCGGCAACTGGGCAAGCAGTTCGCCTAGCGCGCGAAACGCAGGCGGTACTAAGCCGTCAAGTGGCGTGAACAGGAATAGACGGCCCTTGCCCTTGACCGCGCCGAAAATGATGTCGAGTTCAAGATGAGGAGCCAGCATCGTGGCTTCGCATACCCGCACGAGTTGCACGTTCAGACGCGTCGTCTCCTCCAGTCGAGTGACAAGCGGCTCCAGAGCGAGTTCGAGAATTAGCGAAGCAGTTGGCTCGGAAGGGAAGGCCAAGCCGTTCTGCACTGTCGTGATGAACTCCTCTACGAGCGGGCGCGACAGTGACAAGATGACCGTTTCGGCTCCCACTCTCCAGACGCAGTCAAGCATCGGAATGGCAGCAGGTTCCTGCTGCCAGACAAGCCCTGCCGTTCGCACCGATAGCGGCACCTCGTTGATCCGGCTTTGAAACGGCGTGCGCGGCGCTGCTGTATCATTGAGCCACGAGACAACCGTGTGGGACAGTTTCAGAACTGGTTCGAACATGGCGGGTGTGACCGCAGCGCCTATCAAAGACTGCACGGTCGTGTCATTCGGACGACCTCTTGCGACCGTCGGATCCGGTTGCGCGGCATTTAGGCAAGCGACCCCCTCGCATATTTCAGCAGTATCTCATCGTCGGCCTCGATCTCGGCTGCGGCCTCCGAATGAGTCTCGACGGCGCGCCGCACGTCGTCCTCGATTTGTTGCCATTTGTCCCTTGCCGCCGAACATATGACCCATAGCTCCCTCGTCCTGGACGCCGCCATCTCAGCCTCCTCTTGAGCGATTTGGGTATCATCAAGCATCTGCCGTCTGGAATTGATCTCAGCGGCAAGCTGTTCAGTGTGAAGGCGGTGACGGTCGAGCGCTGCGCTAGACAAGTTGTCGAGTGACATCAGATGCTGATAGAGCGCTGCTTCTTTTCTTGAACAATGTTGCTGTATCATTGCAAGCTCCCTAGAGGCATTTTGTACGGCTGAGGCGGCCACATCGCGCTGGGCTTCCTTCTTGGACAGCTCGCCAAGGGCACGACGCTCTTGCATTTCCTTCAGAAGCCGTAACCTCGAAGACTGAATCCAGTTTACGCGGTCAGACGCGACATCCATGCGACCGTCTCCTCGAAATCTGACGCGTCATCTTCGCTCTGGCGCAGAAACTCCCTCAGTTCGTCGATTGACGCGACAGCCCGGTCAGTCAGGGGATCTCCACCTGGCTTGTATTCGCCAACATTGATCAAGAACTCGGTCTCGGCATAGCGCGACAGGAGCTCGCGGAAAATGGATGCTGCCTTGCGATGTGTCCCCGAAACGACTGCATCCATGACGCGGCTGCGACTCTGCAGCACATCAATAGCGGGGAAATGCGATCGCGCCGCAATAGCGCGTGAGAGGATGACATGGCCATCGAGAATACCACGCGATTCCTCGGCGATTGGATCACCCGTGCCATCACCCTCTACAAGCACCGTATAGAAGGCCGTGATTGAGCCCCGCTCACCCATGCCGGCGCGCTCGAGCAGGCCTGGCAGCATGCCAAAAACGGAAGGAGGAAAGCCCCGTCGCGTCGGCGGCTCACCCGCAGCAAGGCCTATTTCGCGCATAGCGCGGCAGAAGCGCGTCAGCGAATCCAGCATGAGAGCAACGCGTAGGCCTTGATCTCGGAAATATTCCGCGAGCGCAGTCGCCATTGGAGCGCATTGCGCACGCTCTACCGCCGAGCGGTCGGATGTTTCAACCACGACGACTGTACGGAGAAGGCCCTCTTCACCAAGATTCCTTTCGATGAATTCACGAACTTCCCGTCCACGTTCGCCTATGAGCGCCACTATGACGACGTCAGCGGCGGCACCCTTTACGATCTGTGACAACAGCGTCGACTTGCCACCACCTGGCTCGCCATAAATCCCGATCCGCTGGCCCTCGCCGCACGTCAGCAGACCATCGAGGACACGGACCCCAAGCGGGAATGGCCGCTCAATCATGCGCCTCGTCATCGGATTGGGGGCTCTGCCATGCAGGGGCCGAGTTTCGACGGTCTTGATTTCGCCTTTGCCGTCCAATGGGCGGCAACGACTGTCGATCACGCGACCGAGCAAATCGCCGCCGACGGGCACCTCACGCATTCGGCCAGTGGCCACGACCTCTGCGCGGCTGGATAGGCCCACCAAGTCCCCGATCGGTGTCAGCAATACACCATCACCCGACAGGCCGATCACCTCGGCCTCGAGCGACAGCCCGGTTCGCGGGTCCTCTAGGAGGCAAAGTTCCCCAATACGAGTGTCTGGCAAGACGGCATGAACCAGTGTGCCGATAGCCCGCGTGATCCGACCGCGCACCGCACGCGTGTCAATTCGCTTGGCCGCAGCCCTCAAAGACGAGATTGCTGGAACGAGAGCTCGAGTGTCGGCGTCAGCGTTATGTTCTGGGACGGGCTTTCTCATAGCTCGCCTTTCTCACAGAGCGTCCCGAAACCAAGGCGCAGCGCGCGCATCTGGGCGTCAAGTCCAAGGTCAACATTGCCGTACTCGCTCCACAGCACGCAGCGTTGCGGCGACAATGTCGGGTCGGGCTCGATCCGCACCCTTGGTCGACCATCCTGGCCGTCGCATCGAGCAAACTCTCGTGCAAGCATGTCGACTTGCATGGGAGAAACATGAAGGCAAACGTCGGCGCCGCTGTATTGACACTCTATGGCGTGACGAACAGCCCTCACCAATAGCTCGCCCGGATCGAAAGCGCCGATAAGATCGCTCAATATTTCCATCACGAGCTGCGGCAATTCCTGCTCCAGAGCCGCCTTTCGTCGCGCGATTTCGGAGATTGTCTCCGCAATCAACCCTGCCATCTCCTCGGTGCCTGCATTCGAGCCCTCCATGTGGCCGCGCGCCCACGCCCGCTGGTAAACCGCGCGTGCCCAGTTTCGAACGCGCTGCCGATGCCGTTCTGCCGCGGCAAGGGCTTGCGCGGCGCTGTGCCAGGTTTCGAGCTCGCTCGCGGGTATCAGTGGTCCGACTGGACGCATCTGCGGCGCTATTGGCCCCTCGGAAAGTTCGACTGTCATTTCACCGGGGTCTCTGTCTCAAAATGAGCTACTACAAGTGAAAGCAATTGGCCGGCGTCGGTCCAATGCTCAGGTGCTGGAGTCTCCGCGGCAGTCCCCTCGGGCAATCGAAGAAGCACGCGGTTACGCTCGGTAGCTGAACTGTCCTGGAGCCAAGCCCCAAGACATGCGTGTCCATCGTATTCGATTTGCTGAGCGAGTTTTTCTGGGTCCGAGATCAGTCTTTTGTCAACAGCATGCAGCAGGTGTCGGATTCCGAATGCGTGTGCCTCCACGCCGATGCGTTTAACAAGGATGGCAAGCTCAGGCTGAGAGACAAACGCGACCAGCGAACGGGCATGCCAGATACTACCAGCAAGAAGGGCCGCTCGATATGGATCATGCCCGCGTAGAAGGTCCGGCCTGCAGCCGATGTGGTTCAGATCCACGTCATCGTTGCCCAGCAATTCTGCCAGCCTTGGATGCAGTCTGGAACACTTCTGCAACTTCACTAACGTTTCGGCCGATAACGCTGGATCAAGACGCGCCGCAAGACGGGTTGGATGGGCCGAAGCCGCAAGCTCGCTCGCGCCCGGAAAGTGCGGACCATCAGGTCGGGCGGTCTGTATAGGCATTGGCAATGAGATGTCACCCACGTCCAATTGCAGGCATTCTTTTGCGAATGGCCTCGACAGCAGAAGCATCCCGGCGCCCCTCGACCTTGGAAACGCCGGTTGATTGCTTGCGCCGACGCGTAACAACGCCGATCAAGAGATAACAGGCCACGCCGAATACGGCTGCGGCAAAACCTGTTACGGTCGCCAGAAGTGGCGCAGGAAGAGGTAGTGATGCTTGTGGCAAAACAGCAGTCGGATCGGGCCGTTGCTCGTGTGCGGACCGTTCTACCGGCACCAAAACCACTTCCACCTTATCGTAGGACAGGCCTTCGATGCTGTCGGCTACAAGCATCTTTATCTTTGGCAGCAGAGCCGCGACATTTGTTTTTGCGTCGTGCCTGATAAACACCGAGGCCGAGGATGGCGTGGCACCGGCTCGCACAAGGTCGTTATGCGGCAGCACGACGTGAACACGTACAGAAAAAACGCCATCGATATCGCTGATCGTCCGCGACAACTCTTCGCTCAGGGCATACACGTAACGGGCACGCTCTTCGGTCGGCGAGGCAATCAGGCCTGATCCTTGGAATATCTCACCGAGGTTCTTGAAGGATTGGCGCGGCAGCCCCTTGGCGTTCAGAAGGTTGATTGAGAAGGCGAGCAGCTTTTCGTCAACCTGGATCGTGCTGGTTCCATCCTTGGCGACCACCCGGATCGCGGCGACCCCGTTGTCTTCAAGAAGTGCGAGCATTTCATTTGCCTCACGCTCTTGCAATTGCGTGTAGAGGTCGGCTTTGCAAGCAGTGAGGGCGACGAGAACTGGCAGCATGACAAGTCTAACCGACCGCCACCCTGACAGGCCACGCATGATTTCGCCCTCGGCCAAGCCAATCATGCGCGCGGTTCAGCCTTCCTTCAAAAGTTTATTCACGGATGATGTGACGCCGCTGACGCCTTTGGAGATAAGCGCCACCTGGGTGACGCCGTTGTAAACATCCCGAAGACCAGCCATCATCGTTTCGAAGTCTTGCCCTTGTTGGGGAATGCCCGAGATTCCGGTTCCCGCCTCACCTGGAACGGGAAGCTTCTGCGCCGGTCCCGGTAGAGCGCCCTTCGAAAGGGCTATGTCATGGTCGAGCGCGGGGAAGGAAACAGTGTTGTGTGGATATAGGGAGGAAATCGTCTGCAACACGCGATCGCCCATGCCGCTCGTCGGCGCAGCCGCGCGCTGAACATCCATCGCCGCAGCAACTGGCGCCGCACTCGCTGGCCCCGCGGCGGCATCGTTTTTCAGCGAGTCGGCTGCATGCCCTAAGGCGCGCTCAAACTGGGCCTGCTCGACAATCGACGGTGATCCGACCCTGGGGAGGCCAGCCGTTAGAGTGGCAGAGATCGACGTGACAGGCATCATCATGTAAGGACTCGGTTGCTCTCTCTGACCGGGCGAGCCCCGCCCATTCATCACCCGGTGTCGGCGCAACACTCCTAGGGGGGCAAGCTGACAACAAGCTGACTAACGGCGGCGTCATTTCGACAATCTAAAATCTCTTCGGCAATTTAGTCACTTGTGATGATTTCAGCGTTTGGTTTATCAGTGCGACATGCCGAGAACGCTTATCCAACCCGTCACCCTGCATGTTTTGAGACTTCTTTGTGCCGGGTTTTTTCTGTCCACCGGGATTCACCCGGCGCATGCAGTCCCGCTGTCCCTTCCGGCGACACCCTATAGATACACGGTTCTGGATCAGGAGCTCGCTGCAGCGTTGCAGGAATTCGGCAACAACCTGAATATCAGGGTCAACATCAGTCCTGCGGTGAAGGGGCGAATTCGCGGACGTATGCCTGATTTGCCACCGCGCGCGTTCCTCGACCGCTTGACGAACCTTTACGGTCTACAATGGTACTATGACGGCCTTGTGCTCTATGTGTCTGCTGCACAAGAATCGCAAACTCGAATGCTTTTGATGACGTCGATTCGCTTCGATGCGTTCAAGGGGGCTCTCGACAAGCTTGATATCTCCGACGAGCGCTATGTGGTCAAACCCGTGCCAGGCAATGGCCTCGTCTTCGTTTCCGGTCCACCGCGCTTCGTCGCACTCGTGGAGCAGACCTTTAACGGCTTGGTGGCGCAGGCGCAGGCGCAGACTCACATAGCGGCAACGCCAAAGGAATCAGTGCTGATCTTGTTTCGCGGCTCCTCCACTACGGTCGTTCGCGACGGACGACCGGATGCTTCTTATTCTTCTGACATCCCACAACAGGATAGCGTTGGCGGGAAGCCTGAGCTGGGCAAGAAATGAACATTGAGGATTTCCCGCAGCTCTGAAGAACATGACTGCGGCTACCCCTTTGTGAACTCTTCGCAAACTCGTCAGTTTCTCGAAAGCTAATCCGCTCATGATGAGTCCCGGCAGCTCTCGCGGTGACTCCGGCCATTGTGTTGGACCGAACCTTGGAGCCGGCCCGGAACACAGCAATTGAAGGCAGGGCAGGCGCATTCGTGACCTGCCGACGCTTGGAATTGTCGAATTTTGTGAAACGCAAGGGATCTTCTGTCGGGGTCTCTTGTGGGGATTTCAACGTCACGTCTGAGGATGCATAATGTCGGCCAGTAATCTTTCAACTTTCTACCGCTCAAATTCGCTACAGTCCGCAAGGGGTTGGCCGGGCCTGAAAGTTTCCCATT
Organism: Mesorhizobium sp. M7A.T.Ca.US.000.02.2.1; assembly: GCF_003996995.1. Taxonomy (GTDB): domain Bacteria; phylum Pseudomonadota; class Alphaproteobacteria; order Rhizobiales; family Rhizobiaceae; genus Mesorhizobium. The sequence goes on along the minus strand of NZ_RZTT01000027.1, from coordinate 6,055 downwards.
TTGCGACCCAGCATCAGCAAAGTGCATCGTGCTTCGAAGCGATGCTGTCCACTTGTGTGCTGGCAGACAAGCCCGGCTCTTTCGCGCAAGGGGATCTGCCAGCGTCGAATCTTGATTCGACAATGGATAAATTGCGGCAGGACCCTTTGGGCCATATGGCACCGGATGTCTTGACATTGAATGGCTTGGAGCAACACCCACTGGATCTGCTGCCGCCAAATATGAGGGCGGCTCTCAAGGAGGACCAATCGCAACGCTCCAAGGCGACTGAAGCCCAACATCTGCTCGGCGTCACTCCGAAGATCGAGCCGGCTCCCAGGGCGAGCCCCGGAATCACGTGGAACGGTGGGTCGCTGACCACGGCTGAGTTGCAGATTGTTGCGGTACTCAACCGTCACAAGGACCAATGCCCGCTTACTTGGAAGTCGTTGACCGACAAAGCCAATGATCCCTCTACGCCACCGGATCTGAAAGCGGCGATCCAGGGACTGCAGCAGGATTCGGGACTTTTTTATGCGATTGGCTCGCAGGGCGACGGCCGCTGTGGAGGCAAGATCAACGCCAAGGACTTGGCCGGATTTTCAAACCACCACCCACAAGTTGCTGCATTTCAGGAAGCCCAAGCGCGAAGCTACGAGCAGAACTACATACCATCCGACGGCAGCGGAGGTTTGCAGCCTTCGGTCATGACCTTGAGCGATGCCTTGCGGGAGTTTTACCGGTACTCCGAAAATCTGTCCAAGGACCTGAGTCTGGATGAGTTCAAGAAAATGGTCGGCGGCGAATCGAAAAACGGCAAATTTCCGCCCCAGGTCATTGCGGCGGCGCAATATTTCCTCGATCACCCCGATGCTTGGAACCAGTTGTGCGGTGGCTCGAAAGGGAAGATGCACAAAGAGGATTTCCTGCAAGTCGCCTCATCGTCGATGAGCCTCACGCAAACTGAGCTGAATACGGTCGAGATGATCAAGGACCATCAGGACACGTTCTTTGGAAGCGGTGTTCTGACTCGCGACAAACTGGCGAAAATGAAAGACGACAAGAGCCTTGATCCGAAAGTGCGGGAAGCAGCCTCTCAGCTCCTTTCAGATCCTCTTTTGTTTGGCCTCCTGAACAATTCGATCACGGGCTATAAGACCCATCATAAATTCTTCGACTTTGGCGGCGGGCATACGGTTGATTCCGGCAATATCAGCAAAAAAGACTTTGCCCATTTTTGCACAAACATGTCGTCTGCGAACCGCAACGTTCAGCAGCCAATCACCCACGGCGCCCAAACCGCAGAAGAGCAGAATGCCGTCGCGGACATGAAGATGGGCCTGATGGACCAGCCTGACATTAAGTCAGCCAAAAAGAACGGCGGGGCCGTCATGCACGTCGTCGACTCCGTGCTCAAAATCGAGACGAAAGTGCTCGACTTGGCGGCAACGGCGGTGGGACTGCTCAGCTTCATTCCGGGCCTCGGACAAGTAGCCGATCTTGCCTCGATGGTTCTCGAGGCTGAGTCGCAAGCAGCCAATCTCCTGCGTACGGCCATTAACGGAGGCGATATGAAGCGAGCGCTGGAGGAAGCTGGCCTCAATATGGCCGCGCAGGCGATCGGCCTTATCGCAGGCCCCGAGGTCAAGCTGGCCATTCGAAATGGGCTCGTAAAGCACCTGATGGAAGAGGCCTTGGCGGCAGGCATTGATCTTTCGGTCTCGACGGCGCAGGACTACGCAGAAGGCTATGTGAATAACCTCAAAGCGCGCCTTGCAGGCGGCCCTGAGCAAAGCCTAGGCCTTCCGAGCATGCCATCATTCCAGAGTGTGGCAAGCAATGTGCCCTTCGTCGGCATTGCCTTATCCTAGCCGTCGCCTTGCGCGGAAGCTTTGGCTCGCGCGCTGACATAAGGGTCATTGTGGCACAAGCAGGGGTTCATCCGCATCAACGCAAGCGGTGTTCCTGACGCCATCTGGATCGGACTGTGAGGGGGATGTCCGAAGTCTGTGAAGGCTTCGGTATATGACGACTTCAGAGTTACGCTGAGCCCAGCCATCTCGAGCCGGTGCGCCGGGTCGAGGTTTTCACGGGCGCCGGCCGGTAGCGGGAATGGTCTCCGGAAGGCACGGCGCGGATGGTGGCGGAGCGGCGCAGCCGAAGGAACGGCTGTCGCGCGCCCAGGGCGGCCTCCCGAACAGCAGACGATGATCTCCTGCCTTGGGCCTATATCCTTGTGCCCACGCTCAAGGCAGTCGGCTGAAAACAGCGCTGATTTAAAACAGCATTATCCTGCACTGCACCCTCGATCCTTGCGCTCACCGATCGCTCGTCGACACGCACGCGGTCAAGTCGTTATCGGCGCTATGCCGATGGGCTTCGAGAGCAAGGTGGACGCTGAGCGGTGCGTCAGCCTCAGGGCGCGGCTGGCCAGCTTTGGGTCTCACGCTCTATGACGGCAACACCCGGCTGATCCACTTGGCCTGTTCGCGGGCTCCCGGCAGCGGCGCGGAAGCCACGGTCCGCCTTCCTCGGCTTCAGGCCAAAGATACCGCAGCATGCTCCAGAGCTATGTCTGCCGCCTTCGCCCCATCGTCGCTGGTCATGTGGAAAGGACAAGCAGGCTACGCACCCTATAATCCCGTCGGGCAGGATTCGACAGTCGACGGCGAGACATTCGCCAAACCTCCCCCTTGATCTCAGCAACGTTAAAAAAAATTCACATAATGTTCGTGAGTGTAGTCTCCTGTCAGGTGGTACATTAGCCCCAATATCTGGCGTCTTAGTCGTAGAAAGGACTGTGATCTATCTTCCATTAGCATCCATACCAGCGGATTTACAGCAAATGACGAGAGAGGTCTCATGCGGATTGATGGGGATAGAAGGGCTAGCGGCTTGCTGCATCCCGTCCGGGTTGATGCCAACCAATGTTGACACTGGTAAATCGCCTAAGGACGGCAGCGCATCTTGATCGCCTTCGAATCCTGGGCCTTTGCGCGCATGCGGATCTAACCGTCGGCGAGCTGGCCGATATTACCAGTCTGCCTCGCGAGCAGGTTCGACGCCACGTTCGGCGGCTGGTCAGAGCCAACTTTCTTTGCTGCAACGAACAACGTCCGCAGTCTTCGTACCATATGCAAGCAGGAGGCAAGGATGGCGGGCTGGCTCAATTGGTGGTCGATCTCCTGCCCCACGATGATGGCCATCATAAAAGAGACCTACAACGCCTGGAAGCAATACAAGACGCGCGGTTGAAGGGACCGCCTGCTTGATCGTGAAATAGATCAGTCCAAATGGAGCGCGACTACCATGGATAACTCCGCCGGCGGCGCCATCGCGCAGCCCGACACTTACGGGCGGCCTCACTTAGCCGCCGTCGACTCCCGCGTTCACGAACTGCTTCTAAGACAGGAGCGTCAGGAGCGGACAACTCTCAAACTGATCGCCTCCGAGAACTTTGCCTCCTCGGCGGTGTTGGAAGCGACCGGGTCGATTTTCACCAACAAGTATGCCGAGGGATACCCCGGTGCGCGCTACTACGCCGGAAACGAGATCGTCGATGAGCTTGAGACCCTCGCGATCGAGCGCCTGAAAGCGCTATTTGGCAGTGAACACGCCAACGTCCAGCCTTATTCAGGCTCGCCAGCCAACCAGGCTGTCTATCGCGCGCTTTTGAGCCCCCGTGACAAAGTCATGGGCTTGCCTTTACCCGAAGGCGGCCATCTGACTCACGGTTGGTCCGTCAATTTTTCCGGCAGCGATTATCAGCGCGTCCCGTACAGGCTGCACGAAAAGACACAGCAAATTGACTATGACCACTTGCGCGAGACCGCCAAGCGGGAACGCCCGAAGCTAATTTGGGTCGGCGGAACTGCTTATCCGCGTATTTTTGACTACGCGGCAATGGCCGAAATTGCTTCGGAGGTGAACTCGTATCTGGTGGCTGACATCGCCCACATCTGCGGCCTGGTTGTCGCAGGAGTGCATCCGAACCCCGTGTCCCATTGCGATGTGGTCACCAGCACCTCTCACAAGTCGATCCGCGGTCCCCGGGGTGGCTTCATTTTATCAAGGAATGAAGACCGTTATCAGCCCCTCCATCATCCGAAGAGCAAACACAATCTGGCCAAACGTATAGACCGCGCCGTGTTCCCTCTTCTGCAAGGCGGACCGCATATGAATACTATCGCCGCGCTTGCCGTCGCTTTGCAGGAAGCAGCGAACTCGTCCTTTCGTGTCTACGGTCAGCAGATCGTCCACAACGCCAAGGCTCTGGCCCAGGCACTTCTGGAGCGAGGTTATGAACTCGTCACCGGGGGCACTGACAATCACATGCTGATCCTTGATCTTCGGGACCGGTCGCTGTCAGGCAAAGCCTATGCGGAGCGCTTATCGCGTGCAGGCATCATTGCGAATTTCAATATGGTCCCGGGCGACCGGCGGCATCCGGCGCTGACAAGCGGCATCCGCTTAGGGACACCAGCGGTGACGTCCATGGGCATGCGCGAAACGGAGATGGTGCAGATCGCCGCTTTCATCGACTCGGTCTGCCGCCAGCCCGATGACCAGGAAGTTCATGCGAGCGTACGAAGAGACGTTGCCGACTTCTGCACTGCGTTCGATGTTCCCGGCATCCCCGACCGATAAGCCACCCCAATCCAGAAACTCCTCACTAACTCCAGTACTTGAAGCGAGGGCATTTTTATGACCAGGCAGTTCGTGTTCTCTTCCGAATCCGTCGGCGCGGGACACCCCGATAAGATGGCAGACAACATCTCCGATGCCATTCTCGATGCGGTCCTGCGCACCGATCCGAAGGCGCGCGTCGCCTGTGAAGTGTTGGTGAAGACGGGGATGGTCGTTGTGGCTGGCGAGATCACCAGCCATGCCCACATCGATTACAGCCAAGTCGCCCGCGATACGATACTCGATATTGGCTACGACGATGATGCGATTGGCTTAGATGGTCGACGTTGCGCCGTCGTTCTGGCCCTCACCGAGCAGTCGCCCGACATAAGCCAGGGCGTTGATGAAGGACGAGGGCAGGATCTCGGGCAAGGGGCAGGGGATCAGGGCATCATGTTTGGATTCGCATGCAACGAGACGGATACATTGATGCCCCTGCCGATCCAACTCGCTCACCATTTGACGAAAAGACAGGCCGAGGTCCGGAAAGCGGGACAGCTTGGCTGGCTGCGTCCGGACGTGAAATCTCAAGTGTCGGTACGCTACGAAGGGCTCCGCCCGGTGGCGCTGGATACCATAGTCCTGTCAACGCAGCATGACGAAGCGGTCTCACAAGCCACGGTCCGCGAAGGCGTCATTGAGGAGATCATAAAACCGGTCCTGCCGGCCCACCTGGATACTTCGGGGATCAGATTTCTGGTCAACCCAACAGGGCGGTTCGTGGTCGGTGGGCCTGCCGGCGACTGCGGCCTCACAGGACGGAAGATCATCGTCGATTCCTACGGTGGGACCGGGCGTCACGGCGGCGGTGCCTTTTCGGGCAAGGACCCATCCAAGGTTGACCGCTCGGCGGCCTATGCCGCCCGGTATGTCGCGAAGAACATCGTTGCCAGCGGCCTTGCGGAGGTCTGCGAGGTTCAGCTTGCCTACGCGATCGGCGTGGCCAGTCCGGTTTCTGTCATGGTCAATACCTTCGGAACCGCAAGGATCGAGGAAAAAAGGATCGAGCGCCTTGTTCTCGAGGTTTTCAATCTCCGACCGAAAGGCATCATCAAGATGCTTGATCTCTTACGGCCGATATACCGCAAGACGGCGACATACGGACACTTCGGGCGTGAAGAGCCTGAGTTCACTTGGGAGAAGACGGACAAAGCTGACGATTTGCTGCGTGAGGCCGGACCGGCAGCTGCGTGAGGGCGGCTGGATCAAGCGCATGCGGCAACCCATTTCAACTCGCGAGACCACGCCCGGCCGGCGTGGCAAGAAGCCGGCTCGGGTTTTGGCGGAGATTTTGATGCCGGATTATGACGTGCTTTGCATCGGCAATGCCATTGTCGACATCATCGCCCAGTGCGACGAGGTATTCCTCGAGACCAACGGCATCATCAAG
>NZ_RZTT01000279.1 GCF_003996995.1 Mesorhizobium sp. M7A.T.Ca.US.000.02.2.1 | reverse complement strand
CGATCTTTCGAACGAAAATGCGCCGGCGGGCCGGCGCATTGGCTCGTCCTGGTCCTGGATTCAGGACATGAAAATTGCCGAGGTGGGCTGCCCCCGACGCCTTTGTGCATGACCCCGAAAATCAAAATCAACCTTCGGATGGCAACATGCACAAAACAGAAATCAGGCTGCGCCTTTGACGCTGACGCCCTTCTCGACGAGGAATGTCTGCAACTCACCGGCCTGGAACATCTCGCGGATGATATCGCAGCCGCCGACGAATTCACCCTTGACGTAGAGCTGCGGGATCGTCGGCCAGTTGGAGTATTCCTTGATGCCCTGGCGCAGTTCGGCGGAGTCCAGAACGTTCACGCCTTTGTAGTCGGCGCCGATATAGTCGAGGATCTGGACGACCTGGCCGGAAAATCCGCATTGCGGGAAACCGGGCGTGCCCTTCATGAAAAGGACGACGTCGTTGCCCTTCACTTCATTGTCGATGTAGTCGTTGATGCCGCTCATGGAATATCCTTTCCCGCCTGTGGGAGTCAGGCTCGAAACATACCCTTCAAATAAACCCAACGATTGCTCGAAACAAGACGTTAGCCGCGCCGCGGCTGAAATGGCGCAAAGGATGGGCCGTGTTGGGCCAAGCGCTAAGGGTCAGTTGGGAACGCTGGTCTGCAAGGCGAGTGCGTGCAGCACGCCGCCCATATTCCCTTTCAGCGCGTCATAGACCATCTGGTGCTGCTGCACGCGGCTTTTCCCCCGAAAGCTCTCGGCCACCACCTCGGCCGCATAATGGTCGCCGTCGCCGGCGAGATCGCGGATCGTCACCTTGGCGTCCGGAATGCCGTCCTTGATCAGTTTTTCGATGTCGTGGGCGTCCATTGCCATGGCAAAATCCTGTTTCGAGCGGCCGGTGTCAGGCCATAAGATGAGAGTCGGGCGAGCCTAAAGCCTTTCCGGTCCGGATTGAAGCCGTTCTGTCCCACCAACGGCAAGACGGCCCGACGGCTTCAGAGAAAGACTAGGCCGGTGGGCTTGCTTCATCCTCGGCAACGTCGTCGCGTGTCGAGAAAGCACGGCCAAGGCTAAAGGCCAGCACATAGAGCGGCGCGTTGAGCACGAGGCCGACAATGGGGAGATAGCTCGTCATTTGCCAAGCCGGTGAGAAGAACCCCTGGCCATAACCGTCGCAGATGAGCGACGAGCCGTACTCCCACAACGCGCCTACGACCATCGCGCTGGCAAAAAGCTTGATGCAGGTGACGATATGCCTTGCCCGTGCCGGATCCGGCGCCAGGCGGTCCCACAGAACCAGGCAGATGATCGGGACCGCGTAGATGAGATTCTGGGCGATGAGCATGGGGATGGCGCCATTGGCCGCGGCAAGGAACTCCGCGCGCGTTTCCAGCCGCATGCACACCTCGCTCGAGGTTGTCGACAGCAGGAAAAAGACGAACGGTCCCAGGAACCAGAAGAAGAACAGCGACGGCCAGAAAACGACTGCAAGCAGCGCCCGGGCAGCCAGTTTCCTGTGATTGATCATGAGTTTCCCGAAAAACCGTTCCCACTTTTCGGGATCATGCTCTCGTCAACTGGCCTGGTCCATGAAGCGGGGGAACCAGCCTTCGTGCGCCGCGGAGAGTTCGCTGACCGGGATTGCCCTGGCGTCGCCAAGCTTCAGCGCGCTGCCCCCGGTCGAGCCGATCCACGGCGCGAAGATGCCGAGTTCGCCCTGCTGCTTGCGAATGGCGTCCCATTCGTCACCATGCGGATCGATCGACAGCGTCAGGAGATAACGGCCCTGGTCCTCGCCGAACCAGACCGGGATCGGGTCGGTGCCGACAAGCCCGGGAACGGCGGCGCCGATTCCGGACGCCATCGCCATCTCGGCAAGTGCAACGGCGACACCGCCATCGGAAACGTCATGCGCCGCTGTGACGATGCCGGATGCGATGAGCGCGCGCACATGGTCGCCGACGCGTTTTTCGTGATCGAGGTCGACCGGCGGCGGCGGGCCATCCGTGCGGCCGTGTACGTCACGCATATAGACCGATTGCCCGAGATGCGTTCCCCAGGACGCCGGCGCGCCGACCAGCAGGATCATCTGGCCCTCGGCCGCAAAGCCGGTCCGCACCATCTTCGACCAGTCGGCGATCAGCCCGACGCCGCCGATGGTCGGGGTTGGCAGGATGCCCTGGCCGTTGGTCTCGTTGTAGAGCGAGACATTGCCGGAGACGATCGGGAAGCCAAGCGCGCGGCAAGCGTCGCCGATGCCCTTCACCGCGCCGACCAGCTGGCCCATGATCTCGGGCCGTTCCGGGTTGCCGAAATTGAGGTTGTCGGTGGCGGCCAGCGGCAGAGCGCCGGTGGCGGTCAAGTTGCGCCAGCATTCGGCCACCGCCTGCTTGCCGCCCTCATAAGGGTCGGCCTCGCAATAGCGCGGCGTCACGTCGGAGGAGAAGGCGAGCGCCTTGGTGGCATGGCCTTCGACCCGCACCACGCCGGCATCGCCGCCTGGAAGCTGCAGCGAATTGCCCTGGATCAACGTGTCATACTGCTCCCAGACCCAGCGGCGCGAAGACAGGTCGGGCCCGCCGAGCAGCTTCAGCAGCGCGTCGGCAACGTCGGCTTGCGGAATGTCATTGGCGGCCAGCGGCGCCGGCTTTTTCGGCTCGACCCACGGCCGGTCATATTCCGGAGCCTTGTCGCCGAGATCCTTGATCGGCAGATCGGCGACCTGATCCCCCTGGTGCAGCACGCGGAAGCGCAGATCGTCGGTGGTCTTGCCGACGATGGCGAAGTCGAGCCCCCATTTGTGGAAGATCGCCTCGGCTTCCTTTTCCTTTTCCGGGCGCAGAACCATCAGCATGCGCTCCTGGCTTTCCGACAGCATCATCTCGTAGGCGCTCATGCGCTCTTCGCGCACCGGCACCTTGTCGAGATCGAGCTCGATGCCGAGGTCACCCTTGGCGCCCATTTCGACCGCCGAGCAGGTGAGGCCGGCGGCACCCATGTCCTGGATGGCGATGACTGCGCCCGAGGCCATCAGTTCGAGGCTGGCTTCCAGCAGGCACTTTTCGGTGAAGGGATCGCCGACCTGCACTGTCGGGCGCTTCTCATCGATCTTGTCGTCGAATTCGGCCGAGGCCATGGTGGCGCCGCCGACACCGTCGCGGCCAGTCTTGGCGCCGAGATAGACGACCGGCAGGCCGACACCCTTGGCTTCCGACAGGAAGATCGCATCGGTCTTGGCAAGGCCCGCCGCAAAGGCGTTGACCAGGATGTTGCCATTGTAGCGGGCGTCGAAATTGACCTCGCCGCCGACCGTCGGCACGCCGAAGGCGTTGCCATAGCCGCCGACGCCGGAAACCACGCCTGAAACGAGGTGCCGGGTCTTGGGATGGTCAGGCGAGCCGAAGCGCAGCGCATTCATCGCCGCGATCGGCCGGGCGCCCATGGTGAAGACGTCGCGCAATATGCCGCCGACGCCGGTCGCCGCACCCTGGTAGGGCTCGATGTAGGACGGGTGGTTGTGGCTCTCCATCTTGAAGACGACGCAGTCGCCATCGCCGATGTCGACCACGCCGGCATTCTCGCCCGGCCCCTGGATGACCTGAGGTCCGGTGGTCGGCAGCGTGCGCAACCATTTCTTCGAGGATTTGTAGGAGCAGTGCTCATTCCACATCGCCGAGAAGATGCCGAGTTCGGTGAAGCTCGGCTCGCGCCCGACAAGATCGAGGATGCGCTGATACTCGTCGGGCTTGAGCCCGTGTGAGGCAATGAGCTCGGGGGTGATCGGCACGGAATTGGAAATGGTCATGGGCGGCGATTTATATCCGGGACGTTGGGATTTTGAGTCCCGTCTTATCGCAAGCCTTGCGGCCGATACACCCATGGATTGACGAAAAACGACGGAAAACCGGACAAAGCCACGCAGTGTCAGGAGAAGCTGTCGTAGCCGGCGCGGCCTTCATCGAGAAGTCGCCGGATCGCCGCGACGCCTTCAGCGATATCCCCGCGCTGTCTCGGCTGCGAAACGCCAAAGCGGACGCCATGGAAAACCTGCTCGGAACGGCCGGCCTTGAATTCGTCCTCGTCGTCGATCAGCACGCCGTGCTCCAGGCAGGCGTTCTTGAAGGTGCCGGAAAGCCAGGGGTCGGGCAGGGTCAGCCAGACAAAGGGCACCCTGTCATGCGACTTGACCGCGAAGCCGGCCAAAGTCTCGCGCACGATGGCGATGCGGGCGCCGATTTCGGCGATGCTGCGCTTGCGTATCTCATCCGCCTGACCTGACAGCACCAGCCTTGTATTCACCTCCGCCAGCAGGAAGGGCATGCCGCCGGTCATCATCTTGTGGGCGACACGGATGCGGTGGCGGTAGGCGGGCGGGCAGGAAAGCCAGCCGCCGCGCACACCGGCTGCGACCGACTTCGACAGGCCGCCCGCGACAATGGTGCGTTCAGGCGCATACTCGGCCAGCAATGGTGTCGGATCGTCGGTCAGATTGCCATAGAGGTCGTCCTCGATGAGGACGACGTTGTATTCGCGTGCGACATGGGCGATCGCCTCGCGGCGCGCCGCCGACAAGGTGGCCAGCGTCGGATTCTGCGCCGTCGGCATCAGGAAGATCATCTTGGGATGCTTTTGCGCGCAGACGCGCTCGAAGTCCTGCGGATCGATGCCTTCCTCGTCCGATGCCACCAGCGCGGTGCGCCTGCCGATCAGGCCGGCGCTGCGGGAAATCTGCGAGTAGGTGAGGTGCTCGAAGGCAATATAGTCGCCAGGCATGGTGAGCGCCGCGATCGCCGCCATCACCGCCGCATGGGTGCCGAGCGTGGGAACTATGGTGTCGGCACTCGGACGAAACGAATTGCGCGCCAACCAGCGGGCGCCGGCTTCGTACCATCGGTCGGGGAAGTCCCGCGTGTAGCTCGAAATCTCATGCGGATGGTCCTGCGCCGTGCGCGACAGGACACCGGCGACGATGTCGCCTTGGCCGATATCAGGTGCTGCGGTGCTGTCGAAACGCAGCTTGCCCTTAGGCGCATCGATATAGCGTGTGCCTTCGCCGCCGACGTCCGGAGCCGGAAAATCCGGCTTCGCGCGCTGGCCGAGCACATAGGTTCCACGCCCGACTTCGCCGCTCACCAGCCCACGCTCGCGCAGCAATTGATAGGCCCGGCCGACCGTGCCGACGGTGGTGCCGATGTCGTAGGCGAGGTCGCGCTGCGGCGGCAGCTTTGCGCCGGCATCGATCACGCCCCGATCAATGTCCGTCTCGATGGAATCCGCCAGGCGCTGATACAGCGGCCCGGAGCCGGTGGTGAGATCGGGAAGCCAAGTTGTCATGGTGACAATTTTCTATATTGCACCGAGAGATGAGTCAATACATATCAATCGCGTGCAGAAAAGGGTACAATCTAGAACGTTGGCAGAAAGAAAATGAATACAATCGCGACAATGCGTCATTCGAGCGCTGCATTATCAGGCCAATCGACACGTCCATCGGCTCAGCGCGGTTTTGTCAGCCGTCTTGTGCGCGTGCTGAGGTCGCTGGCAAGATGGATCGACAACCTGCTGGATCGCCGCCGCAGCCGGTTGGCGCTGCTGGAGATGACCGACGACCAGCTCAAGGATATCGGCGTCACGCGCTGCGACGCCCACCGCGAGGGCATCAGGCCGTTCTGGGACTGACTGTGACCCCAAAAGCGGGAACCGGGTTTTGGGAGATAATGGTCCTGGGAAATGCGGACAGGACGTCCGTACAGTTCTAACGGACGCTCGATGCCCTGGTGCGTGCAACGGCATGGTCCGCAAGGACGGCGACCACGCACAGCACGAGGAAAAGTCCGGTGATGGCTGCGGCCGAGATGAGGACGCCGGTCGCGCCGTTCTTGGCGATGTCCAGGAAAGGGTAGGGCACCTCGCCGGCAAACGGCGCCCGCATCAGCGCATAGACCAGATAAGCGATGGGATAGATCACCCACCAGGAAATGTCGCTCCAGCGCGTCCTGCCGTCAGCGCCCGATATCAACCACCACAGCACGAAGAGCACCGGCGTCACATAATGCAGCAGGACGTCGCAGAGCAGGAACAGCCCCTGCGGCTGCCAGAGTTGTGCCAGGACCGTTGCGTAGATGATGAAGACCAGCGCGATCGAAACCGCAACGCCGGTGCGCATCCGCGCGCCTGCAAAGGCCGGCAGCCAGGCATAGAAGGTGGGTGACAGCAGCGACGTGTACACCAGCACCGCGCCGATGTTTGTCAGGATGGTGAAGAAGCTGAAGACGAAAATGATTGAGCCAAGCAGGCTGCGGCCGGCTTCCATCGATGCCGGAATGCTGATGCAGAACTGCAGGATGAGCCCGGCCAGACCGATGACCAGACCCGCGATCTGCAGGAACCGGCCCATGGGCTAGGCCGTCGAGGCGCAGGCCGGATTGCCGGCCTGCCAACGGGCGATGTCCGAGCCGATGCGGGCGCCGAGCGGATCGTTCATCAGCGGTCCGAAGACGTCGACGCGGCTAGAATTGCCTTGCGCTTGCACGACCAGCAAAGGTTTGCCGCCATAGTGCTTGGCCGGCACCAGCAGGAAACGCGGCGTGCCGCTGAACGAATTCAGCTCATTGGCCATCTGGTACGGTTTGAAGGCTGGGTCCTTGCTGGCGATCCAGCATTTGTGGGCAGCGATCGCCACTTGTTCCATGGCCAGCAGCGCAGCACTTTTGCCTGAGGGAACAGGCGTGCTCTTTGGCGTCGACTGGCAGGATGCCAGCACAAAGCCCGCCGCGGCGACCAGCGCGATCGTCTTCGACTTGATCAAGCGGCACCCATCTCAAGTTCGGACAGAAAAATCTTCAAACCATCGGTCATCTCGCCCCACACCCGCGACAATGCCGGGTGTTGCGAGGCGATCTGCTGGTAGGCGTCGAATTTGGGATAGGCGTCGAGCAGGTCGTGGCGTCCCGTCATGGCGCGGAAATTGTTGAAGATGAACCGTGTCGGCGTCAGCCAGGCATCGGCGAAGCTGATGTCGTCGCCGAGTGCGAAGGGCCCTTGCGCCATGCGCGCCTCGATCGCCGCCAGCCCGTGATGCAGGCGGGCAAATTGGGCGTCGATCTCGACATTGTTACGCTTCGGCACGAAATGGAGCTCGAAAAGCTTCATCGTTGGGGTCAGCACGTCGAGATCGGTGATGCGGGCGAACATGCGCACCAGCGCGCGGTCCTTGGAATCGGGCGGCAGCAGCGCCGGTTCCGGAAACCGTTCCTCGAGATATTCGGCGATGACCACCGATTCGACGATCGTCTCGCCCGAGCCGGTGATCAGCACCGGAATCCGGTTCATCGGCGAGATGGCGCGAAACTCTTCCGGGATGGGAAAACCGGGCGGCGGCGCGATGATCTTGAGCGGTACGTCCTTGATGTAGGCCAATGCCCGCACGATCGACGAGTAGGGCGACAACGGCCGCGAATAGAGTTTCATGACCGTCTCTCTCCCCAATGAATCAGACTTGCTCCAAAGAGACAGGAATGTCCGGCTGTTTTCAAGCTGTTCGCTTCGATATCGTCAGGCGGCGATGCCGAGGGCGCTCTCGAACAGTCCGCGGCCATCGGTACCGCCATGGGCTGCTTCGATCAGGTTTTCCGGATGCGGCATCAGCCCGAGCACATTGCCTTGGCTGTTGACGATGCCGGCAATGTCGTTGATCGAGCCGTTGGGGTTGGTGCCCTCGGCATAGCGGAACACCACTTGGCCTTCGCCTTCGAGACGGGCAAGCGTGTCGGCGTCGGCGAAATAATTGCCGTCATGATGCGCGACCGGCGAGCGGATGATCTGGCCCGGCTGATAGCGGCGGGTGAACATGGTGTTGGCATTGGTGATCTCGAGCTTCACCTGCCGGCAGACGAATTTCAGCGAGGTGTTGCGCATCAAGGCGCCCGGCAACAGGCCGGCCTCGACCAGGATCTGGAAACCGTTGCAGACGCCGATGACCGTAACGCCCTCGGCCGCTTTTTCGGCCACTGCCCGCATGACCGGCATGCGCGCGGCGATCGCGCCACAGCGCAGATAGTCGCCGAAGGAAAAGCCGCCCGGAATGGCGATCAGGTCGACATCGGGGATTTCGGTATCGGTCTGCCAGACGG
>NZ_RZTT01000278.1 GCF_003996995.1 Mesorhizobium sp. M7A.T.Ca.US.000.02.2.1 | reverse complement strand
CTCGCATCCAGTGCCGTGACGCGGTGCGCCGCGATATCGCGGGAGGCGGAAGCGGCAACGGTAGCCGTCCTGCCGTCGATGTCGGCCGTGGACGAGAACTGCATGCCGCCCGGGCCCGACTGCACGACGGTGGCGTCGGTGATCTTGACGAGCTTGATCGCTCCGGTTTCGGGCAGCACGAATTCGACATTGCGAAGATCGATCCGGCGCAGCGAATCCTCCCGCACGGCATCGAGTGCGTGGTTGATGTTTCCGAACACCGCGGCGGACAGCTTCTCCGGATCGATGAGGCCGTCCGCATTGCGCAGGCCGGCGGTCCAGTCGCCGCCTGACGGCATCGCAGCCACGACGATGCGGGCATCCGAGATCCTGGCGCTGGTCAGCCGCACGTCTCCCCACAGCAGCGGGAACAGACGCACGCCGAAGCGCACACGGCCGGCATCGGCCATCGGCTTGCCGTCCGATGTCTTCAAGCTGACGTCGCTGACCTGAAGCGCGATGAAACTCGAACCGTCGAGCGTGATGCGGGCAGGCCCGACCGCGACATTGACATCGACGCCCGCCAGTTTCTCGAGCGCCGTTTCCGCCTCGGTGCGAAGCCGGTCGGCTCCGATGCCGGAGGCGCCAACCAGATAAACGAGCACGGCGGCCAGCAGCACGAAAGCGACCAGACCGGCGAACAGTCGCGACAGGATGCGAAAACCGCGTCCGATCGAAGCCTGACCGAGCGGCGGCACACGGCAGGCGGACGGAAAGGTCCCCAGGTCGGTGATCTCATCACGCCTGAACCGGATCTTCTCGTGCTGCGGTCGCTCCTGATCCACGCAATTTTCCGTTGTACGAACTCGATCGTGGACGAATCCCCGTCCGACACTATATCGGTGTGGCTTCGCGCGTAACCTCAAACAAGGGCATCGGTATGGCTGACCTCGACGTAGGCGATCTCGCGCCGCAATTCGACCTGCCGCGGGACGGCGGCGGATCAGTCAGCCTTGCCGCATCGTCCGGCAAGCCCATCGTGCTGTATTTCTATCCGCAGGACGACACAACAAGCTGCACGCAGGAGGCGATCAGCTTCTCACGGCTGAAGCCGGACTTCGAGAAGGCCGGCGCCGTGGTGATCGGCCTGTCGCCCGACCCCGTCAAGAAGCACGACAAGTTCAAGTCCAAGTACAATCTCACCATCGACCTCGCCGCCGACGAGGAGCGCAAGGTGATCGAAGCCTACCATCTGTGGGTCGAGAAATCGATGTATGGCCGCAAGTATATGGGGGTCGAGCGCGCAACGTTCCTGATCGGCCGCGACGGGCGGATCGCTGGGGTCTGGCGCAAGGTCCGCGTGAAGGGCCATGCGGAAGAGGTGCTCGAGGCCGTTCGAGGGCTTTGAGGTTTAGCCGGCGAGGTTGGCCCGGTTTCCCTTACAACCTCACGCACGCCTGGCGGGCAACCGCTGCGGGCAAGCCGGCGCTGCAAGCCTTTGTTAACCTTAATAATGTGTAGTCAAGCTGTCGTGGTGTCGTAAACGAAAGCTTGGTCCCGTGAACGCAACCGGTCAGTCCGCAGTCTTCGGCAGGCGTAAGGAGCCCCATACGGTCATCATCGCCCGGGGCAACGAGATCAGGCATTTCACGATCCGGCCGTGGCTGGCGGCCTTTATCGGCTCGGCGCTCGCCGCCATTGCCGTCGGCTACCTCATGGCCACCTCCTATCTGGTGCTGCGCGACGATCTGATAGGCGCCACCACGGCGCGTCAGGCGCGCATGCAGCAAGCTTATGAAGATCGCATTTCGGCGCTTCGCGCCCAGGTCGACCGCATCACCAGCCGGCAGTTGCTCGACCAGCAGCTGATGGAAACCAAGGTCAGCGAACTGCTTGAACGGCAGAGCCAGCTGAGCCAGCGTCACGGTCGCCTTGGCCCGCTGCTCGAACGCGCCGAGAGCGAGGTCGGGGCAGCGCCGGCCGAAGATCCGGCAGCGGTTGCGAAGCCGGACAAACGCGCCGAAGTGACCGGCAGCATCAAGGAGCCCGCGCGGAACTATGCGGTCGCCAGCCTGAGCGCCGATCCCGGCGCCGGCGACACAAGGCCGTTCTCGCTGTGGTCGACCCGCTCCGATCCGCTGCCCAACGATTCAGCCGCCGATCGTGCCGACAAGCTCTTCGTCTCGATCAACCAGTCGCTGAAATCCATCGAGAGCGACCAGTTGACCCGCATCAGCACGCTTGCCGACAATGCCTACAAGAGTGCCGATGCCATTACCCAGGCGCTCGAGGCGGCCGGACTGCCCGTCGACAGCGATTTCGGCAAGGGCGACAGCGATGTCGGCGGACCGCTGATCCCGCTCGACAGCTCCATGATGTTCGACAGCAAGGTCAAGGAGTTGGACGAAGCGCTTGACGCCCTCGACCATCTCAAGAAGGAAGCGCGCCAGTTGCCGCTGACCAACCCCGCACCGGGCCACTCCGTCACCAGCCCGTTCGGCGTGCGCACCGACCCGATCCTCGGCACCGCGGCACTGCATTCCGGCATGGATTTCAGGGCCCCGATCGGCATGGCCGCCAGGGTCACCGCGCCCGGCACCGTCACGAAGGCCGGCTGGAACGGCGGCTATGGCCGCATGGTGGAAGTCGACCACGGCAATGGCTTTGCGACACGCTACGGGCATCTCAGCGAGATCGACGTCACCCTCGGCGAGAAACTGGACGCCGGCGCCGTCATCGGCAAGACCGGCAGCAGCGGCCGCTCGACCGGCCCGCATCTGCACTACGAAGTGCGCCACAATGGCGAAGCGATCGATCCCTTGCGCTTCCTCACGGTCGGCAAGAAGGTCGCCCAGTATCTGTAAGCGATGCTGGGCTCCTGCCCCATGCGCCGATGACCATCATGATGGCTGATTAAGGCGCTCCCGTCGACAGAAACGCCGTCACTGCCGCAACCAGGGTGGCCGCGCCGACCTTCAACGCAGCCTCGTCGACACGAAACCGGGCGTGATGGAGCGGAAAGACCGATCCGATCTCCTCGTTGCGGATTCCCAGCCGAAAATAGACCGAAGGACGTTTTTCGCTGTAGTAGCCAAAGTCGTCCGCGATGGTCCATCCGGGCGTGCTGAGGACGTTGTCGGCACCGATGCAGGCCTTGGCGCTGGCGGCAATCAGCTCAGTCATCTCGACATCGTTGACGACACCGGGTTCGCCCTTGTGGATGTCGACCTCGGCACGCGCCCCGTGGCTCATCGCAGTACCCTCGGCTATCGTACGGACGCGGCGCCAGGCCCGCTCGCGGGTTGCATCGCTGCCGCTGCGGATGGTGCCTTTCAACGTGACATCGATGCATGGGCGTCGTGACCGCAGGCATGCATCACGCCTGGATTCGTCGATGCATAATCGACGCCGGACTCCTCCTCGATCGGCAAGGCATCGATGTCGGCGCGAATGGCGACCTTTCGATTTGACGGCTTGCCGGTGCCGACAATATCGACGGCAAGGCCAAAGCCGACGACGTCGCGAATGTCGGCAATTCCCTGATCCACCAGCATCTGCCTGAGATAGCGCTGCGTGCCGGCCTCCTGGTTCGAAAGCTCGGGATTGCGGTGCAGGTGGCGGCGGACCTCGATCATCCGATCGAGAATTCCGGCGTCGATATCGGTCGTCACGGTTTTCGCAACACCACCCGCCGTGGCCGAACCCTCAGGATTTGACATGGATCTCTCGCGGGAACTTCGTCAGGGTCTCATGGCCGGTTTCGGTGACCAGGATGGTCTCGCTGATCTCGATGCCCCAGCCATCCATCCACATGCCGAGGATGGAATGAACGACATTGCCCGGTTCAAGCACGGTCTTGTCGCCCGGCCTGAGGCTGATCGTATGCTCGCCCCAGTCCGGCGGATAGGCGACGCCGATGGAGTAGCCGATGCGCGATTCCTTCTTCAGTCCGTAGCGCTGGATGACCTTGCGCCAGGCGGCTTCGACGGCTTCGGCTGATGTTCCTGGCCTGACCGCGTCGAGCACCGCATCCATGCCCTCGATCACCGCTTTTGCTGTGTCCGAAACATTTGTCGGCGTCTTGCCAAGCTGCATGGTCCTGGCGAGGCCGGCGGCATAGCGGCGGCAGACGCCGGCAAGTTCCAGCGCGATCGTCTCATTTTCCCCGAACCGCCTGTCGCTCCACATGATGTGCGGCGCCGAGGCATTCTCGCCACCGAGGATTGTCGGTGGAAGCGCGGTGATGTCGCCGGCAAAATCCGGGCTGCCCGCAATCTGCGCCGCCTGGATGGCGGCGATGGCATCGCACTCGCGAACACCCGGTGCGATCACCTCGAAGGCCCGCGTGACGGCCGCTTCGGCCAAGATGGACGCCTTGCGCAAATAGGCGATCTCGGGCGCCGATTTGACCGCGCGGATCCAGTTCACCAGCAGGTCGGCATCATGCCATTTTGCATTTGGAAGTCCCGCGACAAGCCGGGCGTGCGCCTTGGGGGAGAAATAATAGGCTTCGAGTTCGATGCCGATATGTCTGACACCCCAGCCCCTGGCGACGATCCAGCTCGCGATCCAGTCCATGGGGTGGCGATCGACGCGCTGAACATGGTCTTCTGGAAAGCCGACCACGTTTTCCGGTTTCATCCAGGCGGTCAGAAGACCGCCGGCCGCATCCATGGCGCGCCCGATCCAGACCGGCTCGACCTCCTCGATCGGGACCAGCACCACCTGCGGCGTGTAGAACGACCAGCCATCGTAGCCGGTGACGTAATGCTGGTTGGCAACGTCGTTGACGACAAGGAGTTCGAGACCGCGCTTCGCCATCTCGGTGCGGATCTTGCGAAGCCGCTGTTGGTACTCGTCGCGGGCAAACGGCAATTCGATCATCTTTGCTCCATGCTTTGTCGGATCAACGGTCGCGGGGTTCGCTCACCATTGAAGGGGTTTCGATCAGGCGGCAATCAGCCAGGGCGGCGTGTGAGCAGGTCCTGAACCGAATACGTCCTCCTGCTTTCGACCCGGGCTTCGTTATCTGACTATTTTTGAATTCCATTTGACTGAATAAATAAGCGGTGCCAAGTTACGCTCTCTTAAGGGGCGCAAGGCATGGCACTGCGGGGGACCAATCAGGAGTTCGGGCGGCCGTACAATCGGCGCATCGTGCTTGAGTCCATCCGCCTTCATGGACCGATCGCCCGCGGCGAGATCGCCCGGCGCGTCGGCCTCACCGTCCAGACGGTATCGACCATCGTTCGCGAACTGGAAGATCAAGGCTACATCCTGTCGCTGCGCGAAGAGCCGAAGGGGCGCGGCCTGCCGCCGGCAACGCTCCGGATCAACCCCGATGGCGGCTATGCCGTCGGCATCCACATCACTCCGCTTGGTATCAGCGCCGCCTTGATCAATCTGAGCGGCGACGTGATCGAGAGCATCTACCGCGAGGCGCCGAACGCGGCGCCGGACCACGCCTTCGAGCTGATCGGGGCGATGGTGGTGGAATTGACCAGACTACGGGCTGGCGGGCGGGTGCTGGGCGTCGGCATGGCCCTGCCTGGCCCATTCGACGTGGAGTCCATGAGTTTCGTCGGGCCAACCACCATGACCGGCTGGAAGGATGTGGCGCTGCGCGAACGGCTGGCGGCCTCCACCGGATTACCGGCCTTCTTTGAAACCGATATGGCAGCGGCCGCGATGGGCGAGCGCCTCTACGGCCTCGGCGCCCAGTTTTCCGAATATTACTATCTCTATTTCGGCGTTGGCCTTGGCGGCGTCATGGTTCATGACGGCAGCGCCTTGCGCGGCGCCTGGGGAAATGCCGGCGAGATCGGGCACATTCCCGTTATTCCGGGCGGCGAGGCCTGCCCGTGCGGCAACAGCGGCTGTCTCGAAAGATATTTGTCGCTCGAGGCACTCCGGCGCTGGAACGGCAGCGAGGCGGATTGGGTCGCCGAAGTCGCACCGATCTTTCACAGCGCCGTCGCCGTCATCGAGAACCTGTTCGACCCGGAGACGGTCATCCTCGGCGGGCTGGCGTCCACCGACCTGCTCGAAATGCTGGCTGGTTCGGCCGGAGGCCTGCACAACTCTGTCTCGGCCCGCAAGGACCGCACGACGCCCAGGGTTGTGGTCGCGCGCGGCGGACAGCATTCCGTGCTGCGCGGCGCCGCCGCCCTTGCGGTTTCCGGGGTGCTGTCACCTCGCTTCGGGCAGATGTTCGCGGCCGAACGCGAACGCGAGCGCGACCTTCTCAAAGGCAGGGAGATTGCGGCATGAGTGAACCCCTGCTGGTGCTCGACAACGTCACCAAGAACTATGGCGCGATCGAAGCGCTCAAGGGGATCAGCTTCTCGATTTGCAAGGGCGAGGTCGTGGCGCTGCTGGGCGACAACGGCGCCGGCAAATCGACACTGGTGAAGATCATATCGGGCGGACTGGAGCCGACCTCCGGGCGCATGCTGTTCGAGGGCAAGGAATTCCTTGCCAAATCACCGGCCGAGGCCAAGGCGGCCGGCATCGAGACCGTCTACCAGGATCTCTCGCTGTGCACCAATGTCGACGTGGTCGCCAATTTCTTCATGGGCCGTGAGATCACACGCAAGTTTCTCGGCATTCCCGTGCTCGACGAGCACGCCATGGAAGCCGTCGTTGGAAAGGCGCTGGCCAATGCCGGCACCCGCATTCCCTCGCTGCGGGCCAATGTCGAGCATCTCTCGGGCGGCCAGCGGCAAGCCATCGAGCTCAACCGTTTCGTGCACTGGGGCGGCAAGCTGGTGCTGCTCGACGAACCGTTCGCCGCCCTCGGCGTCGAACAGACACGGCGCGGCCTCGACATGATCCGCCAGGTGGCGAACCAGGGCATCGGCGTCGTCATCATCACCCATATCATGCAGCAGGCTTTTCAGGTCGCCGACCGGATCGTGGTGATCCGCCAGGGCGTCGTGGCCGGCGATGTCGCACGCAATAAAACAAGTCCCGATGCGGTGATCAACATGATCACCGGTGAGACGCTTGCCGGTGCCGGACCGACAGGCTGAGGGACAAAAGAGGGGTCCGGCTTAAGAGGAGCTAACGACATGAAGCGAATACTTCTTGCTGTCTTCGGTATCCTTGCACTGGCCTTTGCCACGCTCACGCCGGCATTCGCCCAGTCCAAGGGTGTCGTCTACTATATGGTGCCGACGCTGCTGGACGAGTTCCAGACCGGCTCGGTGAGCGCGCTGGAACTGTTCCTGAAGCAGACCGGCTACGAGATGAAGACGCTGAACGCCGACAACAAGACCGACGCCCAGCAATCGCAGATGAACGATGTCATCGCGCTGAAGCCGGCGGCCATCATCCTGGCGGCAGTCGACTTCAATGCACTGAAACCGTCGATCGAGGCGGCCCGGGCCGCCGGCATCCCGGTGGTCGAGTTCGACCGCCAGATCACCTCGACGCCATCCGACTTCACCTCTGTCGCCGGAACGGTCGAGATCGGCTACGTCGCCGCCGACCAGGCCGAGAAGCTGCTGAAGGCAAAGCACGGTTCGGTGAAGGGCAAGGTGCTGCAAGTCCTCGGCGATCCCGGCGATCCCTACACGCTCGACATCCAGAAGGGCTTCGAGGAGAAGATGAAGGCGTTTCCCGACGTCAAGATCATCTCGCTTCCGGCCATGCAGTGGGAAGCCAGCAATGCCGGCACAATCGTTGCCGACCAGATGCTGGCGAACCCGGACATCGACCTGATCTTCAGCCATGCCGCGCACCTTTCGGTCGCTGCCGTCGCCTCGCTCGAGGCGGCCGGCAAAAAGCCGGGCGACGTCATGCTGATGAGCTCGAACGGCGCTCCGGTCGGCCTCGACCTGATCCGCAAGGGCTGGCTCAACGCCGAAATCGAGCAGCCGCTCTACGCGCAGGCCGCGGCTGTCGCGATGTTCATGGACAAGATCGTCAAGAAGCAAGAGATCAAGCCCGGTGAATACGACGTGCTCGGCTTGAAATCGACCGTGACCAAGGAAGCCTGGGGTCCGAACATCAAGATCCCCGGTGCCGCCATCACCAAGGAGAACGTCGACAACCCGGCCTTCTGGGGCAACCAGAAGCCGCCGACGGACACCGTCAAGCCGGTCGAATAGTCATTTGAAAGCGCTCCGGGCCGTAACGGCCCGGGGCCTGCCCCTTCAC
>NZ_RZTT01000277.1 GCF_003996995.1 Mesorhizobium sp. M7A.T.Ca.US.000.02.2.1 | reverse complement strand
CCCTCTGCGGATGAAGCCGGTATCGCCTTTCCTGCTGATCACCGCAGCCGCCGCTTTGGCATCTTCCAGTTCGCAGATGCTTGTCCACGGCAGCACGACGCGTGCGTGTCCGGGGCTCGACCATTCAAAATAGGCAACGCCGATGCAGCCGACATAATTCCGGCTGATGGCGGCGATGATCTCTGGCGAGGTGAGTGCCGCGGCATGTCCCTCGCGTTGCATATCGGCGATCTTCGGATCGATCGATGACGAGAAGTCGACCGCGAACACGATGGCGACGTCAACGTTCGCGGCATGGGCCGAGGCCCCCCAAAACAGCGAAGCTGCAAGTATCCCTGTCACTCTCGAGATTAAACCGGCCGGC
The DNA here is from genome assembly GCF_003996995.1 of Mesorhizobium sp. M7A.T.Ca.US.000.02.2.1. Taxonomy (GTDB): domain Bacteria; phylum Pseudomonadota; class Alphaproteobacteria; order Rhizobiales; family Rhizobiaceae; genus Mesorhizobium. Next base: position 7,837 of record NZ_RZTT01000277.1, on the reverse strand, counting down.
GTCAGGAGACTGCCCCAGCCTGTCGCCCGCACCCGTTCGCGAAAGGATGGGGGGCCGGCGTCCTGATGATACACGCTGCCAAACATGTCATTCTCCATCTCGACATCCGGTCGTTTCAAAAGCGAGCTCAACATGTGGAAATCTGGCGGATCGCCTTGGTACCTACGCCGAACAGCAGCAGATCGGCCTTGGTCCACAAGAGATAACAGCCGAGCAAGGTCAGTGGCATGGGGAGGGCCGCGAAGGAGCCGCCCGACCAGACCTCAGGCAAAGCACGGCCGAGGGCCACTGTCGTCGCCAGCATTGCAGGCAACCGGCTGGCGAGCACCGCACTGCGGAACGGATCGGGCCAAGCGGCCGGCCACATCGGAATTGGCGTGCCGGGCCTGTGGAAGGTGCTGCCGAATTTGCCGAGCGCATGCAGCAGGCCGGAGGTCGCCGCAAGCAATGGATCGCCGAGCAGCAACAGGGCAATGCCGAGCCCGATCGCCCCCAGGCCCGACAGGAAGTCGCCCAGACGGTTGAGGGCAGGATCGGGAGCATCCGGCCTTGCCCAGGCCCGGTGATAGGCCTCGCCGCCCCAGAAGAAGACCAGGGTGGTCAAGGTCAGCGCAACAGTGCCATGGCTGCCAGCGAAATATTCGATCACCGCCATGGTGACGCTGCTTCCCTCATGCAAGCCGACCGGCGCGGTGGCAATCTGGATGGCGAGACCGACAATGAGGCCGAGCGCGTTCCCGCTGTTGTAATAGCCGCCCGGTCCCTTCATGCGGGCGCGAAGCGCCGATACCAAATGTGCGATAGGAAGAAGGATCGTCCGCGCCTCCATCACTGCGCCCCCACGACAAGTCCTGCCGCCATCGGCAAGGCCACCGCCGCCTGGCTGATCGACGCCACTGGCCCCGTGTCGGGCGGCAGCCGGGGCCGGAATAGGTTTCGCATCACCGGCAAGGGTCATCACATTCCTCCACTGGACCTGAATTGTTGGGGTGACGATCGCCTGCCCAATTTGCGGCGGCAGCTGCAAAGGCAGGGGCCCCGTCGAAGGGTTGAACCGAAGCGGTTCGCAAGGACGTGCGTGCCTGCGGCGCTCGGTTCGACAGTGCCACGGACAGGATCGCACCCAGAATGATGGCGGCACCCAATGCGCTCGCGGACGAGCTCCGCTCGCCGAGAAAGATCGCCGCGCCCAGCGCCCCGAAAACGCTTTCTGCGCTGACGATCACGGCGGCGTGGCTGGCCGGCGTAAAGCGGAGGGCAACCGTCTGTATGCCGAAGGCAATCGCAGTGGAGAACACGCCGAGGATCGCCAGTTCCGGGCCGGCTGCGAATGCGGCGGCCAACGACAGATTGCCTTGCATTGCGCCGAGCGGCAGGGCGAAGGCTGCGGCGCCGAAGAACTGTGTCGCGGCTGCGGTGAACGGCCGCGCATGCACCTGCATGTGCCGGCCCAGCTCGACTGCCCAGAGCGCATAGCAGGCAGCCGAGAGGACAGCGGTGAGATCGCCACTGCTGAACCCGGCAATCCCATCCGACAACAGCAGGGCTCCAACAACGGTCAGCCCGGCGGCGACCGTGAGACTCGCTGTCGGACGTTCGCCTACGAGAAACCAGGCGGCCAGCGGTGTCATTACCGTTGCCGTGCTGACCAGGAAGCTCGCATTGGTGACGGAGGCGCCGAGATAGCAAAGCTGCTGGAGCGTGATGGAGATGGCAAACAGCGCGCACACCTTGGCCAAGCTGGAAAAATAGTCCGGCCCGAGCGGAAGCCGCCTCTCCATCAAGACAAAGGGCAACACAAGCAGGCCGCCGATCAGGCAGCGCAGACCCACCGCACTCAGCGCGTCGAGATGCACAAGCACCATCTTTTGCGAGACATTGCCGAAGCCCCACAAAGCGGCTGCGAATAGCAGCAGCAAATTGGCTCTTGTCCTGGACACGCGTCCCCCTCGAACCAAGCCTTTCGTTGACTTGGTCACTTTAATTTAGCAAAGCCTAAACAGCCTGCCGTTACGGCAGCGCTTGAGCGCGAAGGCCGACTGTTGCGAAGCGTTAGTTTTGAGTTAGGATTTCGTCAGGCTGGGATAGCAAATGCAAAGTGAGGATAGGGGCGCTGCAAATAGAATCTCACTCTTCGGCGGTTTCCGGATTGAAAATGAAACGACCGGTCCGCTTCGGCTGACCGGGAAACGAGGGCCGGCAATCATCGCCTATCTGGCCCGGTGTCCGGGCATGGCGGCGACGCGGGAGAGGCTGGCTGACCTCCTATGGGGCGACAGCGACGGCGAACATTCGCGCAACAGCCTTCGGCAAGCCCTCAGTGTCCTGCGCCAGGATCTGGCGCGAGAAGGGGTGGATCTCATCCATTCCAGCGGTGAGCTGATCGCCCTGAGGCCAGAGGCCTTTCAAGTCGACGTGGAGAAGTTCGAAACGGGTCTCTCGGCCCGTTCCGCTCAGGACCTCGCGAAGGCCTTGGCGAACTACACCGGGCCCTTCCTCGACGGGCTTTATCTGGGAAGCAATGCGTTCGATGACTGGATCACATCGGAACGCGACAGGCTGCTCGGCCGCGCGCTTGAGTCCTTCGAAAAACTGGCCCGTCTCGTCGACCCCGATGCCGGGCTGATCCTGGCCGATCGTATTCTGACCATGGAACCGACACGGGAAGAATCCTATCGGCTCAAGATGGAATTGCTGCTCGCATGCGGGCAACGCGACAGGGCAATCAGGACATACGAAGCCTGCAGAAGCATGCTGAAGAAGGAGTTCGGCGTCGAAGCCGGCCCTGAAACGCGGGCGCTTTGGCAATCTCTGTTGCTTGCCGCCGATGATGCTTCAAATGTGCAGTCGACAAGTGGTGTTCCGGCCAGCCAGCGCCTTGGGCGTCCGTCCATCAGCGTTGCCGACTTCGTCAATCTGACTGGAAAGCAAGGCGACGACTTTTTCGCCAAGGGACTTGTCCAAGACATCACGACGGCCCTTTCCGAAGTGGCCGACTATGTCGTGCTCGCCGCGCTTCCGCCCGAGAAGAGCGGCCCGGGCGAAGAAGCCAAGACGCCAGGGATACTCCGGGCGCGATATATGCTCAGCGGCAGTGTCCAGAGATCCGGCAATGGGTTGAGGGTGAATGTCCAGCTCGTCGATGCCGCCGGCGGCCACCATGTCTGGGCCCAGAAGTTCGACGGCCACTCCGAGAACGCGCTCGAATTCCAGGACAGGATCGCACAGTCTGTTGTTCTTGCCGTGATCCTCGAACTTCAACTGACCAACTGGAAGGTTCGAGACAAAAGCCCGCCGGGTACCCCTGAAGTGCGCAGGCTGGTCAACGAAGCTCTCATGAAATATTTTGAGATGACTCGGGACTCACTTTTGGTCGGGATAGAGCTTGCCGAGAAGGCCTTCTCGATAGGTCCCGACAACGCCCGTGCAAAGCGGACGCTCTCGATCGTAATATCCATGGGCGTGGCGTTTGGTGCACTGCCTCGGGAGCGAGGGGTGATCGAGCGTGCGGTCGAGCTTGCGGAAGCCGCGGTGCGGGCGGTACCGGACGATGAAATTGCTCGATGTATCTTGTCGTTCGCTCTCGAAAGTTGCGGTCGTATCGACGAGGCGATCGCCGAATGCCGCCACGCGATCAGCCTCAACCCGAGCTACCCGACTGGCCACGGCGATATTTCGATGCTCTTTGCATTGCGCGGACAGGTCGACGAAGCGGTGCGTGAGGCCAACGAAGCAATCCGGCTCGGAACGCACGATGTAATCGACTTCTGGCGCCACCACGGCCTGGTTGTGGCGCTCTTCGCTGGCGGAGACAACCAGCGGGCGCTCGAAGCCGCCCGCAAAGTGGTCAGGACAAAGCCGGGCTTCGTTCGCGGCGCCCTTTATTGGGCCGCGACCGCGTCGGCCACCGGAAACAACGAAGAAGCGTCCCGGGCCATCCACCATTGCCTGTCACAACTTCCGCATCTCAATCTGAGCAATGTCTGCCCTGGCTTTGTGCCGCGCTATGTGAAGGATCATCACCATTCCCGGTTCCTTGAGATGCTGTCGAGGGCTGGCCTCCCCGGCTCCTAGCCACAGTCCAGTTTGCCTGGGTCCCTGGAAGGTTTTCGAACTTTCTGTCTTGCAACTCCCGTCGAGATGCGCGCGCTTCTGAAGGAGGTCGGGATGTGTGGATCGTAAGCGGTGTTCTCAGGCCACGTCCTTAGCTCAAGCGCCCAGATATAGGTCCAAGGTAGCAGGCCGTCTATCTGGCTGTTCGGATGGCGCACGTCGGCGAGATAGCCGAGTGCGTCGACGTCATTGAGTTTGCAGATTGCGAGGCTCACATTAGATTGTGATAAAATAGGTGTTGGAGAATTTTCCGGCCGCGCCAATGGCGCGGCTTGGGACCTCGACCTAAGAACGGCAGCAATGAGAAACTGATGATCTTGGCATGAGAAACCATCGCCCAACAGAACGGCGCGTTACTATCAGACGAGATGTATCGTCATAAAATGGTCAGCCGTTCACCGAGTCCTTGAGAGCCTTTGCCGGCTGGAAGACGATCTTCTTCGATGCGGCGATCTTGATCGTGGCTCCAGTCGACGGGTTGCGGCCATCACGTGCTGGCTTGTTCTGTACCTTGAACTTGCCGAAGCCATTGAGGCTGATTTCCTCGCCCTTGGCAGCGGCTTCCGCAATGCCCTTCAACACATCCTCGACCACGGATTCGCTTGGGTTTTCGACAGGCCGTGCGCGTCTGCAAGGCGTTCGGCAATATCGATCGTGTTTACAGCCATCGTTTCCATCCCTTCTGAATTGGTTCAACCGATTGGCCTTATGGCACAGGAAATTCCACACTGTCATCGGGTCATGGAACGGAATCCGGTGCAAACCAACGCTCGAACCGGGAACTTCCACCACTCTGTCTCGAAAGTCCCGCAGCGCATGACCTCGGCATCAGACGCCCGGCGTGTAGACGACCCTTTCCCAGCAATGCCTCGCCGGTGTGAGGCGTAATTGCACATTCGGCCATGCGGTGGAGGATCAGGTGTGACGGGAATCGTCACGGCATTTGGCGGCTTGGAAGCCGCTGCCCTCAGCAATCAATTGGCCTTCGGAGCTGCCCAAGCTCGACGATCCCAGCTTCCCCGCACCGATCCACGCGAGCTTGGTCGAGACCGGCACCGGGGGCGACTTCTCGCTCATCTGGTCACGACGCGCCGCGGAGTGGTCCGTCAAGCACTAAGCCCCGCCGCAAGGCGGGGCTTTGTCATGTTCAAGTCCGCCGATGCCTAAGCTCTGCCAGCATGAAGTCAAAAAAATGAGGATCCGAGGCCCAGGCGATGTTGACGCGGATGCCTGCCTTGGCAGGTTGGCGCTCCGGCGAAAACACGGTACCAGGTGCGATAAAAATCCCCTGGCGAGCGCCTTCCCGGGCGAGGGCGATGTCATCGACATACTCGGGAAGCTCCAGATAGACGTAGTATCCACCTGTCGGCTCGGCAAAGAGCTTAAGACCCATCTTCTGAAGGCGGGGAACGACCGTCTCGGTGGCCTGCTGCACACGCTGCGCCAAACGCTTGAGGTGGCGCCGATAGTGACCTTCACTGATCAATCCATGGATCAACCGCTCAATGTGTCCTGAGCTGTTGACTGTCGTCAGCATCTTCAACTCGGCAAGGGAAGCGATAAGGTCGGGGCGCGCGGCGATATAGCCGCAGCGCAGGCTGGCCGACAACGTCTTGGCAAAGGTGCGCACGCAGATGACGTTCCGCAACTGGTCGAGAGGCGCAAGGCCAACGCCACGGACCGTCGGCAGGTCGACGAACGGGTCGTCCTCGACCACCAGCATGTCGCAGCGCGCGGCGATCGTCAGGATCGAGTGAGCCGTCGGCAGGTTGGTCGAGCTGCCGGTTGGATTGTGCGCAAGCGATTGTGTGAAGAACAGCTTCGGACGCTCGCGCTCGGCCTTGCCGGCGAGATCGTCGAGGTCCGGACCGGTCGGCGTCCGCTTCACGCCGATCATGCGGATCTGCGCCAGCTTCAGCTTGGCGAAAAGCGGGTAGTAGCCGGGGTCGTCGACCAGCACGGTATCGCCGGCGACGAGGAAGCGGCGTATGATCAGGTCCAGTGCGTGGTTGGCGCCGAATGTCAGCAGGATCTGGTCCGGGCTCGCCTGCACCTCGCGCTCCATGAGGTCGAAGGCGAGGCGCTCGCGCAGCGCCGGCAGGCCCATCGCCGAACCATAGCCGTCACTGCTGGACCTCTGGTGCCGGCCGAGCAGCCCGAGATGGCGCCGCACTTCCGATTCCTCCATCCATGAGGCGGGCGGCCGCCCGTCGCCGACGCGGATCGAAAAGCTCTCCTCCAACTGCGCATTGAGCAGCGAGGCGATGTCGACCGCTTCCGCGACATGGCGGGGACGCTCGCTCGGCGTCTGCCGGCGACGCTCGGCGACCATGAAGCCGGCGCCGGGCCGCGAAAACGCGATGCCCGCGGATACCAGCCGGTCATAGGCGTCGACGATGGTGTTCTTGGAAACGTCGAATTGCTCGGCGGCCTTGCGTATCGACGGAAGCTTGGCGCCGACGGCAATCGAGCCGGTCTCGATGCGCCTTCTGATCTCTGCCGCCACGGCCTCGGCGCGCGTCATCCCGAACATCCTCCGATGGGCTGCGTGCCCTGATATGGACTGGTACAGTTTGTCGCTGTTTCCTGTAGCTGTACCTTGATAGATGGTATCAGTTAAACGATAGCTGCCTCAACGACAAGCATTCGCAGGGAGGCGATCGTGATGGTGGCTGTCCAGGACAGCGGTGTCGAGCCGCGGCTGAATTCCCGCATCGAGAAATTCCGCGACCTGTCGCCGGCCGATCGCCTGGCGACGGTCGGCGACGCCGCTCGTCTTGGGCAGGCGGATCGCGATGCCTTGCGCGGCGGCGTCCTGCCGCTCGATCTCGCCAACGGCATGATCGAGAATGTGGTCGGCACCTTCGAGATTCCGCTCGGCGTCGCCACCAACTTCACCATCAACGGTCGCGATTACCTCATCCCGATGGCGGTGGAAGAGCCGTCGGTGGTCGCCGCCGCCTCCTACATGGCGCGCATCGCCCGCGGTTGCGGCGGCTTCGAGACATCGAGCACCGCACCGATCATGCGGGCACAGGTGCAGGTACTCGGTCTGTCCGATCCGCACGGCGCACGCGCCAGGCTGCTGTCGGCCCGCGACCAGATCATCGCCGCCGCCAACGAGAAGGACCGGGTGCTGATCGGCCTCGGCGGCGGCTGCCGCGAGATTGAAGTGCAGGTGTTCGAGGAGACGCAAGTCGGACCGATGGTGGTGCTGCATCTGCTCGTCGACGTGCGCGACGCGATGGGCGCCAACACGGTCAATACCATGGCCGAGGCAGTCGCACCGATGATCGAGCGCATTTCGGGCGGCACCGTCCGGCTGCGCATCCTCTCCAACCTGGCCGACCTCAGGCTGGCGCGAGCGCGGGTGCGGCTGACGCCGAAGGCACTGGCGACGAAGGAGTTCACCGGCGAGCGTATCGTTGCCGGCATCGTCGAGGCCTGTTCGCTGGCGATCGTCGATCCTTACCGCGCGGCCACGCACAATAAGGGCATCATGAACGGCATCGATCCAGTCGTCGTCGCGACCGGCAACGACTGGCGGGCGATCGAGGCCGGCGCCCACGCCTGGGCGGCGCGCGGCGGCCGTTATACGTCGTTGAGCCGCTGGGAGACCGACGCCGCCGGAAACCTCGTGGGGACGCTGGAAATGCCGATGGCGCTGGGCATGGTCGGCGGCGCCACCAAGACGCACCCGGCCGCGCGCCGCCCAGGCGTGGGC
>NZ_RZTT01000276.1 GCF_003996995.1 Mesorhizobium sp. M7A.T.Ca.US.000.02.2.1 | reverse complement strand
CACGCCTATGTAAAAAAACTGTAATTTTCGTGCCCTTGAATCGCCACGTTCAGAGACCAAAATACACGTCATCGGCAGTTTTCGCCGAGTCCGGAGCAAGGCCCGTCCCCCGCCTATCCCGGACACCTGCGGCAGCCTATCCCCCCTCTCCGGGCTGCCGCATCGTTTCGAGTAGAAGGCCGCCGTGGTTCCCCCTCCACCACGGCGGTCTTTTTTATCCCAGACAGACGTTTGCAGCCCGTGGTCCAATGATCGCGGGCTTTTCGTTTTCCTGTCCTGCCTTTACGGTTCGGGTTCTGAATCGAAAGGCTTCACATATGTCCGCAATTTCCCCCGTCCTCGACCGTCTCGACAACAATCTCGACCAGAGCCTCGAGCGCCTGTTCGGCTTGCTCAAGATCAAGTCGATCTCCACCGATCCGGCCTTTGCCGCCGATTGCCGCAAGGCGGCGGAATGGCTGGTGGCCGAACTCAAGCTGATCGGCTTCGACGCCAGCGTTCGCGACACACCAGGCCACCCGATGGTGGTTGCGCACCATGACGGCCCGGCCGGTTCGCCGCATGTGCTGTTCTACGGCCATTATGACGTTCAGCCGGTCGATCCGATCGAATTGTGGGAAAGCGATCCGTTCGCGCCTGCTGTCAAGGAGGTCGGGCCGGATCACAAGGTGATCACCGGACGCGGGTCGGCCGACGACAAGGGCCAGTTGATGACCTTCGTCGAGGCTTGCCGCGCCTGGAAACAGGTGCACGGCAATCTGCCTTGCCGCATCACCATCCTGTTCGAGGGCGAAGAGGAGTCCGGCTCGCCCTCGTTGAAGCCGTTCCTCGAAGCCAATGCCGACGAACTCAAGGCCGATTTCGCGCTGGTCTGCGATACTGGCATGTGGGACCGCGACACGCCGTCGATCTGCGTCGGGCTGCGCGGGCTGGTCGGCGAGGAGATCACGGTGAAGGCGGCCGATCGCGACCTGCATTCCGGCCTCTATGGCGGTGCCGCCGCCAATCCGATCCGCATCCTGGCCAAGGTGTTGGCCGATATCCACGACAAGGACGGCCATATCACCATCCCCGGCTTCTATGACGGCGTCGAGGAAACACCGTCGCAGATCCTGAAATCATGGGAGACGCTCGGCGAGACCGCCGAGACGTTCCTGGGACCGGTCGGCCTGTCGATCCCGTCGGGCGAAAAGGGCCGCTCGGTGCTGGAGTTGACCTGGGCGCGGCCGACAGCCGAGTTCAACGGCATCATCGGCGGCTATACCGGCAAGGGCTTCAAGACGGTGATCGCGGCGGAAGCCTCGGCGAAGGTGTCGTTTCGCCTTGTCCACAAGCAGGATCACAAGAAAATTCGCGCTGCGTTCCAGAAATTCGTCAAGGAGCGGATTCCGGCCGACTGTTCGGTCGAATTCCATCCGCATGGCGGCTCGCCGGCAATCCAGCTTTCCTACGACTCGCCCTTCCTCGCCAAGGCCAAGAATGCGCTGTCCGACGAATGGCCGAAGCCGGCGGTGACGACGGGCAGCGGCGGCTCCATTCCGGTTGTCGGCGATTTCCAGACCTATCTCGGTATGGAATCGCTGCTGGTCGGGTTCGGCCTCGACGACGACCGCATCCACTCGCCCAACGAGAAATACGAGCTCAGCTCCTTCCACAAGGGCCAGCGCTCCTGGGCGCGGATTCTCGATGCCTTGACGCGCTGAGCGGCGGAACCCCTGTTTTCCTGTTGATTTTTCAGCGGATCGCGGCGAGGACGGGCCACAAGACAAAGCGCTGCAGCGTCCCTTGGGGGTCAGGGGACGCGCAAGGCTCGACCGGAGAACACAATGGCCGATATCCGTTTCCACAAGCATGATCTGCCCGACCTCTCGCACTACAATGTCGGGGCAGTGGCCATCGACACCGAGACGCTCGGGCTCAATCCGCATCGTGACCGGCTGTGCGTGGTGCAGATTTCGCCCGGCGACGGCACGGCCGACGTCATCCAGATCGCACCCGGCCAGAAGAAGGCGCCGAACCTCGTCAGCCTGCTGCGGAACCGTGGCGTAACCAAGCTGTTCCACTACGGCCGCTTCGATCTCGCCGTTCTCTACAATGCGTTCGGCGTCATGCCGGAGCCGGTGTTCTGCACCAAGATCGCCTCGCGGCTGACCCGCACCTACACCGACCGCCACGGGCTGAAGGACATCTGCTTCGAGCTTCTCGGTGTCGGCTTGTCCAAGGCCCAGCAATCGTCGGACTGGGCGGCCGAGACGCTGTCGCCCGAACAGCTCGAATATGCGGCTTCCGATGTGCTCTATCTGCACCGGTTGCGCGATGTGCTTGCCGGACGCCTGGCGCGCGATGGGCGGGCCAAGGAGGCCGATGCCTGCTTCCGCTTCCTGCCGACGCGTGCCAAGCTTGACCTGATGGGCTGGGACGAAGAGGATATCTTCGCCCATAGCTGACGGTCGTCCCGGCCAGCACATCGCGCAGCCGGTACCGGCTGGAACCGGATGCGGGCCGCGGCGTTCTGTCGGCTCAGTTTGTCGGTGCAATTGGGGGATGATGACATGGCGGACAGAAAGCCGATTGTGACCGCGCCGACAGACGGCTCCAAGGTCTCCGTCACGTGGAAGGATAGCGACGGCGTGATCAACGAATCCATCGCGCAATATCGCGACGACGGCTGGTGGGTCTATATCGACAGTCACACGCAAAAGAAGGTCGAGCCGACCAGCTGGCGCCCTGCCGCAAGCGACGATGACGATCAATGAGTGCGCCGCTGGTGAGGCTGGCCGCTTTCGAATAGCCTGAAGCCGTTGATATCGAGGCCGATTCGGAGCTTTCCGTTCCGCCGTCGCCCTCTTGCTCGGAGGAACTCTCTATGGGTGTCGAAAGCCTGCTCGTCTTCATCATCATCGGTGCCATCGCCGGCTGGCTCGCCGGTCTTATCGTTTCCGGTTTCGGCTTCGGCCTTATCGGCAACATCATCGTCGGCATCGTCGGCGCGTTCATCGCCGGCTGGCTGTTTCCGAGGATCGGATTTTCCATCGGCGGCGGCACTCTCGCCGCGATCATCCATGCCACAATCGGCGCCATTATCCTGCTGGTGCTGGTCAAGGTCCTGAAACGAGCCTGAGGCTCGACAACGCAAAGAGCGCGCCATGAAACAGAATACGCTCTATCTCATCATTGGCGCGCTCATAGTCGTGGTCATTGCGCTCGGCATCTACGTCTATCGCGAGCAGACCAAACCCAAGGGCGTCGAGCTCAAGATCGACGACAAGGGCATTTCGATCCAGCAGAACTGAGCCGTCGAACGGCACATGCAGGAGCACGACATGGTGGCTTCTGACGCTCCGGAAGACGTCGATCAGCCCAGAATTACCGTTGCGGAATGGGAGAGGCTGAACAGGCCGCCAAGACGCGAGGCGCTGCTGCGCTATCATTGGCGGGTGTTTCGCTTCCTGAGGACATCCGCGCCGGTCAGCGAATTGCAGGGGCGAGAGCAGGCTTTCCGCGATACGATCATAGCCACCGTAGCCTTCAACCGGCCCGAAATGATCGAATGGCAAATCCACCTGGTACGCAGATACCTGGCCGAGCACGAAAGCTACATCGTTTTCGACAACAGCAACAAGGACGATGCAAGGGAAGCGATCCGCGATCTCTGCCGTCGCCAGCATGTCCCCTATGTCGCCTTGCCGAAGAACAGGCTGGTCGTCAGCAGATCGCACGGTCAAGCGCTCAACTGGATCGTGCGGAATTTCTTGCCTGGGTTCGGGCCGAAGCTTTTCGGCTTCATCGATCATGACATCTTTCCGACTGAGCCATTTTCGATCCGCGACCGGATGGAGGGCAAGAGCCTCTACGGCAGCGTGCGGCGCGATACGCCGACACTAGGCGGCTGGTTCCTGTGGCCCGGCTTCTGTTTTTTCGATGGAAGCCTGTTGCGGCGGCGGCTGGATTTCGCCCCGAGCTACAAGTTTCATATGGATTCCGGCGGCGGTAACTGGCCGGTGCTCTACAGGTCGATCGACCCGGCGATGGTTCGGTTCGCCGATAACAAATCGCTTCGCTTCGGCGCGGGACATGATCAATCCGAGGATTTTTTCATGGTGGTCGATGGCTGGCTGCACGTGACTAACGCCTCGAACTGGAGGCGACAGCAGGTTGACAGGAGCGAACACATTCTCGCGCTGTTGCGGCAAGCCGGCGGTCCTGACCAGCCGGATGTGAAGTTCGAGCCCATCTGAAATCAGGTCTGAGGCGGGTGGTGTTGACAGAAGACGCTGAGGGGCCTGTTGCATTGCGGCCTGAAATCCAGGGGCTGCGTGGCATTGCCGTTGCCCTGGTGGTGGTTTTCCACATCTGGCCCGCGGTTCTTCCTGGCGGGTATGTCGGGGTCGATGTGTTCTTCGTCATCTCGGGCTATCTCATCACCGGTCTGCTTGCCCGCATGGCGCTGCGCGACGGCCGCATCTCGCTGATGGCCTTTTATTCGCGGCGAGTGCGGCGACTGCTGCCGACTGCGATCCTGGCCCTTCTTGCCACGCTCGCAGGAACGCTGGTCTTCCTGTCCATGGCACGTTGGGAAGAGACGGCAATCCAGGTCGCTGCCAGTGTGCTTTATGTGCAGAACTGGCGGCTTGCCTGGCAGGCGGTCGACTATCTCGGCGCCGAGGAGGCGGCGAGCCCGGTACAACATTACTGGTCTCTATCCATCGAGGAGCAGTTCTATATCGTCTGGCCATTGCTGATGGTGGCAGGCCTTTGGCTGGCGCGCCGTCTCGGGCGGCCAGCGAAAGACGTATTCCTCGTGGGGCTGACCGCGGTTTTTGCCGGATCGCTGATCGCCTCGGTTGTCATCACCCGGAGCGATCCGGCCGCCGCTTATTTCGTAACCCATACCCGTCTGTGGGAGCTGGCGCTTGGTGGCCTGCTGGCGCTGACGGTCCATCGGTTCAGGGCAGGGCTGCCATTGCGCGCCGCAATGGCGATGACCGGTATTGGCGCCATCGGGTTTTCAGCGCTTTTCTTTTCCGCCTCGACGTCATTTCCTGGCGCTCTTGCGTTGCTGCCGACCCTGGGGACGGTGCTCATCATTGCCGCCGGCGGCATCAAACTAGGCCGGTTTCGCGGGCTTGACGCCAGCATCCTTTGCTATGTCGGCGACCGGTCGTATTCGATCTACCTCTGGCATTGGCCGCTGGTTGTTTTCTATTCGGCGCATCGCCCCGCGGCCGGGCTCCTTGCAGGTCTCGTGCTGATCGCCCTGACGCTGGCAATCTCGGATCTGTCCTACCGATATGTCGAACAGCGCTACCGGCAGCCTCGGTCGGATACGGAACGGAAACCTCTGGCCTATGCCACTGCCGCCGTTGCCGTATGCGTGATGGTGTCGGGTGGGCTCGGCTATGCGCTCGACAGGCAAGACGTCGATTTCAGCCTGATCGGAACACCGAATTATCCAGGGCCGGCAGCGCTGCTTGCCAACGCTTCGGTTCCGCGCGACGTGGAACTGCTGCCATCCCTCGGCAAACTCAGGCGTGACGTACCGATCGTCTATCGACTGAAATGCCATCAGGAGCAGGACAGCACGCAAGCTGTGGGCTGCCAGCTCGGCGATCCCCAGGGAACCAGAACCATTGTCGTCGCAGGCGATTCACACGCAGCACAATGGATCCCGGCCATCGACAAGATTGCCAGGGACCGCAAGTGGAAATTGGTCACCTTCACCAAGGCTGCATGCCCTTTCACCCTTGCCGCGGTGACGGATGAAGGTAAGCCGTATGAGGCCTGCGCAACATGGCGCGACAACGTTCTCGCCGAGATCAGGAAATTGCGGCCAGACCTGATGTTCACCAGCCAGTCTCGCTATTCCGACACACCGGAGCCGGCAATGATCGACGGTTTGCGCAGCATCTGGAGCGACTTGAACAGAACGGGCGTGCGTATTATCGCCATTCGGAACACGCCTTTCGTCAAGTTCGATCCCGGTGATTGCCTGACCGCCGATCCCGACAAATGCGTCAACGCGCGACAGGAGGTGGAGACGAGCGATGTCTTCGCCCTCGCCGCAGGGGCATTGCCAGGGGTCCGTGTCGTTGACATGAACGATGCCTTATGTGGCAAGCACAGCTGTTCGGCCGTGGTCGGCAACATCATCGTCTGGCGCGACCATCACCATATGACGGCCACCTATGCGCTGGCGCTGGCGCCCTATCTGGCGAAGGCGGCGGGTCTCTAGCGAGATATCAAGGCGTAGCGGCTTTTTCGCATCAACATCGTTGACCAACGCCAGGGCCGGCATTCGAACACGACTTAACCCGCCTTTAAACCGCCGCATCTACTCTTCAACCCGAACGCCATAGGCATCGGGGATATCAAGCACAGCGCATGGCGAACCGCAGAGACAGTCGCATCGAACCCAGTTTCGAGGGGCCGCCGCAGGCGCGGTCCTCGGCGGGTCTTTCGGTGAACGAGGAGGATCGCGTCGTGCCGAGCAATCGCAAAGCCTCCGCAAAACGCAAGCCGGCCAAAGGGAAATCGTCGCGGGCCAAGCGCGGCAGAAGCCGGCGCGGCCTGTTCGGTGTGCTCGGCCGGCTGTTCTACTGGTGCTTCGTGTTCGCCATCTGGGGCGGCATCGCGGTGGCCGGCATCGTCGTCTACTATGGCGCCAAGATGCCGGCGGCGACGACCTGGTCGATTCCCGACCGCGCCCCCAACATCAAGATCGTCTCGGCAGATGGCCAATTGCTCGCCAATCGCGGCATGAGCGGCGGCGAGGCCGTCGGCCTGCATGAAATGTCGCCCTATATCCCGGAAGCCGTCATCGCCATCGAGGACCGGCGCTTCTACTCGCATTTCGGCATCGACCCGATCGGGCTGTCCCGCGCCATGGTCACCAATGTGCTGGGCGGGCGTTTCTCGCAGGGCGGTTCGACGCTGACCCAGCAATTGGCGAAGAACCTGTTCCTGACACCCGACCGCACGCTGGAACGCAAGGTGCAGGAAGTGCTGCTGGCGCTGTGGCTGGAGCACAAGCACACCAAGGACCAGATCCTCGAAATGTACCTGAATCGGGTGTATTTCGGTTCCGGCGCCTATGGCGTCGAGGCCGCCTCGCGCCGCTATTTCGGCAAGAGCGCGCGCGACGTCACCCTGTCGGAAGCCGCATTGCTTGCCGGCCTGTTGAAGGCGCCGTCGCGGCTGTCCCCGGCACGCGATCCGAAGGCGGCCGAGGAACGCTCGCAACTGGTGCTTGCCGCCATGCGTGACGAGGGAAAGATCAGCGCCAAGGAAATGACCTCGGCGATGAGCGCGCCGGCAACGCGCGCGCCGTCCTACTGGACCGGCTCGGAGAATTATGTCGCCGACACCATCATGGAGGAATTGCCCGACCTGATCGGCGATGTGCGCGGCGACATCGTCATCGACAGCACCGTCGACCTCAACCTGCAAAAGCTCGCCGAACAGTCGATCCGCAGACTGATCGACGAGAGCGGCAAGAAGCTCAACGTCACACAGGGCGCGCTGGTGTCGATCGACGATTCCGGTGCGGTGCGTGCCATGGTCGGCGGCTACGACTATTCGACCAGCCAGTTCGACCGTGCTTCGGAGGCACGTCGCCAGCCGGGCTCGGCGTTCAAGCCGTTCGTCTATATGGCCGCGCTCGAAGCCGGTCGCACGCCCGACAGCATCCGCAACGATGCGCCGATCAAGATCGGCAATTGGACACCCGACAATTACGGCGGCAAGTATTTCGGCAAGGTGACGCTGGCCACCGCGCTGGCCAAGTCGCTGAACTCGGTGGCGGCGCAACTGACCATGGAGGTCGGGCCGAACGCGGTTGTCGAGGCGGCGCACCGCATGGGCATCCAGTCCGACCTGATAGCCAACACCTCGATCGCGCTCGGCACTTCGGAAGTGACGCCGCTGGAGCTGACCTCGGCCTATGTCCCCTTTGCCAATGGCGGCTACAAGCCGGACATCCATTTCATCCGGCGCGTGACGACCACCGAGGGCAAGGTGCTTTACGACAGCGGCGGCGGCAGCGCGCCGCGCGTCGTCAAGCCCGAGATCGTCGGCATGATGAACTCGATGATGACGGGCACGGTCGAGATCGGCACTGCCCGGAAAGCGGCTTTCGCCTGGCCATCGGCCGGCAAGACCGGCACCAGTCAAAATTCGCGCGACGCCTGGTTCGTCGGCTACACCGCCAACCTCACCACGGGTGTGTGG
>NZ_RZTT01000275.1 GCF_003996995.1 Mesorhizobium sp. M7A.T.Ca.US.000.02.2.1 | reverse complement strand
CGAGTTCGTCGTCTCCTGGTGCCGCAGCGAGGAACTGGAAGTGACGCGCTCGCGCGCCTATCGAAAGAATGACCAGGCGCATGTGGAGCAGAAGAATGGCGCCATCGTGCGTCGCCTGGTGGGGTATGGTCGGTTTGTCGGCGCGGCGGCGACGGCCGCGCTTGGTAAACTTTATGCTGTCGTGCGGCTTTACGGCAATCTGTTCCAACCGTCATTCAAGCTTCAGGAGAAGACGCGGATCGGCGCTCGTGTGATCAAGCGCTATCATCCGCCAGTTCCGCCTGCGGCCCGTGTCCTTGCACATCCGGGTGTGGCCGAGGCCGACAAGCAGCGGCTCCAGGCGATGATGGAAACCGCCGATCCCGTGCTGCTGTTTGCTGGTATCCGCGCCGCGCAGGAGGAGCTTGGGCGGCGGGTCGATCGTCGTGGCCTGAATGCGAAGATTGAGGAGCCGGCCGTTATCGATCTCCAGCGCTTCGCCGCGAATCTGAAGACGGCCTGGAAGAGTGGCGAGACCCGACCAACGCATCGGCGGCCGTATCGGCGGACCAAACCCTATCCGAAGAGACCCAGCATGTACGAGCCGTTCGAGGCGCACATCAAGGATGGCTCGAGGAAGAGCCGGCGCTCTCGGCAGCAAGTGTGTTGCAACGCCTGACAAAGATCGACCCCTCGCGCTTTAAGGAAAAGAACCTGAGAATGGTGCAACGGCTTGTGAAGGTCTGGCGCATGGAAATGGCTGGGCTGATCATCCTCGATGGCGGTTGGATGAAGAGCTGGCCGCTATCTCCCTCCGCCGCGACGGATGGAGAAAGGGCCCATGTCGGCCCTATCGCGTTCGGGAACATTCCTCGGTGAGGCAATAGGAGGGGTCACTTCCGGATGTCGCTTGATAGGTAAGGCGCAACGCCCCGGTAAGATAGTGGCTATGAGGCACGCCGGCCCGAAAGCGCTCGCTCGTGGAGCATGGCCCCTCAGGCGAGCTATCTGTAATTTAAAAGTGCAAGCTTCAAACCTTCCAACTATTCTGAATCGAATATGTATTTAAGGATATTTTGAGTGCCAACCGGGCCGCAGTAAGTAGCGCCGGTATCGCAAAAGCCCGACCTCAGGTAAACGTTTCTAGCTGTGAGATTGCGGACGTTTGCTGCAAGCAAGAGGCAGGCGACGGCTGGTCGGTTGACTAAGACCCATTGGACGGCAAGTCTCATTGCTGCCTCACCGTATCCGCTGCGTTGATGTGTAGAGCCCACGCGAAGGCTATGCAAAGTGATCACATCCGGCGGTGCCCACTCTGGCAAAGCCATTTTTTCGCGCAGGACAAAAAAACCGACAGCTTCGTCGCGAACTACAATCGAGAAGGGATGCTCACATTCGGGCCAAGAGCTATTTCGAAGATCCGAGAACACCACTTCCAACGGATCCACAAACTGCTCCTGCTCTGGATCAAGCTTTAAATGGATGACCGCGGCATCATCAAAGCGAGACAAAGCTATTAGCCTCGCACCGCACCCTTCGGAGGGAGGCGTAATCGGCTTGAGGTGCATTGCCCCACTGGGTCTTTTTTGCTTTATCGACTGCGGAGGCAAACGGTTTTCGAAAGATGACCGGAGGGGCGCATACTCCATCGCGCTGGCAAGCACTTGATCGAGTGTTCGCCTGCCCCAGGCAAAATAGGACCAGCCCGTCAATTCCCCCGTGGGCGCGGCAACAGGCACTGGCTGTTCGCGCAACGATTCACGCCATCCAGGGACGGATCTAAGCCAGTCCTCGTTATAGACAGTTTCGATGTAGCGATGCCCCTCATCAGGAAATATGGCGACAACCTTCTTGCCAGGATTCCTCTGAGACCACCAGTTCGCGACCCTATACGCAGCACCACCGGTAGGTCCCATAAATAGCCCATAGTCTCGGTGTAAACGATGAGTCGCATGAAATGCTTCTGCTTGCGTCAGCCAATGTACCTCGTCGAAATGACTGTGATTGATATTGGAGGGAATGATGCTCCGTTCCAGCCCGCTAAGCTGTCGCTTGCCGCTAAGTTGGCCAAATAGAACTGACTTTGGCGAATCAATTCCAATAGTATGCAATCCGGGGAACGGCACTCGTAAGTACCTGGACGTGCCGCACATGGAGCCCCCTGACCCGACGGGGCCCACCAGGCAGTCGATTTTTCCCACTCGATCGATGAGCAACTCCGCTAGCTTCGCGTAGGCGAGCGGATTATCCGGGTTTGAGTGGGGCGCGGGCCAATAGCTGCCGGGTATCTCCCTGAGATACCTGTTCAGCCTTTCCGAGCGCGCCTGTTGAAATCCACCACCGCGCGCTGGCTTGCTGACGACGTCTACGTGCACATTAAGCTGGGCAAGGCGTGTATGAAGGTGCCGATCGAGCGACGGGTCGCTCACTAGTGTAAGTTTGTAGCCATGCTGTGCAGCAAGCATGGCCAAGGCGAGCCCAAAATTCCCTGAAGAAGAGTCACAAATGCTGGCACCTATTTTCAGTGCTCTTTGCTCCACGGCCCGTTCTAGGATAAACCGGGCTGGAAGAAGCTTCATTAGAAAAAAACTGGCGCCACACAGGCCATCGTTCAATTCGATGATTCTAGGGTTCTCGAAATCCACAAGATTGCGCATTAGAGGTTTGCTAGCCACTTTTTACTCCCAGACCGATTCAGTGCCGAAATGCGGAAGGGTTTAAACCTATGTTTCTAAGGTCACACATCGCGAGATCCATGTTTTCGGTGCTCCTTTCCTTCGCCGGGTCGAACATTAAGCCGACAACTGTCCCGCTATGAGCAACTTGTACCCCGAGAGCGCCATGGCGAGCGCCAATCGCTTCGATATCGAACAGTCGGGGCTTGGGGAGGAATCTCTCGTTTATTCTAGCGCTTGCGGTGGCAACTCGTCCAAGCAGACCAACGTCGGAGTCGTCGATCGCTCTACGGAGAAGACTCCGGAGTGGCCGAAAGACTCCGACCTCGAACGGATCGTACTGAGCCGGCTTGAATACAAGAGTGTCAACGGTCTGGTTGGGAGTTGTGTCTATGCTGATGAAGTCGATCGCCGGAAGCGGGTTTCTGAAGGCCTCTATCACGAAACCTTCGCGATGCGAGAAGAGCACCGCTTGCTGGGAAAAGAGCGTCGAATCGCAAGCTGCCTCCGCGCCAACCGCAATTGCCATTATGCGATGAGGTGTTGATTCGAGGTCGAGGTAATTGAGAACGGCCAAGATGCTGGCCAGCACATCAGCGGTAGATGAGCCCATGCCGCGTCCAATAGGGATATTGCTTTTTATTGTCAGACGTCCGCCGATCGAGCTCCGGGCAAAAGTCTTGAGCGTGAGCTCCGCGGCGCGTTTTGCCTTTTGGCAATGCTGCGGGGTGACGGACAACCTCTCTTCGCCGTTATTCTTGAAATTCGCCGTGGACTTGAGGTGGCGGCAAGGAAGCGATATCAGCCCACGGTGCAGACGAGCATTTTGGTCTTCAAAAACGCCTTGAATGAGCTCGCCATGATGGCCGATAGCTTCGCCGCGTCCTTCTGTTGCCCGCATGGTGAACCTCGCAATATATCTGAATACCGGAGTGAGACTTACATTTGCTGCCGTCGATCAAGTCCCGCCGCTTTAGGCGACAAGTGCCATGGGCTCGGGCAATTGCACTGCCCCTCGCGGTACGATGCTATCTGACGCGAATCCGGTTTAACTTCCTTATGCGCCCGATCGACATCAACGCTGCCCGCAACATCAAATCGGCACATTTCTACCGCCTCACTACGCAAAGTCTCAAAAATCGGGCCAACTGCACAGAGCGAACCTGAGAAGATACCTTTCTGTTGCTACTCAACGGCTTACTGAGAAAGTCTGGAGGAGTGATCCCAGATAGCACCTGTCATAGGTGTTACAAAAACAGTAGCGTAGGACCCGTCGTTCTGACCAGTTGTTTGGGGGCTCCGAAGGAATCCAAGAGTCGGCTTCTAACTCCCTCCATCAAGAAGCTCGACGGCAACGCCGAACCTTTCGAGCGCGAACGCCTGCTCGCGGATTCCGATTCAAACCGGCCGGGTATTCCGATTTGAAGCCGGCCACCATTCCGGAATGAAGCCGGCCAGGGCTCCGATCAATAACCGGCCACTTTCGAGCGACTGAAGAGCACCACCTGGGTCAGCAACTGCGGCATGACGCTCCTTGTATCGAACAAGGAAAGCGTGATGCCGGCAAAGAGGAAGCTGACCATGAGACAATGGAGACAAATGCTCCGGCTTGGCAGGGACGGGACCAGCGCCCGGGACATCGCGCGACGCTCGGGGTGGCGCGTAGCACCATTCAAGACAACCTGAAGCGAGGGACCACGGCGGGGCTGACCTGGCCGCTGCCGGGCGAACTGACCGACGATGCCCTCGAGGGCAAGCTGTTCGCACGGGCCGGGGTCAAGCAGGGCATGCGGCGTCGCTTTGAACCGAACTGGGCCGACCTTGTCGTCGAGCTCAAGAAGCCGGGCGTTACGCTCCTCATTTTGTGGGAAGAATATCGCGCCGTGCATCCCGGCGGCTATGGCTGCAGCCGCTCGGCGATCTCTTTCGCGGTTTCGAACGGCGGCTTTCGCCGACGATGCGGCAGCATCACGTCGCCGGCGACAAGGTCTTCGTCGACTATTCGGGCACGAAGATCGCCATTGTCGACCCGCGCACCGGCGAGATCCGCCAGGTTCGGGGCCTCCAGCTTCACCTATGCGGAGGCGACGTGGACGCAGACCCTGCCGCACTGGATCGGCACCCATGTGCGGATGTTCCGTTTCTTCGAGGGCGTTCCCCCGCCTGATCGTGCCCGACAAGCTGAAGGATGGACGGTCACGCGATATCCGCCGGTCAGTGACGGATTTGTCGCCTGCTAGCGAGGATGATCATGAACATCGTAGCGCGGCGAGAAGTTAATATCCGTTCTGATTTTGCTTCCTTTAGTGTATTATGCGCGAATCATCTTTAGTAACTCAAGAGAGAGTTGCGATGGTTGCTCATGCTTGGCGCATCGGACTGCGGTGTCTCTACCGGAGACCAGTGTTCCACTGGTACGGATCAAGCCAGATACGCCCAGCCTTTGGAACAATCTCCTACCGGTATCTCAGCACCAAGTCGCGCAGATGCTCGCGACTCTGATCCGCCGGATGCCGCCGAACGCGCCAGCGGCCAGGGAGCGGTTTGATGTTGGCTATTCCGAGCAGTCCTGACGAGCGGCTCACAGCCGTCCGACGTTCAAAGTTCTTACGTCTATGTGCGCCATTTCCTCAATAAACCAGGTGCGCCACCACCAGGAAAGCGCCGAACTTCAGTACAGTTTGGTGGACCGCGCCGTCAGATTAGGCTGGCCGCCGGATCGTGTCGTCGTAATCGACGAGGATCTTGGAAAATCAGGAAACGGCCAAGTCGAGCGCGGCGGCTTCCAACGGCTCATCGCCGAGATCGGGCTGGCAACGCGGGTCTGGTGGTCAGGCTCGATGCATCTCGATTGGCGCGCAACAACCGGGATTGGCATCAACTCCTCGAGTTGTGTTCATTGTTCGGCGTTATCAACGCCGATGGCGAGCGCCTCTACGATCCCTGCGCCTATCACGACCGGCCATGGTTAGTGGCTCTCGGGGATCATGAGTGAAGCGGAGTTGCACCAGATCCGCATCCGCCTGAATCAAGGGGAGCGGCAGAAGGCGGCGCGCGGCGAGCTTCGCATACCGCTGGCAGGTGGCTTGACCTACAACCGCCCCGGCCAGATCGTGTTCAACCCTGATGAAGAGGTTTTCAGGCTCGGCTGCGTCTGATCTTCGACAAATTTTGAGAGCTTCAGACCGCGCGACGCGTTATGCGTTATCGGATCGAGCTGTCCGGCGAGAGCATGCCAAAACGATCAATCTCGTCGCCGGACACATCGCCTGCTTGACCTTCACCGAACTCGAACCAAACATCCAAACGACCCAGGTTCAGACCCAGAAAGTGACCGGCTTCAAATCGGAACAGTGGCCGGAATGAAATTGGAATAGGTGGCCGGCATCAGTTCGGAATGCATGGCCGGCTTCGCCGGAATCCGCACTTGCTCGCCGCCCACATGCTACACGTCAGCGTCCCGATGACGCAGATTGCCCAGTGGACGTTCAAAGGCTCGCGCGTCCCGTCACGCCTTGGCGGGACACTAGGCATGACCCGGCCGGTTAAGACGAAGGCGTGGATCGATTTCTATCTCGCGGAGCGTCGGCGCCATAGAGTCGCACTTGAGACTTTGGGTCGAGCTTCCACTTAGCCGATCGGTCTGGCTCTGTCGGCCCAATTAGCGATTGCGATCGTGCTAGCACACAGCAGGCGCCATATTCAGGAAGCGCACCGGCGGGATTGCGGTGCGATAGGGCTGCTTTCAGCGAACGCGGCGCTGGGCCCAAGTCCGCCAAATAATCGACGCGAATAGATCGTGACAGAGGTGTGGAATGGGGCTGGCCGCGGCCAGGCCGAAAGCAAACAAAATGGCTGGAGTCGTACGCACATCGGCCAATCCTTCAAATGCGCTGTAGTTAATTGGACGGGCCGAATAGCGGAAATGCAATCCTCCCCTTCTGCAGCTCGACCAATCCGAATTGGCATGAGGTTTGGGTCATTCAGAGGAAAGCCGCGGGAGCTCGTTCAGCTTCAATGGAAGGAGCGAAGGGAAAATGCCGAGCGTCAATGCGCTTTCAACGCCGGCATCGTCGCTGACCCAATTAAGCCGCGCGCTAAAGACGCCTCGGCCAGCTGCCTTGTCGTCC
Organism: Mesorhizobium sp. M7A.T.Ca.US.000.02.2.1; assembly: GCF_003996995.1. Taxonomy (GTDB): domain Bacteria; phylum Pseudomonadota; class Alphaproteobacteria; order Rhizobiales; family Rhizobiaceae; genus Mesorhizobium. The sequence goes on along the minus strand of NZ_RZTT01000275.1, from coordinate 1,496 downwards.
GAAGAAGACGGCTCGTGAGGCAGTAGTTCTACCGTTCCGCTATTTCAACATAATGAGGGGCAATCGAATCATGGATCTACCTTCCGTAAAGCTATTTCACCCCGACATAGTCGAAGAGCTTTCCTTCCCAAAGCTCGTGCAGGTCGCGCAAAATCTCGTCGTCGCAAAGTTCGACCTGATGAAATTTACGCCTGCGAAGCACATTCTTGATGCTGCGCTGGCGAGCGGACATTTACGAGCCGGCGGCCGCGTCATTGAAAGCAGCTCTGGCACGTTCGCCTTGGCACTCTCTATCCTGTGTTCGCTATATGATCTGCGCCTGACGCTGGTTACCGGTCCAACGTCGCAAATCGTCCGCTGGAGGTTGGAGAATATGGGCGCAGTCCTACACACGGTCCACGCCAGCAAGAACTGCGAAGGTGGGATACAGCAGGCCCGTCTGGAGATGTTGGCCGAGTTACGCTCATCAATGCCGGACAGTTTTTGGCCACAGCAGTACACAAACCCATTGAATTCTCTCTCTTATAAACCGATTGCGGAGAGAGCCCTGCTGACACAGCCAAAGATTGATTTAATCGTGGGTACGGTCGGCAGCGGGGGGTCGCTCTTTGGAATTGCGTCCGTATTACAACGAGAAAATCCAGACTTAAAGGTAATCGCGGTCGACCATAATAGAAGCGTGATATTTGGTGCCAGGGCCACGCGCATCAGCAAGATGTGTCGGGAGACGTCTGAACAGATTCTGGCGATGGGCGCAGGAATTCCCATGGGCAATGTGAATTTTGAACTCTGCGACGAAGTCCACTGGGTGCCGGTTCCGAAAATGGTCCAAATGGTCCACGATTTCCATCGTCGTACTGGGATGCTTGTCGGGCCATCGAGCGGTGCCGCTCTTGCTGTCGCAGAGTGGCGCGCAGCTCAGGAGCCTTCGCAGTTCGTTCTGACCCTTCTCCCCGACCACGGAGTCCGTTATGTCGAGACGGTGTTTAATCCCAGTTGGTTGAACAATTGGAACGAGGACCTTGCTCGTGGTTGGGGGGAGCCAAGGGAAATTTCCTCGCTAGAACAAGTATCGGAGGGATGGTGCCGATTCAAGTGGGATCGGCGTCGATACCGAGATGTCACCGGTAGTGACCCGGCGCCTCGCCCGGCCGGGTACAATCCGTAAGGTGTCGTTCGATACGCACTTTTAGCGGATTTCAGGAAGGTGTGAGAGCGGTTTTGGTTTGCGATTCACACGAGAGCGGCGCGGCATGCGTTATCTGTGCATCAGGTCAGAACACATTGAGTTGATTGAAGGTGCTGGTGCGAGGCACGTATTCGAAGGCATGGGCCCAGAAGCGTTCGCCGTTTGCGATGGCCTCCTTGATCAATGGCACGGCCGAACCGCCGGGGCGCCATTCTTCTGCTCCACATGCGCCTGGTCATTCTTTCGATAGGCGCGCGAGCGCGTCACTTCCAGTTCCTCGCTGCGGCACCAGGAGACGACGAACTCA
>NZ_RZTT01000274.1 GCF_003996995.1 Mesorhizobium sp. M7A.T.Ca.US.000.02.2.1 | reverse complement strand
CGCCGGGATGATCTCGTAGTTGAGGCGGAATTCGAAGTCGGCGCCACCGGCCAGGATCTTCTCGGCTTCCTTCTCGTCCTCGGTCATGATGACTTCGGGCTGCATGGCAGCCTTTTCACCACGCCCGGTAATGATCGAACGGGTCGAATCGTTGAGGATTTCGTTGACCACTTCGGCCATGAACGACTTGCCGTAGACCTTGCGCAGGTGCTGTACCGGCACCTTGCCCGGGCGGAAGCCGTTGATGCGGACCTTGTTGCGGGCATCCGAAAGCCGCGCCATCAGCTTGGCTTCCATGTCACCGGCCGGCACGGTGATCTTGATCTCTCGCTTGAGACCGGAGTTGAGCGTTTCGGTGACCTGCATCGTAAAACCTTTGTTTTCACCAATGAGACTGCCACGGCCTCTGCCGTTCACAGCCTGCCGGTATATTCTTGCCGGGAATGGCTTTTGGTACGGAACCTGGCGATTTGACCGACAACCCGGCTCAAACTCTCCCAAACTGCGTTCCAAAATGTGAATAAGTTCTTGTTTTTCCTACTTCTTATCACATTCTGCAGAAGCGGATCGTCGCGTCCCGTCACATTTGACACGCCTTTTGTCACAGGCGAGGCCAATTTTCAACAGTCTTCGCATCCCGGCGAATAACCAGCATTTGGACCTGACCACATCTTGTCCCTGACCTCTACATCTTGTCTCCGACATTGACAGAATGATGGCCACATGGGATTGCCGGTCCATGCGGATGTGGCGGAACTGGTAGACGCCCTGGATTTAGGTTCTGCGGGGAGATTGTCCCGTAACCGGGCCAAAGCTAAACACCCAACAATCTCAACACGATAGGGCTCGCCGACAGGCGGGCCTTTGATTGTCCCGTATACGCACCGGATTTTGGTGCCTCAAATCCCCCAAGACACCAAAACAGGCCATCTGTGCCCGAACTTGTGCCCAACCAAGGAGAAACACCCCGTGTACGCCATCGACAAGAACGTCCCGATCCCGCCCCCAGCGAGCAAGCGGAACCAGAAGTGGCCTTACGTTTCCATGAGCCCCGGCGACAGCTTCCTCATCCCCAGCGCCGCGATTGCGAAGATGGGAGGAATGGGAAAGGCACAACGCCGCGCCCATGGAGCCGCAAGGGGGCGGGACGTGAGGATAGCCCTCCGCGCTACCGAAGCCGGCCTCCGTGTCTGGAGGACCGCATGACAGACATGATGGAAATTCAAGCCGATCTGGAAGGCCGTATGGCGTCCCTCGGCATCGAGCGTTTCAGGCGCAATGCTCTGGAAGCTCGTGAGGAAGGGCAGGCCACGCGGTCCCGCTCCATGCAGCAAGTCCTCGACGTGATGATCGACCCCACCGCCTCGGCGATCCTGAAGTTCCGGCAAGAGGCTGGGTCAGGTCGCGCCGGTCGCCGGCACAGCGCCGTCCGCTTTTTCACGGGGATAGACGCTGATGTCCTCGCCTTCATCGCCGCCAAGCTGGTCCTCGACGGCTACGCCCAAGAGACCAACCTGACCAACCTAGCGATTCGCATTGGGTCCACGGTCGAGCTGGAGAAGCGCATCGCCAAGTTCACCGAGGAGAACAAGGGCTACATGAAGACCGTTCAGGCCGATTTGGCAGGACGGACGGACCACTTCGAACACAAGCGCCGCGTCTACATGCACCTCCTGCGCGAGAAGGGCGACGAGTGGGAGAGCTGGCCGAAGCGGGACCAACTGCTGACCGGGCTCAAGCTGGTTGAGCTGATGTCGGCCTCCACCGGCCTGTTCGTCACCGACACCCGCCGGCAGGGGAAGAAGACCATCACCGTTCTGGAGCCCACGCAGCGCTTCCGGGACTGGGTGGCGACCCTCGACATGCAGTTCGAGATTATGTCGCCCGAGTACCTCCCCTGCGTGATCCCCCCGAAGGACTGGACGGGGCTGACCGGCGGCGGATACCACACCACCGCCTTCCCCTACCCGCTCCAGCTCGTCAAGACGCGAGCCAAGGCCCACAAGAAGGCCCTCCAGAGCGCCGACCTGTCCCACGTGATGGCCTCGGTCAACTCCATCCAGAGGACGCCGTGGGCTATCGAGACCCGGACCCTTGAGGTTCTCAAGGCTCTGCTCGGGACCGGGAACGAGGTGGCCGGTCTGCCTCCCATGCTGGACGACCCGGTGCCGACCAAGCCGGATGACATCGACACCAACGAGGCGGCCCGCAACCTGTGGAAACGCGCAGCGGTTCAAGTCCACAATCGGAACCGTTCGCTGTTCTCACGACGGATGCTGGCGCTAAAGACGGTGAAGATCGCGGAGGAGTACGCCCAGTACACCGCCATGTACTTCCCCCATCAGCTCGACTTCAGGGGCCGCGTCTACTCCGTACCCCAGGTTCTCAACCCGCAGGGCTCGGACGTGGCTAAGGGGTTGCTGGTGTTCGCCGAGGGCGAGCCGATCCACACCAACGAGGCGCGGGACTGGTTCCTCGTCCACGGGGCCAACTCCTACGGGATCGACAAGGTGGACTTCGAGGAGCGCAAAGCGTGGACGAAGGAGAACCTCGGGCACATTCTTCAGACCGCCAAGGACCCGCTCGACTACCTCTGGTGGGCCGAAGCGGACAGCCCCTTCGTGTTCCTGACGTGGTGCTTCGAGTTTGCCCAGTTCTACGCGGACCCGGTGAACTTCAAGTCTCGCATCCCAATCGCCATGGACGGCTCCTGCAACGGGCTCCAGCACTACTCGGCCATGCTCCGCGATCCTGTCGGGGGCAAGGCTGTCAATCTGGTGCCCAGCGACAAGCCGCAGGACATTTACGCCGAGGTGGCGAAGGTGGTGAACGACACCCTCTACTACACGGCGATGCAGGAACACCATCCGCAAGCCTGCTACGCCACCGAGGACGACCGCAAGGAATGGGCGCTCGCCGACACTTGGGGTGCCTTCGGGATCGACCGGAGCATCACCAAGCGCCCCGTCATGGTCCTGCCCTACGGCGGCACCCTGTCGTCCTGCCAGAAGTACGTCTTGGAGGCTACCTCTAAGAAGCTCGCGGCTGGCGTTAGGGACCCCTTTGGGGACACCCTGTTCTCCTCCTGCAACTGGCTTGGGTCCGTCGTCTGGTCCTCTATCGGGCAAGTCGTGGTGGCTGCAAGGTTGGCTATGGGCTGGCTACAGGACGTGACGCGGAAAATCTCCGCTGAAGGTCCGATCCAGTGGACCACCCCGAGCGGCTTTGTGGTCGTCCAGGCTTACCCCGAGCTGCGGACCAACCGCATCGACACCACCCTGTTGGGCTCTCGGTTCCAGCCGAAGTACAACGAGGAGGTGCCCGACACGATTGACCGCCGCCGGCAGGCCAACGGGATCGCCCCTAACTTCGTCCACGCTCTGGACGCCTCCGCGCTGACCCTCACGGTCAATCTGGCGGCCCAGCGGGGCGTGGACAAGTTCGCGATGATCCATGACAGCTACGGCACCACGGCGGCTCGGACACCCGCGCTTGCCAAGGCCCTCCGGGAGAGCTTCGTCAACATGTACTCCGGCGAGAACGTCCTTGAGACCTTCGCCCGCGAGGTCGTCCCCGATCACCTGACCGATAGCGTCCCTGCCGTGCCTATGGTTGGAGGTCTCGATTTGTCCGAAACCCTCAACAGCAAGTACTTCTTCGCCTAGATCGTCCCGTAACCGGGACAATTCCCCCTCCCTTCAGGATCATGTTTCCGAACGTATTGGAGTTATCATGCAGAAACCCAACATCACCATGCGCTACGGCGCTTCCCACGACGACATCATAGTCGACGGCCACACCTTCGTCCGGCACCAACTGACCGGCAAGGAGAAGCACTTCCTGCGCAACGTCGTCATCGACGGCCTCGTCAAGTGCGGCTTCGTCCGGAGGTCCAAATAATGATGGACATGGACCGGATTAACAACGTGGACGCTGCCTCGGTCGCAGCCACGACGCTTCAGATCATCGACCGTGTGCAGGACGACCGGAAGGAGATGCAGGTTGTGGCGCTCGCCGCTGCCTTCTCGGTCTTCTGCCGCCGACACCGCGTCGATCCCTCGGAGGTCTTCAGGGCCGCCTCTAACGTCCTTGCCTCGAAGTTCCGGGAGAACCCCGCCTTCGTCGCCCTCGACATGTACGTGGAGAACGAACTGTGAGCCACACCCTACCGAAGCCCCCGATCTTCGAGATGGCCGCCCTGGGAGCCCTCGCGCTCCTCGCGGCCTTCACCATCTGCAAGCCCTGTCATGCCTCGGAACTGCCGCCCAAGATCGGCGACACCAGCCTCATATGGGTCGAGGACAACGGTGGCGGAACCGTGGACGACTTCATCGCCCTGCGTAACCTTTGGGAGCGGGACCACACCAAGGTGGTCATTGCCGGCGAATGCTCGTCGGCCTGCACCCTCTACACCGCGCTGCCGACCATGTGTGTGAAGGAGGACGCAACTCTGAACTTCCACGCACCGTTCATTCTGCTCGCCGACCACACCCAAGCGTACGACGACAACTACACGGCTTGGTTCACCCGGCAGTACCCGAAGGTCATTCAAGACTGGATCGCGGAGCGCGGCGGGCTGACCCACGAGTGGCTGACACTCAAAGGCTCCCAGCTCAAGCGCCTACTCCGCATCTGCGACTAATTCGTCCCGTAAACGGGCCAATCGAGGAAACATGACAGTCACACTCTACCAGATTTTCGGCCAGAACATCGCGTCGAACCCCAACGCTCGCAGCCACTCCCGCACCCCGCTCATCTCCAAGAAGTTCGGCAACCGGGCCGCCCGCCGCAAGCTCATGGCCCTCGCTCGCAAGGAGGGGTTCCGCGCATGAACCTCCACCTCCAGCAGGCCATCATGCACTGGAAGCGCGGCATGACGCTTCCGGTCGACCTCGCCTTCAAGCTCGCGGACCTCGGCTACGACGTGCCCGCCCTTGAAGCCCTCTACTCCCACTAATCAACCTCATTAGGAGCCACGAATGGCAAAAGAAAAGAACCCCGATAAGGTCCGCGTATCGACCCCGCGCGTCACCCTGAAGTACCCGAAGCTGGATCGCGTCGACTATGGTTCGGAGAAGTACCCAGACAAGGACGGCAGCTACAACACCCGCTTCATCGCTGACCGTGCCGACCCGAAGGTCTCGGCCATGCTCGCCAAGATCGACGCCGTGATGGTCCGCGCCAAGGAGTTGGCCGAGGAGAAGTTCTCCAAGATGGACATCAAGGCCCGCAAGAAGATCGAGGCCAAGACCGGCGGCATCGTCGCGGATGAGCCCTACTCGACCGTCTACGACGACGACACCGAGGAGGACACCGGCAAGATCGACATGAAGGTGAAGATGAAGGCCAAGGGTGTCTACGGCCCGCGCCATCCGAGGAAGGGTGAGACCTGGACCGCCAAGCCGGACATTTTCGACGGCAAGGGTAAGCCCATGAAGAAGGGCCTCCAGATTTGGGGCGGCTCGGTCGCCATCATCAACTTCGACCTTGAGCCCTACTTCGTGGACGGCTCGGGCTCCTACGGTGTCTCTCGGCGCCTGAACGCGGTCCAGATCATCGAACTGGTCTCCGGCGGTCAGCGAGCGGCTTCGTCCTACGGCTTCGAGGCCGAGGAAGACGGCTTCGACGCGAACGATGTCGAGACCGAGGAAGACGAAGACAACGACGACAGCGGTTCGGATGGCTCGCCGGACGACGACGACACCGACTTCTGATACCCGGCGCAGGGCTGTCCTGCACGGTTACCGCTCGGGACTGGAAGAACGCATCGCGAAGGAGTTGGCCGAGAAGGGCATCCATGTCGTGTTCGAAGGCACCAAGGTCTTCTACACGCCGCCCATCAAGACCCGCTCCTACACGAACGACTTCCCGCTCTCGAACGGCATCTTAGTCGAGACCAAAGGCCGGTTTGTCACAGAGGACCGGCAGAAGCACAAAGCCATCAAGGCTGAACACCCCGACCTCGACATTCGGTTCGTGTTCTCGAACTCCAAAGCAAAGCTCTCGAAGGGGTCGAAGACGACCTACGCCAACTGGTGCGACCAGTACGGCTTCCTCTACGCCGACAAGTCGATCCCGGACGCATGGCTCAACGAGCCCCCGTGTCCCCTCCGGCTGTCGGCCCTCGAACGAGCATCCAAGAAACCCAAGGCGTGACGGTGGGGGCTTCGGCCCCTGCCTCCCATACGCATCCTCGAAAGGACAATCATGAGTTTCAAGCCTCGCAACGGCCAGCCGATGAAGACGCTGGTCCTCAACCACCTCCGCAAGCACGGCAACCTCTCGCCGATTGAAGCGTCAGCCATGTGGGCCTGCCGCGATCTGCCGAAGCGAATCTCCGAGCTGAAGAAGGCCGGCCACCCGATCAAGGTCGAGTACAAACAGGACGACATGGGCCAGCGGTATGCCCGCTACACCTATGACGCCGATGCCGTCCGGCAGGCCCAGCAGTTCCAGAACAAGGCGTTCGCATGAGCGGCAGTCTGACCAAGAACCCGGAAGGGCTCCTTGAGAAGACCTACGCCAACCTCACGGAGCTGATCGACCGCTACGTCCCCCGCCACACCCGAGAGGAAGTGTGGGAGATGCAGCGCCTCCACGAGGAGCGTGTTTGGGACCTTCTCTCCACCATCCACTCCTATCGCGAGCGCAACCAGCAGATGGCCGAGCGCATGAACGCGATGGAGAAGGAATACTACACGCACACCGCCATCCCGGTCGGCCATGGGTTCTTCAAGGCCGACGCCTTCGTGGACATCAGCTCGCCGGACATGGCGAAGACCTACCAAGTGACGTGGCGTCCCGACCCGTACCGCGCCCAGCTTCGGCTGGCCTACCGGCCCATCAGCAGAGAAGAACACCCGCACCTGTTCGAGGCCACCATGCGCCAGTTCGAGGATGAGATAACTCGCTCACTCATCCCCAAGCTTCGGAACGAGTTCGCCAAGCTCTACGCAACCGACAACTACCGCTAACGGAGACAGCAGACATGAACATCATCGACACCATCCGCACCTTCCTGGGCCTCGTTCCGTCCACCGAGAAAGCCATCGCAGGCTTCACCAAGGCCGCCGCCCACCTCGACTTCGTTGCCGAGTATGAGGCCGCCGTGATCGCCGCACACGCGGAGAAGATCGCCTCGCTTAAGTCTCGCATTGACAGTATCGCCAAGGCCCGCCTCGACGCTTTCGCCCGACGCGACCGCGCCAAGACCATCGCCGCCCGCGTCAACGCGATCGTCTCGTAATGGTCTGGATACTTCTCGCTATGGCGGCTTGGGCTCTAATCCTCGCCTACGTTGAGTGACGACAGCGAGTTCCTGCATCACGAGCCGTGCCCCGAGTGCGGCTCATCTGATGCCCTAGGACGATACACTGACGGGCACGGGCATTGCTTCTCGTGCGGACACTACGAGCCCGGTGACGGGCAACCCCAACAAGATCGAAAGGAACGCACCCGAGTGGAGGGATTGATCCCCTCCGGCTCCCCGCAGGCGCTCGTCAAGCGCGGCATCAGCGAGGAAACATGCCGGAAGTGGGGCTACACAACAGGCGAGTTCAAGGGCCAAACGGTCCAGATCGCCACCTACCGGGACACTTCAGGGACCCCAGTGTTCCAGAAGGTCCGTTTCAAGAACAAGGACTTCCTCGCCCTCGGGGACAAGAAATCCGCGGGCCTCTACGGCCAGCACCTTTGGCGCGACGGCGGTAAACGCATCGTGGTCACTGAAGGCGAAATCGACGCCCTGTCGGTCTCCCAAGTCCAAGGCAATAAGTGGCCGGTCGTCTCCCTCCCCAACGGAGCTGACGGCGCGGTCAAGGCCATCTCCAAGGCCCTGCCCTACCTCCTCGGCTTTGACGAAATCGTCCTCATGTTCGACCACGACGAGGCCCACCACCGGCCCAACGGCGAGGTCTTCTACCCCGGACAGGAGGCGGCTCAAGCGTGTGCCATGCTGTTCCCGGCGGGCCGCTGCAAGATCGCACGGATCGACGGCCATAAGGACGCCAACGAGGCCCTCCAGGCTGGCGACGGCGCGAAGATCGTGGACGCCATCTTCGGTGCCCGCGCCTTCCGACCGGACGGAATCGTCACCATCGCAGACGTGAAGGCCAAGGCCCTCATCCCTACCGAGATGGGCCTGCCGTGGTTTGGGGAGGAACTGAACTACCAGCTCTATGGCCGCCGCCTCGGCGAGATTATTGCCATTGGAGCCGGCACTGGGGTCGGCAAGACCGAGTTCCTCGCCAAGCAGATTTACTACGACATCACCACCCTCAACGAGCCGGTGTGTGTCTTCC
>NZ_RZTT01000273.1 GCF_003996995.1 Mesorhizobium sp. M7A.T.Ca.US.000.02.2.1 | reverse complement strand
AGGGGCAAGGATGTCGCGGTGGTCGGTGGCGGCAATTCCGCGGTGGAAGAGGCGCTCTATCTGTCCAATCTCGCCAGGAGCGTGACGGTCATCCACAGGCGCAGCGATTTTCGCGCTGAACGTATTCTGCGCGAGCGGCTTCTGAAGAAGGACAATGTCCGCGTCATCTGGGACACGATCGTCGATGAGATCACCGGTCGACCCGGCAAGACGCCGCTGCCGCCCTCGGTCGAGGGGCTGAAGCTCAAGCATGCGGTGACCGGCGAGGTGTCGCACCTCAAGATCGACGGCGTGTTCGTGGCCATCGGCCATGCGCCGGCGGTTGAACTGTTCGCCGGCAAGCTCAAGCAGAAGCCGAACGGCTATCTGTGGACAGCGCCGGATTCGACCCGCACCGATGTGCCGGGCGTGTTCGCGGCCGGCGATGTGACCGACGATATCTACCGCCAGGCGGTGACGGCAGCGGGGCTCGGCTGCATGGCCGCGCTCGAGGCGGAGAAGTATCTGGCCGGCATCGAAGTGCATCGCGAAGCGGCCGAGTAGAGAGTTCAGAGAGCGGCTTAGAAACGCCGTGTAAAAGCCTGATTTTTCATTCAGACGCCAAAACAGAACGAGGGGAATCATGGCGTTGGACTGGGACAAGCTACGCGTGTTTCACGCTGCGGCGGAGGCGGGGTCGTTTACCCATGCGGCCGAGACATTGCATCTGTCGCAATCGGCGATCTCGCGGCAGGTCAGCGCGCTCGAGCATGATGTCGGCGTGCCGCTGTTCAACCGCCACGCCCGCGGGCTGGTGCTGACCGAGCAAGGTGAGATGCTGTTTCGCACGGCGCATGACGTGCTGATGAAGCTGGAGACCATCAAGTCCCGGCTGACCGAGACCAAGGATCGTCCGTCGGGCGTGCTGCGGGTGACGACGACGGTGGGGCTGGGCGCCGGCTGGCTGACCGAGCGGGTGCAGGAATTCATCGAACTCTATCCCGAAATCAGCCTGCAGCTGATCCTCGCCAACGAGGAACTCGATCTCACCATGCGCCAGGCCGATTGCGCCATCCGGCTGCGCCAGCCGCAGCAGCCGGACCTGATCCAGCGCCGCCTGTTCACCGTGCATTTCCACCTCTACGCGGCCCCATCCTATGTCGCCAAGCATGGCAAGCCGTCTTCCGTCGCCGAGCTGAAGGCCCATCGCATCGTCACCTTCGGCGTGCCGGTGCCGTCGCATCTGTCGGAGCTGAACTGGCTGGAAACGGTCGGTGATTTCGAAGGCGGACAAAGGGTGCCGACGCTGCAGATCAACGACATATTGTCGATCAAGCGGGCGGTGCAGGGCGGTGCCGGCATCGCCATGCTGCCCGACTATGTGATCAGCAAGGACTCCGATCTGGTGCAGCTGCTGCCGGAGACCGAGGTGCCGTCTTTCGACACCTATTTCGCCTATCCCGACGCGATGAAGAACCAGGCCAAGCTGCATGTGTTCCGGGACTTCATCATCGCCAAAGCCCGAAGCTGGTCCTTCTGATTTTCGTTTTCACGCCCTACGGGATTATCCCCGCCAGGGCATCAGCCGAGGCAGCCAGCCGGGCACGTTGCGGCGGTAGGTCTCGTATTCGGCGCCATAACGGCGGCTAAGCGTCGGCTCTTCATAGAGCCTGACGAAGGCGCCCATGGAGACAGCGCTGACGGCGGCATAGGCGACCAGCGCCCAGCTCGAGAACAGCAGCGCCTGGCCGAGGATGATCGACAGCACGGCGACATACATCGGGTTGCGGACATGGCGGTAGATGCCGCCTATCACCAGCCTCTCGGTCGGGGCGACCGGTGCGGGTGTGCCCAGGCCCTCAAGCGCAAAAAGGCCGAAGGCATGCAGGAGTGCCGCGCCCGCGGCAACGATCAGAAGCCCGCCAACAGGGGCAAAGCCCGGCAGGCCCGACCGGGGCAAGCCCCAGCGATCGGTCAACAACCAGGGCACCAGCCCGGCAACCACGCACGGCGCCGCGATGAAGAAGGCCGCACTGCCGGCGATCGCCGAAAACCTCCGCATTGGCTGCTTGCTCCGCGATTGCCTTAGAAATGCACGCCTGCTGCCCGCTTCCACATCATTGCCCAGTTTTGGCATTTCGAGCCGAAAGCCAGCCGAGATTAGCGATTCTGTAGTTGCAATTGCCCGATTCAGCGCTCCATTTCGACGATTTTGCTGGTCCTATTGGCTTCTGGAATGGGTTAGACCACAGCCTGCGTCTTTTTGCATGTGTGTGTTGCAAAATAGATGCTTGTTTCTTGGGCATGATGAGCACATATAGAGATCATCTCCTGGGCGCGTTCTCCTCCCATTAGCGCCCTCGAGTGTTCCCCTCTGGAGGTTAGCCTTAACAGGCACTCCAATCAAACTCAGCCGGATCTTCATTGATCCGGCTTTTTTGTTGCCTGTACCCTGCTGGGCCGGCCAAAAATTCCATCACAATTGCCACGTAACGGTGACATGTAACCTCTGGTAACATATCCCGAACGCCCGCGACCTGCTATGTAGATCATAGGACGCGGTGTGGTTCGGACGGGAGATGGGGGCATCACTCGTACGGCCCGGGCTCAGGCGGCTACCGCGTCCGAACCGTTTTTCCGCCGAACTCGGCGGTACCAAATGCGGCGGACCTGACGTTTTACCTCCCAAGGAAACGGTCCGCGAACAAAACGACGTCCGGTCCCCGCCGGACGTCGTTTTCTTTTGTTCCCCCGAATCAGGTTCGAGAGGAACGCCACGCCATCAGGCAGCCTTGCCGTTGGTGTTCATGGCGTCGTCGGCCAGACGGCCGGTGAGTTCGGCCATGTGGTCGAAGACGGCACGATAGCTGGCAACGCCCGCGGTCGCCGAGCGCAACTCGATGATCAGGTCGCCGATCTCGGCTTGCGGCATGGTTGCCTCGACGACATCCCATCCCGGCCAGTCGGGTCGCGCGTCGTAGCCGAGGATCTGGCCGCGCCGCTGCGGGATGAGAGCGATGATCTTCGAGGTGGCGTCGGAGGGGGTGACGATCTCGACCTTCATCACGGGCTCCAGGAGCACCGGCAAGCACGCGGCCATGCCTTCCTTCATCGCCAGCCTGGCCGCCATCTGGAAGGCCATGTCGGAGGAATCGACCGCATGATAGGAGCCGTCCGACAGGTTGACTGCGACATCCACGACCGGAAAGCCCAGCGGCCCGGATTTCAGATAGTCGCGGACCCCGGTCTCGACCGACTGGATGTAGGTCTTGGGCACGACGCCGCCGGTGATGGTGTCGGTGAACTGGAAGCCGGAACCGCGCGGCAGCGGCTTGATCTCGATCACCACGTCGCCGAACTGGCCATGGCCGCCGGACTGTTTCTTGTGACGGCCGCGCTGCTGCGCCGATTTGCGGATCGTCTCGCGATAGGGCACCGCCGGCGGATGACCTTCGACCGGTATCTGGTTCTTGCCTTCCAGCCGCTCGCGCACCACGCGCAGATGCATCTCGCCATGGCCCGACAGCACGGTTTCGGCCGAGTCCTGATTGTGGCGCAGGCTGAGCGAGGGGTCCTCCTCGGCCAGCCGCTGGATGGCAGCCGACATCTTCACTTCGTCCTTGCGCTCCTTGGGGCGGAGCGCGAAGGCGAAGACCGGCTGCGGCGGCTCGAACTGGACGAGCGGCTTGATGCCGCCCTTGGCCGAGCTCAGCGTCTGGCCGGTCTTGACCTCGTCCAGCTTGCCCAGTGCCACCGTGTCGCCGACCTTGGCGATGGAGAGCTTGGACTGGTCCTTGCCGAGCATCCGGTAGATGCCGGAAACCTTGGCCGTGTCGCCGCCGGGCAGCCAGAGTTCGGAACCGTCGACGACCTGACCGGAGAGGATGCGCGACACCGACAGCTTGCCGCCATGCGAGGTGTGGATGGTTTTCATCACCTGGACCAGGGTAGCCGCGCCGTCGGGTGCACCGAGCCGTTTGCGGGTCGCCTCGATGTCGGGCGCGTCGTGGCGGATCGCCTTCAGGAGGCGCAGCACGCCGTTGCCTTTCTCGGCGGTGCCGATCAGCACCGGGATCACCGCACCGTCACGCAGGTCGGCGGCGAGGTCGTCGAAGATCGCATCCTTGGGCGGCTCGATCTCCTCGAGCAGTTGTTCCATCAACTGGTCATCATGGTCGGCCAGCGTCTCCAGCATCGAGAAACGCGCTTCGAGCTCGCGCGCCTTGTCGTCGCCGGGAATCTGCGCCACCTCGCTTTCGGCATATTCGCGATAGATGTAGGCGCGCTCCAGCGCCAGGTCGATCGAACCAATGACGACGCCGTCCTTGCGCAGCGGAATCTGGCGCAGCAGCAACGGCACGGCACTGGCCGGCTGCAGCATCTTCAGCGTGTCGCGCACGCCGGTGATTGCCTTGTCGACCTTGTTGAGGAACAGAATGCGCGGCACTCCGAGATCGTCGAGCTTGCGCATGATCAGTTGCAGGGCAGGGATCTTCTTTTCGTCGGCCTCGGCTACGACGACCGCGAGGTCGCAGGCGGCCAGCACCGGTTCGGCCTCGAAAGAGAATTCGATGGAACCGGGACAGTCGACGAAGGTGATCTGCTCGCCCATGAATTCGGTCGTGGCGACCGTCGCCTCGACGCTCATGGCGTGGGCGCGCGCCTCGGGCGAATGATCTGAAACGGTGTTACCTGATGAAACGGGATTTTGTCGGGGAATTGAGCCCGTACGGGCCAATATGGCTTCGAGAAGTGTCGTCTTACCGCTTGCGAAGGGACCGACTATGGCAATGCATTTCGGTCCCGTGCGTCGTCCTCCGGCGCGAGTACCCATGACTGACCTCCACTCAGGCGTTTCCCGTAGGACCGACTGGCATGTATGGTTCAGGCTTGGTCAATCGGTCCTGAGCGGCGGCCGGCCTGTTCGACCGTCGCGGGCGGGGTTCTTTTCAAGTGCCACCTGCCCAAAGCCATCGTCCCACTTGTTTGCCGGCAGGGCAAGAAAAATAGAAACCCTTTGCTCGGCAGTGGACCGTGCGGATCATATGCTGGGGCTGGCAGCGGGAAGCTGTTGCACGTCGACCGATATCGGCCGAAACTGAGAACAGGCGACCCGTCGCCCGCTGTTTGAAGGACCATCGACCCATGAAGATCATCGCCTGCGGCAGCGTGCCGACCGTCATCGCGCCGGAAAAATACTTCACCGGCCGGGTGCTGCAGACGCCGATCATCGAGAAAGAGGCGCCGGCGCGGCTGCGGGCCACGCTGGTCAGCTTCGAGCCGGGCGCGCGCACCCACTGGCATACGCATCCGCTTGGCCAGACGCTGTACGTGACGGTGGGCGCCGGGTTTGCCCAAACGTGGGGCGGCCCGATCCAGGAGATCAGGGCCGGCGACGTCATCTCGTTCGCGCCTGGCGAAAAACACTGGCATGGCGCGGCGCCGAAATCGGCGATGACGCATATCGCGATGCAGGAGGCGCTCGACGATGTCCATGTCGATTGGCTGGAAGCGGTGACATCGGGACAATATGGCGGCTGATGCTCAATCCGTAGGAAGCCGGGCTTCTATCCAGCCGCGACATTTTTAACTCCATCGCGTGACAGCGCCATGCCCGCCCATTCAACTGACCGTCAGTCAGTGACGTAGGTGATTGCGAAACTCACGTCTGGATATAGCCATGTCAAAGCATCGTCTGCCCCTGGTCGCCGCTGTCTATCTTGGTTCGTTCGTGGCTCTGCTCGACGTCAGCATCGTCAATGTCGCGCTGCCGACCATCCAGCAGGCGTTGCAAACCGATTTCGGCGGCCTGCAATGGGTGGTCGACGCCTACACGCTGTGCCTGTCCGCCTTCATGCTGTCGTCCGGCCTGATCGGCGATCGCTATGGCCGCAAGCGCTCGTGGCTGGCCGGCGTGGGCATCTTCGTGGCCGGCTCGCTGATCTGCGCCGTCGCGCCCAATCTTCCGGTGCTACTGGCCGGCCGGGTCGTACAGGGCATCGCCGGCTCGCTGCTCATTCCAGGCGCGCTGTCGATCCTGACGCAGGCCTTTCCCGATGCGCGCCAGCGCGCCGGCGTCATTGGCGGCTGGGCGTCGTTCGCCGCCATCTCTCTGCTCGTTGGTCCCGTCCTCGGTGGCATCCTGGTCGAGACCGTCGGCTGGCAAAGCATCTTCCTGATCAACCTGCCGCTGGGCTTGATCACGATCGCGCTCGGTGCTGCTTCGATCAACGAGACGGCGCATCCCGAACATGCCCATCTCGATCTCGTCGGCCTGGCTCTCAGCATCCTGTGGCTGGGGGCGCTGACCTTCGGCCTGATCTCGGCCGGCGAGAATGGCTGGGGCGAGCCAAGGACGGTCACGGCGCTCGTCGCCGGCGTCGTCGGCCTGGCTGCTTTCCTCGGCTTCGAGGCGCGCACGGCACGGCCGATGCTGCCGCTTGGCCTGTTCCGCGATGTCCGCTTCGCCGTCGCCAATGTCGCTTCGTTCGCGCTCGGCTTCACCTCCTATTCCAGCGTCTTCTTCTTCTCGATGTTCCTGCAGCAGGTGCAGGGCTGGTCGCCGACGCAGACCGGCCTGCGCATGGCGCCGGCCTTCATCGTCCAGATCGTGGTGTCGCCATGGATCGGCAGGCTGAGCGCGCGCTATGGTCACTCTGCGTTGATGACCATCGGCTATGTTGCTATCGGCCTGTCCATGCTCGGCATGTGCTGGGCCGGCCCTTCGACGACCTATGCGGTGCTCTGCCTTCTGTTCGCCATTGGCGGCCTCGGCAATGCGCTGGCAATCCCGACCGGCAGTGCCGCGGCCATGTCCTATGCGCCGCGCGAACGCTCAGGCATGGTGTCGGCGGTCATCAATGCCACCCGCCAGAGCGGTCTTGCCATCGGCATCGCCTTGCTCGGCGCCTTGATGAGCATGCGGGCAACCAACCTTTTGACCGGGTATCTCGGCGATGCCGGTGTCGCCAACGCGGAAGCGGTGGCTCGTGCTGCAATTTCACGGCATGATTTCGCAACCGATGCGGCGATGGGCGAAAGCGGCGTGCATGAACTCTATGCTGCCGCCTATGCCGGCGGCTTCCATGCCGCGATGCTGACGGCGGCGATAGGCGCGTTCCTCACCGCCGCATTGCTGGTTGCCGTGCTGGCGCCGGCCGAGGCGCGCTCGGCCAAGGAGACCAAGCACGAGGCGTGAGGCTGACGGCCCATTAAAAAACCCGGCGGTGAAGCCGGGTTTTTGCATTCATAGTGCGTCGGTCAGGTCAGCGAAGCCGTAAAACGCTGGATGCGTGTGCAGGCTTCTTCCAGAAGCGTCTCCGAGGTCGCGTAGGAGATGCGGAAGTTGGGCCCGAGGCCGAAGGCCGAGCCGAACACCACCGCGACGCCCTCGGCTTCGAGCAGTTCCGAGCAGAAGGTCTCGTCGGTGTCGATCAGCCTGCCGGCCTTGGTCTTCTTGCCGATCAGCTGGGCACAGGAAGGATAGACATAGAAGGCGCCTTCCGGCGACGGACAGGTGATGCCGCGTGCCTGGTTGAGCATCGACACGACAAGGTCGCGCCTGCCTTGAAAGATCGCCTTGTTTTTGGCGATGAAATCCTGCGGGCCATTCAGCGCCTCGACGGATGCCCATTGCGCAATGGTGCAGGCGCCCGATGTCTGCTGACCCTGGATCATGTCCATCGCCTTGATCAGTTGAACCGGACCCGCCGCATAACCGATGCGCCAGCCGGTCATTGCATAGGCTTTCGACACGCCGTTCATGGTCAGCGTGCGCTCGTAGAGCTTAGGCTCGACCTCGGCGATGGTCTTGAAGACGAAATCGCCATAGGTCAGGTGCTCGTACATGTCGTCGGTCAGCGTCCAGACATGCGGATGCCTCAGCAGCACGTCGGCCAGCGCGCGCAGTTCGGCCTCGGTATAGGCAGCGCCTGACGGGTTCGACGGCGAGTTCATCAGCAGCCATTTGGTCTTCGGCGTGATCGCCTTTTCCAGCACGGAAGCGGTCAGCTTGAAGCCATTGTCGATCGAGGTGTCGGCAAACACGGAGGTGCCGCCGCAGATGGCCACCATCTCGGGGTAGCTGACCCAATAGGGGCGAGGAATGATGACCTCGTCGCCGGCGTTCAGCGTCGCCATGAAGGCGTTGAACAGGATCTGCTTGCCGCCGGTGCCGACTATGGTCTGCTCGGGCTTGTAGTCGAGATTGTTCTCGCGCTTGAACTTTTTTGCGATCGCCTCGCGCAGCGGCACGATACCCGAAACCGGCGGATACTTGGTTTCGCCACGGCGGATCGCCTCGATTGCCGCATTCTTGATGTTGTCTGGCGTGTCGAAATCCGGTTCGCCGGCGCCGAGCCCGATAATGTCACGGCCGGCATTTTTCAGCTCGCGCGCTTTCTGCGTGACCGCGATGGT
>NZ_RZTT01000272.1 GCF_003996995.1 Mesorhizobium sp. M7A.T.Ca.US.000.02.2.1 | reverse complement strand
GACAGTACTTGCTCTCAATGAGCAGGCGATTGCGCGTGTTTCCGGTCAGCAGGTGGGCGGACAGGTTCGCATCGGGGTCATGGAAGATTATGGCACCAAGATCCTGCCGCGCCTCCTTTCGGGCATCGCCGAGCGATTTCCGTTGGTGCAGGTCGAAATGGAGATTGGTCTCACCGCCCGGCTCCTGAAACGGCTTGGGTCCTCGTTCGACGCCGTCATCGCCATGCACCCGGAAGGTACGACCGAGGGAGATTTGATATGCCGCGAAAGGGCGATTTGGGCAGCGGCGGCGACGCGAGCCGTCGAGGAACTCGATCCGCTGCCCGTCGCGCTGTCGAGCCCCGATTGCCTGTTTCGTTCCTGGGCAATTGAGGCGCTCAACAAGGCAGGCCGGCCATGGCGATTGGCCTATGTCAGCCCGAGCCTCTCAGCCACGGAGGCAATTGTTGAACAGGGCCTGGCGGTCACGGTGGTCAAAGGCAGCATGCTTGCGCCTGGCCTGCGCGGCGTCCATCCAGGCCGCCATGTGCCGCCGCTGCCCGGGGCGGAGATTCGTCTTCACCGGGCGGAGACCTCTTCCGCCAACGCTTTACTGGTCGTCGATCACCTTGCCCATCGCCTCCGGCTGTCGGCGCTTGGGTCATAGAGGTGATGCTTTGACGGGCCGAGCGGGCCGACAGCGGAGCCGGCCCTTCATTTTGAACCCGTCGCGCATGTTGAGGCCGAGTAGCGTGATGTTCGTCGCGCCGGCGGCCAATTCGAGCGCCTGCACGGCGTAGAAGCTGGTGTCGAACTCGCTGGCTCTCGCCTTGGATGCGAGGAAGAGTGCGGAGGGGATGAGAACCAGGAGACCATTGGCGGCTATCCATGGCATGCGCTTGATCTTCGCGCCGATCAGCCCGGCCTGCCGGCCCTTGGCCGCCGCAAAGCCCGAACCTCCCGCCGCCGCCAGCGCTGGAACGAGCAACAGGAAGCTCCACGGTATGGCCATCTTGACGGCGGCTATCGCCACCTGGGAGGCAAACATCTCACTGAGGACCGTCGACAGCCAGAGGCTTGCGATCGTCAGCATCGCGACCGTACCGGCGACTGGATGAATGACCTTGATCATGGCTTTCCCACCGTTCTTGCAACCCGTCTACGCCAGGCAGATGCCCGGCACCGCCACCTCTTGGAACAGATGCGGAGAGGCGACGGCCGAGGACGGATAGGCCGAGAGCTTCGCCCTGAACTCGGGATGCGAGAACGCGGCCCGGAAGTCAGCCATCGTTTCCCATATGGCATAATTGAAATAGGCCGGACTTGCGCCGATTGCGCGGTGAAGCTGGGTCGAGATGAAGCCGGGCTGCTGCTTCATGAAGACCGCATCATCCTGCCATGCATGGAGGAAGGTCTGCTCGTCGGCCTTGTCGAGCGTGAAGACGTTGACCAGCACGACGGAGGTAGCATCGATCGCGATCTGGCGGTCGATCGGGAAAGCGGGGTTCAGTGGGCGCATGAGCGACATGATAAGCTCCGTTAATTGGTGTTATGGTGCCAATCTGTTACCTTGATTACATATCTATTTGACAACATAATGTCAATAGCAATATAGGATGTCATATGCCTGATGCCAAGCGAACACCTGCCGGCAATGCCTTGACCGATCTCATTCTCGACCTGTTCAGGCTCAACAGCCGAATGCTCACATCGGGTGACAGGCTGGTCGCCGACCTCGGTTTGACGAGCGCCCGCTGGCAGGTTCTCGGCGCTGTCGTGACCGCCGAACGCCCTCAGCCGGTCGCGTGGCTGGCGCGCGATCTGGGAGCCAGCCGCCAGAATGTCCAACGGATCGTCAACGACCTGCATAGGGAAGGGCTCGTCGCCTTCGAGGCCAACCCGCATCATCAGCGTGCGCAGCTTGTCGTTTTGACTGACAAGGGAAGACAGACTTTCGATGCCGCGATGCATTTGCAGGCGCCCTGGATCGAAAACCTCGCGGATGGCCTGCTGGTCGAGGACATCAACACCACGCACAGGGTCATGACGGCGCTGCGGAAAAAACTGGAAGGCAACGATGAAGCTGAAGAGCAAGCCTGACGGTTGTGGCCCTGTGGCGGTTTCCTTCACAGGCTGAGCGCCGCGCTGATCCTCGCGCTGCCTCGCTGCGGCTACCGGGCGGCGAACACCATGGACACGGAAGTCCGCTTGCCTTGACAAATCCGGCCTCCCATGCGCTTTTCGCGCAAATTTTCAGGGCCGGGCCGTGATGCCTTGGCCGGCAACTAGAGCACCCCGGACTTTACCAATGACAATGCACCGTTACCGCAGCCATACCTGTGCCCAGTTGAGGAAGAGCGACGTCGGCTCGACCGTTCGCCTGTCGGGCTGGGTGCATCGCGTGCGCGATCATGGCGGCCTGCTCTTCATCGACCTGCGCGACAATTATGGCCTGACCCAGATCGTCGCTGATCCGGATTCTCCCGCCTTTAAGGTAGCCGAGACCGTGCGCGGCGAGTGGGTCATCCGCGTCGACGGCGAGGTCAAGGCGCGCTTGCCCGACACCACCAACGCCAATTTGCCGACCGGCGAGATCGAAATCTTCGCCCGCGAAATCGAGGTGCTGTCGGCGGCCAAGGAATTGCCGCTGCCGGTGTTCGGCGAGCCGGACTATCCCGAGGATATCAGGCTGAAATACCGCTTCCTCGACCTGCGCCGCGAGACGCTGCACAAGAACATCATTGCGCGTACGAAAATCATCGCGGAAATGCGCAAGCGCATGGGCGAGGTCGGCTTCACCGAATTCTCGACGCCGATCCTCACCGCGTCGTCGCCCGAGGGCGCGCGCGACTTCCTGGTGCCGTCGCGCATCCATCCCGGCACCTTCTACGCGCTGCCGCAGGCGCCGCAGCAGTACAAGCAGCTGATCATGGTGTCGGGCTTCGACCGCTACTTCCAGATCGCGCCCTGCTTCCGCGACGAGGACCCGCGCGCCGATCGTCTCCCTGGTGAGTTCTACCAGCTCGACCTTGAAATGAGCTTCGTCGAGCAGGACGACGTGCTTTCGACCATGGAACCTGTCATGCGCGGGGTCTTCGAGACCTTCGCCAACGGCAAGCCGGTGACGCAGAATTTCCAGCGCATCCCCTATGATGTGGCCATGCGCAAATACGGTTCCGACAAGCCGGACCTGCGCAACCCGATCGAAATGCAGGCCGTTTCCGACCATTTTCGCGATTCCGGCTTCAAGGTGTTCGCCAACATCCTGGCCAACGATCCGAAGGCCGAGGTGTGGGGCATTCCGGCAAAGACCGGCGGCAGCCGCGCCTTCTGCGACCGCATGAATTCCTGGGCGCAGGGCGAGGGCCAGCCGGGGCTGGGTTATATCTTCTGGCGCAAGGAGGGTGACAAGCTCGAAGGCGCCGGCCCACTCGCCAAGAACATCGGCGAGGAGCGCACAGAGGCGATCCGCCTTCAACTCGGCCTTGCCGACGGCGATGCGGCCTTTTTTGTCGCCGGGGATCCGAAGAAGTTCGTCTCCTTCGCGGGGGCTGCGCGCACCCGTGCCGGCGAGGAGCTGAACCTTGTCGACCGCGAGCGTTTCGAACTGTGCTGGATCGTCGACTTCCCGTTCTTCGAGTGGAACGAGGAAGAGAAGAAGATCGACTTCGCCCACAACCCGTTCTCGATGCCGCAAGGTGGCATCGATGCGCTGAATGGCGAGGACCTGCTCGGCATCAAGGCGTTCCAGTACGACATGGTCTGCAACGGGTTCGAGATCGCCAGCGGCGGTATCCGCAACCATCTGCCCGAAACCATGGTCAAGGCATTCGAGACGGTCGGGCTGGATCGCGCCACGGTCGAGGAGCGCTTCGGCGGCCTCTACCGCGCCTTCCAGTATGGCGCGCCGCCGCATGGCGGCATGGCCGCCGGTGTCGACCGCGTCGTCATGCTGCTGCTCGGCGCCAAGAACCTGCGTGAGATCACCATGTTCCCGATGAACCAGCAGGCCTACGATCTGTTGATGAACGCACCGTCGGAAGCGAGCCCGCAGCAGCTTCGCGACCTGGCGCTGCGCGTTGCCGTGCCCAAGAAGGACTGACGGCGGCGTTGCAACTGCCCTTTCTCCCCGTCTCTATACGGGGAGAAATGTCCGGCAGGACAATGAGGGGCAGCGCGGATGCGGGCGATTGGCGAACGGCCGTTGCAGCTGACGCCTTCTGACAGGCAATCGGTTCGGCATGAATTGCAATTTGTAGGCGTCGGCGCTGCCCCTCATCCGCCTGCCGGCACCTTCTCCCCGTATAGTGACGGGGAGAAGGGAACTGCTTCGATCAGTCTTCGTTGGCCTTGACGGTGACGCCGAGCGTCTTCGGTAGGTCGAGCGGGTTGGACATGGCGCCCGCCATGATCAGTGCGAACGGCACGGATGCCGGCGGCTCGGCCGAGATTTCGAGGCTCTTCGGATCATCGAGGAATTTGCTGACCGCGGCCGTAACCTGCGCCGTCAGTTCCGGATTGTTGAGCTGCGCCATGCCGAACGGCACGATCGCCTTGGCCTGGTTGGCGATGTCCTTGCCGGACATGCCTTGCTGCTTGCCGACATAGTCCAAAACCTTGTTGGTCAGCGAATCGTCGTCGAAGCGGATCGAGGCGCTGTTGAACGAAAGCTGCTGCAACAGGCCGAGCATGGCCATGCCTTGCGCCGAATTGTCGGCGCCTTCGGGCTGTGCAGCCATCTTCTTCTGCATTTCCTGCAGCGACTTGATAAAGTCCAGCGTGTAGCCGCCGAGATTGAAGGTCATGCCGAGCGTGCCGGCATTCTCGACCGAGATCTCGTATTTCGACAGTTCCATCTTGCCGTCCGTGGGCTGCCAGGTGCCGGCCATTTCGAGATTGCCCGCGATGTTCTGGTAGCCGAGCGCGTTGATGACTTCCTTGGACTTCGGATCGTCCACCAGCGTCAGGTCGGCGTTGAATTTCTCCGTGGTGGCGGTGAATTCCATCGCCTTGCCGTCCGCCGGCGGCGTGATCTCGATGGCAAGTCCATCCATCGAGAAGGCGGTCTTGTCGGCGACCTTGACGGTCATGTTCGAGAGTTCGGCTGACTTGTACATCATCAGCGAGCCGAGCGGGCCGGTGGCGCCGTCGGCCGGAACTGTCATGTCATGGATGACGAAGGGGCTGAGGTCGAGGGTGACGCCGTCCTTGCTGTGTGTGAAGGCAGCCGTCGATACGGTGGCGATGTCATAGCCGCCATTTGCCTCGGTCACACCTTCGAGTTTGACGTCGCCGATGGGAAGCGCTTCCTTCTCCGCCGCCGGTTTGATGGCAACGCCCTGCAGCACCATGCTGGTGTTGTCGCCGGTCACGCCGGTCCAGGTGATGTCGACACCTTGTGCGACAAGCGCGGCCTTCAGCCGGTCGGCCACTGCCGTATCCTGTGCGAGGGCCGCATTCAGCGGCAGCGTGAGCAAGAAGGTCGAAAGGGCCAATTTCCTAAGAGTTGAGCGTTTGATTGTCATCGCAAGGTCCCTGAGAGTGTCCTGAAATTGTTTTTTCAATTATTTGCGCCATCACCATTCCGTGACGAACTGGACCGGAAAAAGGCGTGTCCCGGCACATTGGTCAAAAATCGCGATGAAAGGCAAACCCGATCCCACCGTCTTTGCGCAAACCGGTGAATTTGTCATGAAGAGCCGATAGCCGGATATCGTCGCGCTTGGCCATAGAACCCGCATGTAACAGGCTGATGTTGGCCGACATCCCCCGGGGTGCGGTTTCGTGTTGCAGAAGGGCCGGTATCTCTGTCGGGCTCTTGCCGCGAATCACCCGCTCGGCTAGTCCGAGCCCATGGGAAAAAGGCTTTTGCCGCCTGAAAATGGCGGTGGCGATCATATCGAACCGGTCGATCTGAAGAAGGCGCTGGAAGAGCGCTATCTGGCTTATGCGCTGTCGACCATCATGCACCGGGCACTGCCCGATGTGCGCGACGGACTGAAGCCGGTCCATCGCCGCATCATGCACGCCATGCGTCTGCTGCGGCTTAACCCCGACCAGGGCTTTGCCAAATGCGCCCGCATCGTCGGCGAGGTGATGGGCAAGTTCCACCCGCATGGCGACCAGTCGATCTATGACGCGCTGGTGCGGTTGGCGCAGGATTTTTCGATGCGCTATCCCCTGGTCGACGGGCAGGGCAATTTCGGCAACATCGACGGCGATAACGCCGCCGCCATGCGCTACACCGAAGCGCGCATGACCGATGTGGCGACCGAACTGTTGTCCGGCATCACCGAGGATGCCGTCGATTATCGGCCGACCTACAATGAAGAAGACGAGGAGCCGGTGGTTTTGCCCGGCGCCTTTCCGAATCTGCTGGCCAACGGCTCGTCCGGCATCGCGGTGGGCATGGCGACATCGATCCCGCCCCACAACGCCGCCGAGCTTTGCGATGCCGCACTTCACCTGATCGAAAACCGGGACGCGCCGGTGGCGAAGCTGATGGAGTTTGTCCAGGGGCCGGATTTCCCGACCGGCGGCATCATCGTCGACAGCCGCGCCTCGATCCTCGAAGCCTATCAAACCGGCCGCGGTGGCTTTCGCGTGCGCTCGAAGTGGTTCCAGGAGGACCAGGGCAGGGGCACCTGGAGCATCGTCGTCACCGAAATCCCCTACGGCGTGCAGAAGGCGCGGCTGATCGAGAAGATCGCCGAACTGCTGATGGCGCGCAAGCTGCCGCTGCTCGAGGACATCAGGGACGAAAGCGCCGAGGACGTCCGCGTCGTGCTGGTGCCGAAGAGCCGTTCGGTCGATCCCGGCATTCTGATGGAATCGCTGTTCAAGCTGACCGAACTCGAAAGCCGCTTCCCGCTCAACATGAATGTGCTGTCGCGCGGCAAGGTGCCCAACGTGCTGTCGCTGAAGGGCGTGCTGCAGGAATGGCTCGAGCACCGCCGCGAGGTCTTGATCCGCCGCTCGAAACATCGGCTTGGCGAGATCGAAAGACGGCTGGAGATACTTGCCGGCTATTTGATCGCCTACCTCAACATCGACGAGGTGATCAGGATCATCCGCGAGGAGGATGAGCCAAAGCAGGTGATGATGGCCCGCTGGTCGCTCACCGACACCCAGGCCGAAGCCATCCTCAACATGCGGCTGCGCGCTTTGCGCAAGCTTGAAGAATTCGAGATCCGCAAGGAATTCGATGGCCTGAGCGCGGAGAAGAAGCAGATCGAGGCACTGCTTGCTTCAAACGAGAAGCAGTGGGCGACGATCAAATGGGAAGTCACCAACATCCGCGACAAGTTCGGTCCGGAGACCGAACTCGGCAAGCGCCGCACCCAGTTCGCCGACGCGCCCGAGCATGATCTGACCGACATCGCACACGCCATGATCGAGCGCGAGCCGGTCACGGTCGTCGTGTCGGAAAAGGGCTGGCTGCGGGCGATGAAGGGGCATCTGGCCGATCTCTCGACGCTGACCTTCAAGGAGGGCGACAGCCTCAAGCTCGCCTTCCATGCCCAGACCACCGACAAAGTTCTGGTCTTCACCACCGGCGGCAAATTCTACACCATCGGCGCCGACCGGCTGCCTGGCGGGCGTGGCCATGGCGAGCCGATCCGCATCATCGTCGATATGGACAATGACCAGGACATCGTCACCGCCTTCGTTCACGATCCGAAGCGCAAGCTGCTGCTGGCCTCGCACGACGCCAACGGTTTCATCGTGCCGGAAGAGGAAGTCGTCGCCAACACCCGCAAGGGCAAGCAGGTGATGAACGTCAAGGCGCCGGACGAAGCCAAGCGCTGCATCCCGGTCACCGGCGACCATCTCGCCATCGTCGGCGAGAATCGCAAGATGCTGGTGTTCGCGCTCGCCGAGATTCCGGAGATGGGCCGCGGCAAGGGCGTGCGGCTGCAGAAATACAAGGATGGCGGCCTTCTCGATCTCAAGCCGTTCACGCTGGAGACCGGCCTCTCCTGGCAGGATTCGGCCGACCGCACCTTCACAAGGTCGCGCGAGGAACTGGCCGAGTGGATCGGTGCCCGTGCGTCGGCCGGACGGATGGTGCCGAAGGGATTCCCGAGGACGGGGAAATTTGGGTAGCGCTGGCAATCTCCCCTCGAGGGGGAGATGTCGCCAAAGGCGACAGAGGGGGTCGGCACGACTGGACGCGACCTCCTGCTTTGCGAACAGAGAATGCTAGCGCTTCACGCGCGGCGACCCCCTCTGGCCTGCCGGCCATCTCCCCCTCGAGGGGGGAGATCCCCAATGATTTGGACTATCGTCACGATTGCTGCACTATATCAATGCATAAACAGGAGGGGTGTTTGGGAGAGCCAGGCGTTTGAAGGAAGCAAAAATCCAGAAACCGGAACGGCAGCAACGCCTGTTCGGCCTGTCGACGCCGCTCAGGTCCGCCGTCATCCCGCCG
>NZ_RZTT01000271.1 GCF_003996995.1 Mesorhizobium sp. M7A.T.Ca.US.000.02.2.1 | reverse complement strand
GCGTCCTGGCCAGCTGGCCGATGGTCTCGACGCCGATTTCCGCCAGCCGCGCCCTGGTCGCCGGGCCGACGCCCCACATCAGCCCGACCGGCAGGTCGTGCAGGAAAGCGAGCTCGCTGCCGGGGTCGACCACCACCAGCCCATCCGGTTTGGCCACCTGCGAGGCGATCTTGGCCAGATGCTTGGTGCGTGCCACGCCGATCGAGATCGGCAGGCCGAGTTCGGCCCGCACGCGGCGGCGGATGGTCGTCGCGATCTCTTGCGGCGAGCCGAATAGATGCGTGCAGCCGGCGACATCGGCAAAGGCCTCGTCGATGGAGATGCGCTCGACCACCGGGGTAAAATCGTCGAGCACCTTGATCGCCGCGTCGCCCAGCCGCTGGTAATGGCTGAAATTACCGCCGACGAAGATCAAATGCGGGCAGAGTTCGCGCGCCTTGCGCCCTGGCATGCCGCCGCGCACGCCGAAGGCGCGCGCCTCATAGGAAGCGGCGAGCACGACGCCGCCGCCCACCGCGATCGGCTTGCCGCGCAGCGACGGATCGAGCAACTGCTCGACCGAGGCGTAGAAAGCGTCGAGATCGGCATGCAGGATGGTGGCTGTCGTTTCCATCCCGACCGCACATCACAGTTGCTGATAGAATTGGAACAAATAAAGAACAAGCACGGGTCGTTGTCAAGCGAAGGCCGATTTGTGCAGCAACAGCTGTGCCGGTTCGGCGTGAACGCAACCGCCTAGACAATATGCTCCGATCGCAGCGCCGCTTTCATCTTTTCCAGCGCTGCTTCGCCGCCTGCCGCCAACTCGTCGGCAATCCTGGCCAGCTTATCGTCGGCCTTGCGGTGCTTGCTGCCCCAGGCGCCGAGCGTCGCCAGCACCGGCAAGAGGTCGATACCTGCCTCGGTCAGCCGGTAGACCGTTCTCAAGCCATGCGTCGGGTCGTCGCTTCTGGTGAGGATGCCTTCCTCCTGAAGCGTTTGCAGCCGCTCGGCCAGCGTGCGCGAGGAGATGCCTTCGTCGGATTGCAGGAATTCGCGAAAGTGCCTTTTGCCGGCGAAGGCCATGTCGCGGATGATGAGCAGCGTCCAGCGGTCGCCGATCAGTTCGAGCGACAGGTTGATCGGGCAGCCGGATTTTTCGCGCGTCGACATCTACGGTTCCATTTTTAAATCACTTTACTATTGACATCGTTTTGGCCTTGCGTCAATGGTTGCAAATGTAAACTGTTTTGCGATGGCCGTGGGGAGAATGACGGTGAAAAAGCTGGTCCTGCAGATGCAGACGTCGGTCGACGGCTTTGTCGGCGCCAATGAGGACCATCCCTGGCAGCTCTGGGAATGGGGCGACGACAGCGCCTGGGACGACGCGCTGAAGCAGGACTTCAACGCTGTCTTCGCAGGCGTCGATACCATCCTGCTCAGCCGCAAAATGGCACAGGAGGGCTACCTCACCCATTGGGGCACTGCGGCGAAGAAGTTTCCGCACGATCCGTTCTACGCCTTTGCGCAGCGCATCGTCGACGCCCGCAAGGTGGTGCTCAGCAACAAGCTCAAGCAATCGGCCTGGGAGCCGGCTTGGGAGCGCACCAGTGTGGCCAGCGGCGACCTGCCGCGCGAGGTCAACGCGCTGAAGACGGGCGAGGGTGGCGACATTGCCGTGTTCGGCGGCGCCGGTTTCGCGTCAGCGCTGATCGCGGCCGGGCTGGTCGACGAGTTCCAGCTGTTCGTCAACCCGGCGGTGCTGGGGGCGGGCCGCCGGATTTTTGATCAGGGCGGTCTTAGGAACCTGCGGCTGCTCGGCTCGAAGGCCTATGCCTGCGGCATGGTGGTCAGCCGTTATGCACCGGCGGGGTGAGGGGAACCTCCATCTTCTCCCTGCTCACTTCGCATCGTGGAAAATAATCCCTACCGTGTGGCGCATGCCTGAGCGCAGCCGGCTGACGCCGTGGCGCAGATTGACGCGGTAGTTGCCTTTGGTGCCCTGCACCGGCCGGTTGTGGACGGCGAACACAACGGCGTCGCCCTGGCGCAGCGGCACCACTTCGACTCGGCTCTGCATGCGCGGGCGCTGCTCAGTCAGCGCGAACTCGCCGCCTGTGAAATCCCGGCCCGGTTCGGAGAGCAGGATCGCCACCTGCAGCGGAAAGGCGAGATCGCCATAGAGATCCTGGTGCAGGCAGTTGAAGTCGCCAGGCACATATTGCAGCAGCAGCGGCGTCGGCCGTGTCTGGCCGGCGGCATGGCACTGCTCGAGAAACGCGGCATGCGTCGTGGGATAGCGCATGGCCTGCCCCATGCGCTCGTTCCACCGATTCGCGACCTCGGCCAGCCTGGGATAGAGCGCGCTGCGCAGGCCACCCAGGAGGTCGGGCAAGGGATAGCGGAAGTAGCGGTACTCGCCCTTGCCGAAGCCATGCCTGGCCATATGGATGTGGCTGCGGAAATGCTTCTCCTCGGGATAGAGGTCGGCGATCTGTCGGCACTCTTCGGGCGACAGCAGCTTTTCAATCACCGCGCAGCCGAAGCCGTCGAGTTCGGCAGCAAGGGCCGGCCAGTCGTAACCGGCGATGCGTGTCTGAGCAGCTTCGACCACCGATGCGGCAATTTTGGCATGGGCATTCATATCGTAGCCTCCTTGTAGAGCAGGGCGCGCTTGCGCTCGACGCCCCAGCGGTAGCCCGACAGCGTGCCGTCGGCGCGGACAACACGGTGGCAGGGTATGCCCAGCGCAATCGCATTGGCCGCACAGGCGGTCGCCACGGCGCGGGCGCCGTTCGGCTGGCCGATATGCCGGGCGAGCGCGGTGTAGGTGATGGTGGCGCCGCACGGGATCCCTCGGAGCGCCTCCCACACGCGCTGCTGGAATGGCGTGCCGTGGCGCAGGTCGAGCGGCAGGTCGAAGCCGACGCCGGGCATTTCGATGAAGCGCGCGATTGCCGCGAGATCGTCGCGCAGTGCGGCCTCGTCCTTGGCCAGTATCTTGCCTGGGAAGCGGTTGGCGAGATCCTGCTCCAGTGTGTCGGCATCCGAGCCGATCAGGATGGCGCAGACGCCGATATCGCTGCGCGCCGCCAGGATTTTGCCGATGGGGGATTCGCCGATGGCATAGGCGATGGTGCCGAGGGCGGCGACGTTGCAGGCGGCCATCGGCATAGTGGTTTGTATAAGGTTCATTGCCTTCACTCCTTTGTTTGTGGCTGAACCCTAGCCACGGTGTCGGCCGTGTCTCACTCCGGTGCTTGCTTTCAAATTCAAATCTGCCTGAAAGGCGCAAAGGTAGGTGCTCTATGGCGCCCCCTCTGTCCTGCCGGACATCTCCCCCACGGGTGGGGAGATTGGCTGTCATCACCGCCTTCGCCAATCTCCAACGTTGCAGGACGAGAGCCGGCGCCGGAACTGCCAATCTCCCTCCTTGTGGGGGAGATGTCCGGCAGGACAGAGGGGCGCGCCATAGAGTGCTGATTTTGAACCGTCCGCACTTCAGCCAAGCATGCTCATGCCACACGCGTGACCGACACTTCTCCGAGCACGAACACCTCACCGCTCAGCAGCCGCAGCTCGATGTCGCCGGTTGCGGTGTGGTTCCACTCAGCCTTACCCTCATCGACAAGTCCGCCGATGGCAGCCATGACTTGGGATTTCGCCTTTTCGGCGCGTTTGCCGGCGGCGGTCCCATCGGTGACGCTGTCATGAGATCTTGCCATCGCGCGCATGCTTGGCCGTCATCTCCGCGCGGATCGGTAGGCGCTGTCAGATTCGCCGGCCTCACGCTCCAGCAGCGCGCGTTTGCGCTCCGCGCCCCAGGCATAGCCGGACAGGTCGCCATCCCTGCGGATCACGCGATGGCAGGGAATGGCGACGGCAAGGTTGTTGGCGGCGCAGGCGGCGGCGATGGCACGGGTTGCCTTCGGCGCGCCGATGCGCTGCGCGATGTCGGCATAGGAAACCGTGCGGCCGACGGGGATGTCTTGTAAAGCCTGCCAGACACGCTGCTGGAAGGCGGTGCCGCGCACGTCGAGCGGCAAATCGAGACCGAGCGCCGGAACTTCGACGAAACCGACGACGCGGGCGACCAGCGCCTCGTAGTCGTGATCGCCGCCGATTAGCCGTGCCCTGGGGAAACGGTCCTGCAGGTCGCGCACCAGTGCGTCAGGATCGTCGCCGAGCAGGATCGAGGCGACGCCCTTTTGACTGGACGCGACCAGGATGGCGCCGAGCGAGGTCTCGCCGACGGCGAAGCGGATCTCTTCATCGGCGCCGCCGGCGCGATAGCGCGTCGGCGTCATGCCGAGCATGCCAGTGGATTTCTCATAAAAACGTCCGCTCGAATTGAAGCCGGCATCGTAGATCGCCGTCGTGACGCTGGCGCCGTCTTCCAGGCCCTGACGAACCCTGGCGGCGCGGTGCGCGGCGGCATAGTCCTTCGGTGTCAGCCCGGTGGCCGCCTTGAAGATACGATGGAAATAACCGGCGCTGCGGCCGGCGGCATCAGCCAGCTCAGCCAGCGACGGTTCTTCCTGGCTCTGCTCGATCCTGCGGCAGGCAGCGGCGACCATCGCCGCGTTGCCGGCCTCGAGCGACGGGCCATCCGGGTCGCAGCGCCGGCACGGGCGAAAGCCGGCGGCCCTGGCCTGATCCAGCGTGTCGTGCAATTGCACATTTTTCGGATTGGCGCGCCGAGACGGGCAGGAAGGCCGGCAATAGACACCGGTCGTCGCCACCGAATACCAGAATGCGCCGTCGGCGGATTTGTCGCGCACGACGATTCGCGCCCAGCGCGGATCGTCGGCGGCTTGCAGCGGCGCGGATTTCAGATTTTTCGCCAGGGTAATGAACATGGCCGGCATTGAAGCCGCAGGAAGCCGGTCTCGCCACCCGTTTCCTGACGTTCTCGCAACTCTGATCGAGGCCTATGAGGACAAGCACTACCCGATTGAAGCACCCGATCCCGTTGAAGCCCTTCATTCGCACATGGAACTGTTCAACTTGGCGACGAAAGGCTCTAGCCGAGGTAATCGGGTCATCGCCCCGGGCGACCGAGGTGCTGAACAGAAAGCGGGCGCTTACCCTGGATATGATCTTCAAACTGAACAAGGAATGGAACATTCCTGCCGAGGTCCTCGTGCAACCCTATCACCTTGCAAATGATAGGGGCCGCAAACGCGCCTGAGCTGTCGCCAGATCGGCCGACGAATGGACGTGGGAGTCACCGGAAGCCGACCCGGTATGGGTATGCCTCCCGGCAACGCTGCCCAGATATGATCATCATTGTGGTGCCGGGTCGGGAATGGCCAACCCTCTGTCGGCAACGTCCTGGCTCGCTTGCGGCAAGATGAAGCGTCCCGTTACGTACCAGAGCAGGGACACCACGAGAATCGAGAGATAGCCGTCCACGGCATAGTGCCAGCCGGTATAAACCGAACCGAACAGGATGAAGGCCGCGAAGGACCAGCCGGCGATTGCCCACCGGCGGCCGAATCGAGCCAGGAAGAACGCGTTGAGCGTGGCGAACGCGACGTGCATGCTTGGCATGGCGGAGATGCCGCCGCCGAGTTCCGGGCGGCCACTCTGGTAGGCTGTAAACAGGTAATCGGCGTACAGATGGACCGACGCGCCGTAGCCCTTCTGCGCCAGAGCGGCCTGCAGCGCGACAAACCGGTCGCCGCCGTAGATTTGGTCGTGGAATATCGGGCCGGCGGACGACAGCAGGGTCGCGAGAACGGTGCCGCACAGCATCGTGGTCAGCGCGAATGCCCATAGGTAGCGCAAACGCCCGACCGGATTGTTCCAGAAGGCGACGAAGAGCACGGCGCCGAACCATTGCAGAAGCCAGCCATATCCATAGCCGGCGAAAATGGCGACCGACACCGGTTCGG
Source organism: Mesorhizobium sp. M7A.T.Ca.US.000.02.2.1 (assembly GCF_003996995.1). Taxonomy (GTDB): domain Bacteria; phylum Pseudomonadota; class Alphaproteobacteria; order Rhizobiales; family Rhizobiaceae; genus Mesorhizobium. Next base: position 2,656 of record NZ_RZTT01000271.1, on the reverse strand, counting down.
AAACGATGCTGTGCGCCCATGTCCAGGGATCGGCGCCATGCAGCCGAAGATCGAGGTCCGCCAGGGCGCGGTCGGCGTAGAACGGCACCATGTCCGGGATGGCGACCTTCAAGGTGGTAAATGCGGTGACGCCGAGAAAGAACAAGAAGATGACGGGTGCGGCTGCAAGCCAGCGGTGCCTGAGTACGCCGAGGATGAACCTCGTCGGCGCATGCCGGGCAAATGCCAGCCCCGCCACACCAAGGCCCGCCGCCAGAAGCGCGGGCAGGAAAAAGGCGAACGGCTTGGCATAGGATTGCGCCAGATGCAGGTAGCGGTCCGGCTGCAGGCAAACAGCGGTCACGGCATAGGTCAGACACAAGGCAACCAGCAGCCAGCCGCTCCTGGTTGTCGCGATGTCGAGGTCAAGGATGGCAGGTGGGCGGCGATTGTTGCCGCGCTGACCTGTGTGCTCACTCATCGAAGGACATTCCGCCAGTTGTCCAAAAAAATAATTGGGTTATTTCGCAGGCGATATATTATCATCAGGTTACACTTGCGGGCAAATAGATCTCTAAATATTAGACCGATAGAATGCTTGTTGGCAAAGAGCCTGTTTACGAAAGCGTCGCGCCGCAACGCGCTGCCGTCATTGTCGGTTTTCAACGGCTGCAGGCTGCCTCGCCATCGGGCTTCGGCTAAGCTTGAGGGAGCCATCGCCTGGGTTGGCGACGGCCCTCTTTCAACATACCTTTCGATCAGGCGACCTTGATCAGACCGAGCTGGGTGAGGGCGGCGACGCCGTCATCGAGGCCGATCTCCTCGACGATCCTGCCGTCGACCACCTTCAGCACCGTGGTGCCGGTGAAACGCATCGTGCGGCCGGTGGCGGCCGGCAGCGAGCCGGCGAGGAAATCGCCGAAGGCCGGGCCGGTATGCGTGCCGCCGCCCTCCCACTGGCCGACGACATAGTCGCCCTCGGCAATCAGGTCGGCCGTGGCCCAGAAGTTGAGGTCCGGGAAGGCGGCGCGGAAGCCGCTCATGAAGGCCTTGATGTCGTCGCGGCCGCGGCGCGGCTCGTGCAGCGAGTATTTCAGCAGCATGTCGGGTGCCGCGATGTCGTCGACGACGGACAGGTCGCAGCTTTCACCCCAGAAGTCGGTGAACCATCTGACGACGACGGCCTTGTTGTTTTCTTGTCTGGTCATTGGAAGATCCTCTTGTCTCTGCAATGTGATCATCGGCGCCGCCGATGATCCGGGATCACCGGATTGGCCGATGACCTGGAGCCATGACTAGGAACATCCGGCCGATGCGAAACTCCGGTTCTTGCCGGCCAATCGAAGAGCAGAGGCGGCAGGTGAGGAGCCAACAAAGCAGCCCGCCATCGCCGTGGTAACTGTTTCTTCTCTGGTTTTGCCGCAGATTGCCCTGCGGTGGAGCAGGCGAAGCAGACGATGGCGCGTCAGGGCAAGAAAAGTCGCAATGGAACGTTCTGGGCCAAGGCCCTGGAGCGCGCCCATCTTGGTGTCTGGGACTGGGATCTTGTAACCGGCGACTGCTTCTATTCCGCGACCTGGGCGCGGATGCTGGGCTACGATGAGAGCGAACTTGCCAACACCAGCGACCTGTGGCTGCAACTGACCCATCCCGACGACCGCGAGCGGGCGCTGGCCAGCGGCGACCGCCACATTGCCGGCCTGACCGACGCCATCGAGACCGAATTGCGGCTGAAGCACAAGCAGGGACACTGGGTGTGGGTGCTCGATCGCGGTGGCGCCGTCGAGCGCGACGCGATGGGAAAGCCGCTCAGGCTGATGGGTGTGCAGACCGACATCTCCAGGCAGAAGGCGGCCGAAGCCGAACTCGAGCAGGTCAATGTGCGCTTCCGCCTGGCGCTCGCCGCCAGCGGTACCGGCATCTGGCACCACGACCTCGCCACCGGCAAAAGCTATTGGGACGAACGCACCAGGGAGATTTTCGGGCTTGTCTCCGACACCGCCGAAGTCGAGCGCGACCACTGGTTCGGCTATCTGCATCCGGACGATAAGGAGGCCGCGTCGCGCGCGCATCTGGTGCCGCTCGAAACGGACAAGGTCACCGCCGTGCAATACCGCATCGTCCGGCGCGACGGAGAGGTCCGGCACATAGAATCCCTGCTGCGTTTCATCGCCGACCCGCAAATCCCGGACCGCCGGCTGGCGGGGCAGATCCTGGGCACGGTGCGCGACATCACCGAAGACAAGCAGCGCGAGCAGGAGCTTGCCTATGCGGCCCGCCATGACGCGCTCACCGGTCTCTTGAACCGCGCCGCGTTCGACCGGCTGCTGGCCGATCACATCGCGGCCCCGCAGTTGCTGCCGCTTTCCGTGTTCTACGTCGATCTCGACTACTTCAAGGCGCTCAACGATTTTGCCGGCCACGCGGCCGGCGACCTGGCACTGAAAAGCGTTGCCCTAGGCATTCTGGGCTGCCTTCCCCCGACGGCGCATGCCGCGCGCCTGGGCGGTGACGAGTTCGCGCTTCTGATGCCCAATTGCGATACGGCGCAGGCCGGGAGGCTGGCCGACGCGGTACTTGCCGCGGTTCGCGATGCCGAACTAGGATCGACGGCCACGTCGCGCAAGCTGGCGGCCTCGATCGGCATCGCTTTCGTCGATGACGCCAACACGACGGT
>NZ_RZTT01000270.1 GCF_003996995.1 Mesorhizobium sp. M7A.T.Ca.US.000.02.2.1 | reverse complement strand
CCTCGCAAAGGCGCCCGTTGGGCAAGCGGCAAAACCCATATTCGTTGCCGGCCTTGTCCTTCCTGATCATCGAGCGCCCGCCGCTCTCGCCACAATGGACGGATGCCGGATTGGCCATGCCGACCGGTTTTTGCGCACTGGCGCCGGCGGAAAACGGCAGCGAGGACAAAGCGGCAAAGCTGGCGACCAATATCGAAACCTTCTTCATCGCGATCTCCCCGGCCGCATTCTATCACGGCGAAGCGCCCCGTCTTGCGGCAAAGCGCCACCAGGCCGGCACCAACCAGCGACTTCGAGAAACCCTGCCGATTCCTTTATCCGAGCGAGGTGATGATCTCGCGGTAGGCTAATTCGGGAAAGGCCTTCAGCGTCCGCGTCCTGACATTGCCCGCAGCCGCCAGCATCAGCGAGAAGCGCGCCAGCACCGCGTCGTCGGGCGCTTCGACTACAGCCACCATATCGTATTCTCCCATGGTCAGGTAGAACGCCTTGAACGATCCGCCCATGTCTCCCAGTTGCCTTCTGGCGGCGTCGAGCCGCTTCGGTGACTCGCGTACGTTCCTGGCACCTTGCTCCGTCCAGTTCATCAGCACGATGTAGCTTGTCATGGCACACCTCCCTCCGGGGCCACGGAGCACGGCGGCTTCGCCGGGGCGGGCATCCGGGTTGTCGCCCAGAAAATGCATCCGACAACGAAATTATCCTCCCGAAGGGCCTCGCCCGCAAGAGTGCGCCCCACAACAAAAAAGGGCGCCATCGGCGCCCTTGAACTCTTTGCATCGGTAAGTCTCAGCTATCCAGGAAGCTGCGCAGCTTGCGCGACCTGCTCGGGTGCTTGAGCTTGCGCAGCGCCTTGGCTTCGATCTGGCGGATACGCTCGCGGGTGACCGAGAACTGCTGGCCGACTTCTTCCAGCGTGTGGTCGGTGTTCATGCCGATACCGAAGCGCATTCTGAGCACGCGCTCCTCGCGCGGCGTCAGCGAGGCCAGCACGCGCGTGGTGGTCTCGCGCAGATTGGCCTGGATCGCCGCGTCGATCGGCAGGATCGCCATCTTGTCCTCGATGAAATCGCCCAGATGCGAATCCTCCTCGTCGCCGACTGGCGTTTCGAGCGAGATCGGCTCTTTGGCGATCTTCAAGACCTTGCGCACCTTTTCGAGCGGCATGGCAAGCTTTTCGGCCAGTTCTTCCGGCGTCGGTTCACGGCCGATCTCGTGCAGCATCTGGCGCGAGGTGCGCACGATCTTGTTGATCGTCTCGATCATGTGCACCGGAATACGGATGGTGCGCGCCTGATCGGCGATCGAACGCGTGATCGCCTGCCGGATCCACCACGTAGCGTAGGTCGAGAACTTGTAGCCGCGGCGGTATTCGAATTTGTCGACCGCCTTCATCAGGCCGATATTGCCTTCCTGGATCAGGTCGAGGAACTGCAGGCCGCGATTGGTGTATTTCTTGGCGATGGAGATGACGAGGCGCAGATTGGCTTCGACCATTTCCTTCTTGGCGATCGCCGCTTCGCGCTCGCCTTTCTGCACCTGATTGACGATCTTGCGGAATTCCAGGATCGAGATCGCCGTTTCGGTGGCGAGGTTCTGGATCTCGGCGCGCAGGTCCTTGATCGCATCCTTCTCGTTCTTGGTGAATTCCTTCCAGCCGCGCGAGGTCAGATTGCCGATCGAGCGCGTCCAGTTCGGGTCGAGCTCGGAACCCTGATATTCCTTCAGGAACTCTTCGCGGCGCACGCCGTAGCTTTCGGCCAGCCTGAGCAGCTTGCCTTCGTTCTGCACCAGGCGCTTGTTGATGTCGTAGAGTTGCTCGACCAGCGCCTCGATGCGCGCCGTGTTGAGCGACAGCGACTTCACCGCCTTGATCAGCTGGTCCTTGAGCTCCTTCAGCCGGCGGTCCTGGCTGGGCGACAGCGTGCCGGCGGCGGCCAGACGGTTCTCGACCTGCTGGTCCTGCAGCTTGCGCAGCTTTTTGTAGGTGTCGGCGATAACGTCGAGCGTCTCCATCACCTGCGGGCGGAGTTCCGCTTCCATCGCGGCCAGCGACAGGCTCGCTTCGTCCTCGTCTTCGTCGTCGTCATCCGTCAGCCCACGCGTATCGGCGCCGACATTCGTGATGTCGTCTTCGTCGTCGCGCGAACGGCGCGGCTTGTCCTCGACCTTGGCTTCCTCGACGCGCTCGACCACCGGCGCCTGTTTGGCCTCGGGGCCGGCATAGGTGGCTTCGAGATCGATGATCTCGCGCAGCAGGATCTTGGATTCGTTGAGTTCGTCGCGCCAGATGATGATGGCCTGGAAGGTCAGCGGGCTTTCGCACAGACCCGCGATCATCGTCTCGCGGCCGGCCTCGATGCGCTTGGCGATGGCAATTTCGCCCTCGCGCGACAACAGCTCGACCGAGCCCATCTCGCGCAGATACATGCGCACCGGATCGTCGGTGCGATCGGTCGGTTCTTTCTTGGTGGTGGTGGCGGCAACCGCGGTGCCGGTCTGCTCAGCCAACTCGTTGGCGTCTTCCTCGGCATCGGCCGCGGTGTCGGCGGCCTCGGGCTCCTCGCCCTGCTCGTCGTCCTCGACCACGTTGATGCCCATGTCGGACAGCATCGCCATCGTGTCCTCGATCTGCTCGGAGGTCACTTCCTCTGAGGGCAGCACCGAATTCAGCTCGTCCATGGTGACATAGCCGCGCTTCTTGGCGGCCTTGATCATCTTCTTGACAGCATCATCGGAAAGGTCGAGCAGAGGGCCATCGGTGGCGCCTTCGCGTTCGGTTTCGACCTCTTCCTTTTCCTTTGTCGCCATAGTCTTTATCTTCTCCTAGCGGCCGAACTTCAAAGCCGCGTAAGCTGTCGGACCAGTCAAATCGGATGCGCTCGCTTATGAAACGCGCTTCACCGGGCCAGTAACTGCATCAACTCGTTTCGTTTGGTGTATGTCGTTGCCCAAATCGGGTTTCCCCTTTTGGGCGACATGCATTAAGTCCAGATTAACCCTGATATCTGTGGCAGGCGGGCTGCCTGTCCAGTGACCAGTACCTCACATCGCTTATTTCCCGTCGACGCGGGTTCGGGTTAACGTTTCGAATCGTCCTGATTCCGCCAATCTGCCAGAAGGTCAAGCGCCTCTCGCATGATTCGCATGAAAAAAGCGAATCAATTACCCGACTTAGCCCGTTACGCGCCATTTGGACGCGCAACGACGCTTTCTCAATTCACTCGCTTCCAACTAAGCTCGCCCAGCCCTGCCCGAGGAGACGCCAAACCCTTCGATCAGCGCTTCCGTGGCCTGCACATCCTGGAATTGCGCCTGAATTTCGATCAGATGCCGGTAGTTTTCGTCTGTGGGATCGGTGGCGAGCGCCGCTTCCGCCTGTTTCAGTTCCTTATGTAAGGTGCGCGCGCTGCGCTGCAAGTGCAGCGCCTGGCTGAAAGCATCGCGGGCATCTTCAAGGGCGGCGGTCTCCAGCGCCGGCCATTGCCGCATCCGCCGGATCAGCCCGACGGCCCGCTCCCAGATCTCGGCGCAGCCGGCGCGTTCGATCGTCGCAATCACCGCCTGCCGGTCATTGGCCATGTCATGCGCCATTGCATCGAGGATTGCCGCATGCAGCCGCCTCAGGTCGGAGTTGGCGAGATCGAGGAACTCGATATGGGCGAAATTCTCGTCGATCAGCGCCGGATGGTTGATCAACGCGACGATGATCGTCGCCTCGCGCACCGACATCCCCTCGCCGCCGCGTTTGACCAAAGCCGACTGGCCGAGGCTTTCGGTGATCGCAATGCGGCCGCCACCGCCTTTGGCGAACTGCCCGCCGGGCGCGGCCGTCTTGCCCTGGCCCTGTTTCCAGTCCTGCCGACCTTGACGCCCACTGCGCTGCGAGCCGAAGAAGCTCAGCACACGCTCGCGCATCTCCTGCTGGTAGTGGTAGCGCAGGCTTTCGTCGCGGATGCGGCTGGTCAGCTCGCGCAGCGTCTTCTCGAGTTCGGCCCGCCGCTCCGGCGTATCGAAGACGCCGCCCCCCGTCTCACGCATCCACAAAAGGTCGACCAGCGGCCGCGCCTCGGCCAGAACGCTACGAAACGCATCCGGTCCTTCGGCCTTGACCAGATCGTCGGGATCCTTGCCTTCCGGCAGCAGCGCGAAGCGCGCCGAACGGCCGGCCTGCACAGATGGCAGCGCCATGTCGGCGGCCCGCCACGCAGCCTTCAGCCCGGCCTTGTCGCCGTCGAAGCACAGCATCGGCTCCGGCGCCATGCGCCAGAGCAGTTCGAGCTGGTTCTCGGTAAGCGCGGTGCCGAGCGGCGCCACGACATTCTCGAAGCCGGCCTGCGCCAGCGCGATCACGTCCATATAGCCTTCGACGGCGATGACCGTGCCGCCCTTGGCCAAGGCCTTGCGGGCGCGGGCGAAATTATAGAGCACATTGCCCTTGTGGAAGAGCTCGGTGTCAGGCGAGTTCATGTATTTGGCCAGCGCATCCGGCTGCAGCGCACGGCCGCCGAACGCGATGATCTTGCCCCGGGAATCCGGAATCGGGAACATGATGCGGTCGCGGAACCAGTCATAGGAAACCGGGATGTCGTCGCCGTGGCGCACCAGTCCACAAGCCTCGATGTCGGCCTTGGGCACGCCCTTGGCGGCGAGATGCTCCTTCAGAGCATTGCGGCTGTCGGGCGCAAAACCGAGCCGGAACGATTGCTGCGTCGCCGGCGTCACTCCGCGGTCGCGCAGATAGGCACGCGCCTTGGCGCCTTCCGGCCCCTGCAGCCGTTCCTGGAAGAAGGTGGTGGCCATCTCCATGACGTCTGTCAGGCTGGCGCGTTCCTTTTCGCGCCGCTCCTCCTGCGCATCGCGAACCGGCATCGGCACACCGGCCATGTCGGCGATCTTTTCGACCGCTTCGGGAAAGCTCATCCCATCGAGTTCGGTGAGGAACTTGAAATGATCGCCCGAAACCGAACAGCCGAAACAGTGATAGCGGCCCTTTTTGTCCTCGCAGTGGAAGGACGGGCTCTTCTCGCCATGAAACGGGCAGCACGCCCAATAGTCGCCGCGCGGCGCGTTGGTTTTCTTCCTGTCCCACGCAACGCGCTGGCCGATCACCGATGAAATCGGCACGCGGTCGCGTATCTCGTCGAGGAAGGCGGGTGGAAAGCGCATCGGGGAACTCGTTTCCCGATTATATAATCATACCCGCGAAATCCGACGACCCTTAATGCGGGCCATACCCGGTTTCCACAGGCAAAAGAGGCGGCCATTGCGGGCCGCCTCTTTCCAATATCCGCCTGGGGAGCGATCAGTGCGCGGCAAGCGCGCCGAAAATGACGCCGGAGAGCACACCGACCAACACATAGTCGTTGCCGACGCGGATCCATTCCTGGCCGCGGCCGGGACGATGCAGGCCGTAGCGGCCGTAGTCGCGGATCGGCTGGTGCTGTCTCCAGCCTGAATATTTGTGGCCGTTGCGCCAGTTGTTGCGCTTTACGATGACCTTCTTATGGATGACGCGCTTCTGGATGAAGCGCTTCTTGACATCCCTGTTGGTGGGCTTTTGCCAGTCGACCTGGCTGTAGTTCGACTGCGGAGCGTTCGGTGCGTTCAGCGGTGCGGCTTGGCTGGTGAGCGACGTAGCGGCCAGCATCGAGAAAGCGACTGCGGAAAGGACAATGCGTTTCAAGAGAAGTCTCCTTGGTTGTCGATGCCAGAGGAATAGCGGGCCACCGATGAACCGAAACTGAACGCCTGCATTACAATTGCGTAATGAATTCCTTGATTTACCCGATAGAGCTGAACATAATCGCAAAGGTCAGGAGTCTGTCGCGCTGCTAACTCGGCCTATCCGTTGCTTCGCGCCCGCCCCGCAATGCAACCATTTGCGCGTCCGTCCATTTTCCGACACCGCCCGTCGCGCTGCAACGGCCCTTGAAATCGACAAGATTTTATTATCCGGCTAAAATATTCGAGCTATTATAAGCCACCGCCATGAACATGATTCGTACCCTCGTTTTCCCTTCTGATCGCCACGCCAAACAGGACGCGCATCCTGTTTGCATGCGGGGGACGAAATGAGCGGGTCCGTCGTCCTTCTGCATCTGGCCGGCGCCGTGGCGCTGATGCTGTTTGCCACCCGCATGGTGAAGACCGGCGTCGAACGCGCCTATGGCGACGTGCTGCGCCATCGCCTGCGCGCCACCATGCGCAATCCGATCATGGCGGTGCTGGCCGGCACCGGCCTTGCCATCGCCCTGCAAAGCTCCACCGCCGTCACGCTGCTGGTCGGCTCCTTCGCCGGCTCTGGCATCGTCTCGGGCGCCGCGGGCCAATTGGCAGTGCGCGGCGCCGAGATCGGCTCTGCGCTGGTGGTCAAGCTGCTGACCTTCGACCTCACCTTGCTGGTGCCGCTGTGCCTGATCACCGGCACGGTCATGTTCATGGCCACCGAGCGGCGCGACTGGCGCCAGACCGGCCGCATTCTGGTCGGCATCGGCCTTTTGATCCTGTCGCTGGAGATGATCGGACAGGCGTCTGAGCCGCTGCGCAACAGCCAGCTCATGCCGGTCATCATCAACTACTTCTCGACCGATTCCATCACCGCCTATCTGCTGGCGGCGCTGATCACCTGGCTGTTCCAGTCGAGCATCGCGGCGGTGCTGTTGATGGCGACGCTGGCAGGCCGCGGCCTGATCACGCCCGAACTCGGCGTCGTTCTTATCCTTGGCGTCAACCTCGGCTCCTCGATCATCGCGCCGATGCTGACCCGCTCGTCGAGCCCCGAAGTGCGCGTCGTGCCGATCGGCAATCTCCTGATGCGCGGGCTTGGCTCGCTTGTCATGCTGATCCTGGTCATGATCTTCAGGCCGCACTTCGCCTTTCTCGGTTCGACGGCGGCGGACCAGATCGTCAATGCCCACATCCTGTTCAATGTGCTGATCCTGCTCGCCGGCCTGCCGCTGGCAGGGTTTGTCTACCGCGCTTCGGAGAAGATCGTCGCACTTGGCACCAAGCCCGTGCCGGCCGCCTCGCTTGACGTCGTCGAGCTGTCCGCGCTCAACGAAAGCGCGCTCGACGTGCCGAGCCAGGCGCTTGCCAATGCCACCCGCGAGGTGGTGCGGGTCTGCGAGACGATCGAGATCATGCTCAAGCGCATCATCGAACTCTATGAAAGCGCCGACGCCGACAAGATTAAAGCGCTGGCCGCACTCGACGACCGCGTCGACCGCAAGCACGCCGCGATCAAGCTCTACCTCGCCAAGTTGACCAGGAACGCGCTGACCGAGGACGAGGCGCTGCGCTGCCAGGAGCTGATCGGCGCCTGCGTCAAGCTGGAGCAGGTCGGCGACATCATCGTGCGCAACATGCTGGTGCATGTGAAAAAGAAGTTCGAGCGCGGACTGGAATTCACCGACGAGGGTTGGGCCGAGCTGTGCGCCTTCCATAGCTCGGTGCTGGCCAATGCGCGGCTTGCCTTCAACGTTTTGGTGTCGCGCGATCCCGAGACCGCCCGCCAGTTGGTGCTGGAAAAAGACCGGCTTCGCGACCGCGAAAAAGAAACCAGCGCCAGCCATTTCGTGCGCCTGCGCGACGGCACTGCCAAGAGCGTCGAGACCAGTTCGATCCATCTCGACACCATCCGCGACCTGAAGCAGATCAATTCGCTGCTGGCCTCGATGGCCTATCCGGTGCTCGAAGAGCGCGGTCTGCTGACGGGATCTAGGTTGAAGGCGAGCTGAGAAGCAGCCGATCTCCCCCCTCCTCGTGGGGGAGATGTCCGGCAGGACAGAGGGGGGCGCCGTAGAGCGCGGCCGATGCCGCCCTTTGATTTGCTTGATTTGTCACCGACGTCAGCTCCGGCAGAAAGTTCGATAGGCTGGCGGGACAGCGCCTCCCTCTGGCCTGCCGGCCATCTCCATCACAAGGAGGGAGATTGGCGCTTCATCGCCTCGCGCCCCCACTGAAGAAAACCTAAACCGGCGACAAAAATTTCTGGATTGCCCGCGACGCTCATCCGTGGTTTGAGGCCATTCCAGCTAAGGCTTCCCCATGTCGCTTCCGCTCATAGCCCTGTTCATCGCCGCCTTTGCTTTCGGCACCACCGAATTCGTCATTGCCGGCGTGCTGCCGCAAGTGGCGGAGGGGCTCGGCGTCTCGGTTCCCTCGGCCGGCTATCTCGTCTCCGGCTATGCCTGCGGCATCGCCATCGGCGGTCCACTGCTGGCGCTAGCCACCAAGTCGCTGTCGCGCAAGAGCCTGCTGCTCGGCCTCGCCATCGCCTTCACCATCGGCCAGGCGGCTTGCGCGCTGGCGCCCGACTTCACCTCGATGCTACTGTTGCGCATTGCCGTGGCGGTCGCGCATGGCGCCTATTTCGGCGTCGCCATGGTCGTCGCCGTGGGTCTCGTGCGCGAGGACCAGCGCGGCATGGCTGTCGCCGTCATCCTGTCTGGCCTCACCGTCTCCAACGTCATCGGCGTGCCGGCCGGCACCGCGATCGGCAACATCTGGGGCTGGCGCGCCACCTTCTGGGTGATGTGCGCGCTCGGCGTGGCGG
>NZ_RZTT01000026.1 GCF_003996995.1 Mesorhizobium sp. M7A.T.Ca.US.000.02.2.1 | reverse complement strand
CACCTTGAGCGTCCGGTCCGGGTCGGAAATCACCGCGACCGGCGTCACCTCGGAGCCGGTGCCGGCCGTGGTGGGCACGGCGATCAGCGGCAGTGTCGGACCCGGCACCTTGAACTCCCCGTAATAGTCCTGGAGCTTGCCGCCATGGCTGAGAAGCAGCGTGGTGCATTTGGCGAAATCGAGACAGCTGCCGCCGCCGATGCCGATCACCATGTCCGGTCTGAACCCCTTCGCATCCTTGACACAGATGCCGACCGTGTCGCGTGGCACGTCGGGCAGAACGCGATCATGCACGAGGACTTCGATCGAGGCCGACTGAAGGGATTTGATGATGTCGGTGAATACCGGTGTGCCCGCGAAACGCTCATCGGTGCAGACCAGCGCGCGTCGGCCGAACCGGGCGGCGACCGTCGGCAGCACATGGCGCTGCCCCTTCCCGAACAGGATTTCACGCGGCAACCGCAGGGCGGCGAAGAGGGTCATGATCGGTCCTTTGACGGCGGCTGACTGGAACGGAGGCATTGAATGCGGTCTGGGATCGGACGGTCTAAGAGTGTGTCTCTCGCCCTAAAACATATCCGCTTTAAATCGTATAGGATATAGGATTGCATCGACGGAACCATCGTGTTAGCAGTCCTCACTGTCAAGAGGCAAAATATGCAGACCGCAAACTTACCCGACCCAAGCGACGCCACCATTGGAGCTGGTCGCATCCAGCGCGCCAACAGTCTCGTCGAAGATGTCTATGAAGCCATCTTCGCGCAGTTGATGGCGCTGAAGATCCCGCCAGGCTCACGTATTACAGTCGACAGCCTGGTCAAGGAATTCAACGTCTCGCACACGCCGATCCGCGAAGCCCTTGGCCGGCTCGAAGGCGAAGGTCTGGTGCTCAAGACGCATTTGATCGGTTATCGTGCCGCGCCCCAGATCACCCGGCGCCGTTTCGACGAATTATACGAGATGCGTCTGCTGCTCGAACCGCATGGCGCCGCAAAGGCCGCCGCAATGATGGACGAGGCCAAGCTCAATGTGTTGCTCGAAGCCGCCGGCGTGATGTCACGCCGCGAAGGCAAGGATGATCGCGTACGCTATTCGAACTTCGCCAGGCAGGATGCGATCTTCCACGACAAGGTCTTGGAGTTTTCTCAAAACGAACTCATCCGCGAGACGTTGAGCCACCAGCACACGCACTTCCACATCTTCCGCCTGATGTTTCATGCACGTGTGACCGAGGAGGCACTTGACGAACACGAGGCGATCCTTGCCGCGTTCGGCTCTGCCGATCCCGATGCCGCCGCAAAGGCGATGCGCATCCATATAGAGCACTCGCGCGATCGCCTGCTCCCGGCATTCGATTGAGGTCGGAACGGATGTCCATTGCCGCGAATATCGCCGGGGAGGGCGGGAGCACGTTGTCCAGCAATGCGCATGGTTCGCTCGAACCGGTGCTGCGCGCCCAGCAATTGTCCAAGCAATACGGCCCGGTAACGGTGTTGTCGGACGTCACCCTAGACGTCCTGCCCGGTGAGATCCACGCCATCATTGGCGAGAACGGTGCCGGCAAGTCGACGTTGATGCGACTGCTGTCCGGCTATGTCGAGCCAAGCCGCGGCACATTGTCGATGAGCGGACATGCGGTGAAATTTGCCAAGCCCAGCCAGGCACAGGATGCCGGTATCGCCTTGGTCCATCAGGAGATCCTGCTCGCAGAGGGGCTCACGGTCACCGACAATCTGTTTCTCGGGCGAGAGCTTTCGCGTGGCCTGGTCGTGGATGACCGCACCATGCGCCGGCTGGCAGCCGAGAAACTGGCGCAGATCGGTTGCGTGGTCTCGCCGAGGGCACTGGTGCGCGACGTCTCGCTGGCAGACCGGCAGATGGTGCAGATCGCTCGCGCTCTGCTTGACGATTATAAATTGGTTATCTTCGACGAGCCGACCGCCGTTCTGACCGGTGGCGAGGTCGAGCGCCTGCTGGAGATCGTCCTGCGACTGAAGGCTCACGGCATCGCCGTGCTGTATATCAGCCACCGGTTGGACGAGGTGCAACGGGTGGCCGACAAGGTGACCGTTCTGCGCGACGGCAAGATGGTCGGCACCTATCCCGGCAAGACGCTGAGCCAGATGGATATGGCCCGGCTGATGGTCGGTCGCGAACTGGCCGCACTCTATCCTGAAAGGACCGCAGCGCCTTCGGATGTACCGATGCTGAGCGTGAGGAACGCCTCCGTTCCCGGCTATGCGGAGGACGTGTCGTTCACGGTCCACAAAGGCGAGATCCTCGGGTTCGCCGGCATGGTCGGCGCTGGCCGAACCGAACTCTTCGAGGGCATTATCGGCCTGCGCCCGGCGGCCGCCAAGGTCGAACTTGAGGGCAAGTCGATCCATTTCCAATCGCCGCGCGCGGCGATCGACGCCGGCGTCGGTTACCTGACCGAGGATCGCAAGGGCAAGGGACTGCTGCTGCAGGAGCGCTTGGCGCCTAACCTGACGCTGTCGGCGCTCGGTGTGTTCCATCCCGGCCTCTCGATGGGTCGGCGCCGCGAAGCGGAGGCCCTGGAACAGGCCGTGGAGGCATATGACATCAGGCTGAAGAGCCTCGGCGCCAAAGCGGGCCAGCTTTCCGGGGGCAATCAGCAGAAGCTGCTGCTGGCGAAGGTGCTGCTGACCGATCCTTCGGTGGTCATTATCGACGAGCCCACGCGTGGCATCGACATCGCCAACAAGGCGCAGATCTATGCCTTCATCCAGGAGCTTGTGGCGAAGGGCAAGGCCTGCATCGTCATCTCTTCGGAGATGCAGGAATTGATCGGCATCTGCGACCGCATCCTGGTGATGCGCGAAGGCCGCATCACCGGCGAGGTCAGCGGCGCCGAAATGACCGAAAGCAACGTGGCGGTACTGGCGACCAGTGGCCCCAAGCCAGGGCCAAAAGCCAAGGGAGGCACAGAATGGCTGTCATGACCGAATCCGCACCCGGGCGTCGCGCCCTGGATCTCAATGTCAGTTGGACCGACATCGGACCCTTCCTTGCGCTGGCGGCCCTCCTGGTCGTGGGTTACCTCATCAACCCCGATTTCCTGTCCGCCACCAATCTCGCCAACGTCATCACTCGCAGCGCCTTCATCGCCATTATCGCGGTCGGCGCGACATTTGTGATCTCGTCCGGCGGGCTCGATCTTTCCGTCGGCTCGATGGCCGCCTTCATCACCGGCATCACCATCATGTTCATGAACACGGTGGCGCCGCATGCCGGTAGCTGGGCTATTCCCGCCGGCATGGCGGTGGCGATCCTGGTCGGCCTGCTGTGCGGGCTTGCCAACGGCCTCATCGTCACGGTCGGCAGGATCGAACCGTTTATCGCCACGCTGGGCACGATGGGGATTTTCCGGGCGCTGATAACCTATCTGACCGACGGCGGCACGATACCGATCGACCGATCGCTGCGCGAGGCCTACCGGCCTGTCTATTTCGGCACGGTTGCCGGCATCCCGGTTCCAATCCTCATATCCATCGCCGTCGCCGCGGTCGCATCCTTCATCCTGTACAAAATGAAATACGGCCGCAAATGCGCGGCGGTCGGCGCCAATGAGGATGTCGCCCGTTATTCCGGCATCTCGGTGATCAGGACACGGACCGTCGCCTATATCGTCCAGGGTGTCTGCGTGGCCATTGCCGCGATCTGCTACGTGCCGCGCCTGGGCGCCGCAACGCCGACGACCGGACAGCTTTGGGAACTGCAGGTCATCACCGCAGTGGTGATCGGCGGCACCGCGCTGCGCGGCGGCAAGGGCCATGTGTGGGGAACAGTCGCCGGCGCCGTCATCCTGGAGCTCATCGCCAACCTCATGGTGCTGTCGGACTTCGTCTCCGAATACCTCGTCGCCGCTGTTCAGGGCGTCATCATCATCATCGCCATGCTCATCCAGCGGTTTTCGAATTCGAAATAGCGCCGCGTCCGGACCACGCGGATTAACGTTCTTGTAGGTCCAAGGGAGAAGACAATGTTCAGGAGAAAATGGATTGCGGCGGCGACACTTGGCGCGCTGCTGCTGGCCGGCCAGGCCATGGCGCAAGACAAGAAGGTCATCGCGGTGTCGATACCGGCAGCCGACCACGGTTGGACGGCGGGCATCGTCTATCACGCACAAGCGGCGGCCAAGGAAATCAATGCCGCGTTCCCGAACGTCGAAGTGGTCGTGAAGACGTCGCCGTCGGCGGCGGAGCAGGTCAGCGCGCTTGAGGACCTGTCGGCCAGCCGCAAGCTGGACGCTTTGGTGATCCTGCCTTACAGCTCGGAAGAGTTGACTCAGCCGGTCAAGGCTATCAAGGACATGGGCACGTTCATCACCGTCGTCGATCGCGGTCTGACTGACGCCTCCGTCCAGGATCTTTACCTCGCCGGCGACAATATCGCGGTTGGCACCAACACAGCCAAGTTCATGATCGACAAGCTCGGCGGCAAGGGCGACGTCGTTGTGCTGCGCGGCATTCCGACCGTCATCGACGACGAGCGCATCAAGGGCTTCCAGGACACGATCAAGGGTACGAACCTGAAAGTCCTCGACATCCAATACGCGCATTGGAACAGCGACGAGGCCTTCAAGCTGATGCAGGACTATTTGGCCAAGTACCCGCATATCGATGCGGTCTGGGCCAATGACGACGACATGCTGCTTGGCGTGCTCGAAGCGGTCAAGCAATCGGGCCGGACCGATATCAAGCTGGCGCTCGGTGGCAACGGCATGAAGGACATCGTCAAGAAGGTGATCGACGGCGACGCCATGACGCCGGTCGAGACGCCATATCCGCCGTCGATGATCAAGACCGCGATCTACATGACCGTGGCCAACCTGATCGGCCAGGCACCTGTCCGTGGCACCGTCAAGCTCGACGCGCCGTTGATCACCCAAGCCAACGCCAAGGAATACTATTTCCCTGACTCGCCATTCTAACCCTATCCGATTTCACCGAAAGGCAGGGCGCGGTCTGCGCCTTGCCTAGCTCAAACACTGAGAGGAAGAGCCATGCCAGGCAAAAAGATACTGATGCTGACCGGTGAGTTCACCGAAGAATACGAAATCTTTGTCTATCAGCAGGCCATGGAAGCCGTCGGTCACACCATCCACGTGGTATGCCCGGACAAGAACGCCGGAGATCTGATCAAGACCTCGCTGCACGACTTCGAGGGCGACCAGACCTACACCGAAAAGCTCGGCCACTATGCGCTGATCAACAAGACTTTCTCGGAAGCTGAGAGGCAGCTCGATCAATATCATGCCGTCTACTGCGCGGGCGGCCGCGGCCCGGAATACATCCGCACCGACAAGCGCGTGCAGGCGATCGTGCGCCATTTCCACGAGGCCAAGAAGCCGATCTTCACCATCTGCCACGGTGTGCAGATCCTGATCGCTGTCGACGGCGTGGTGCGTGGCAAGAAGGTCGCAGCCCTCGGCGCCTGCGAGCCTGAAGTGACACTGGCGGGTGGCACCTATATCGACCTGTCGCCGACCGAGGCCTATGTGGACGGGACAATGGTTTCTGCCAAAGGCTGGACGGCGCTTGCTGCGTTCATCCGCGAATGTTTGAAGGTGCTGGGAACGGAAATCCGCCACGCGTAAGCTTCTGGAACCGACGCATTCCCCAAGGGATGCGTCGGTTCTCTTCAATAGCGCCTCCATATCCATATCAATTCGGTCGGGATCGCGGCTGTCGAGCGCACCGGTATAGGCGAGATGCTCAAGGAGTGCCGCCTGGTTGCGCTGCTTTCGTCCTTCTTGTGCTGGCGCGCGGCGCTGTTTCGGCGTCCGGATTAGAGGTCGTGTCGTCGACCGTGCGGCCCGTCGTCGCCCCAAGCGATCACGCTCGGTGCCGAGGTCCGGTGAACAAGTTCCCACAAAACCTTCTGACGACCGTTCGATCGGCGCTCAGGCGCGACGTCACCATGAAAGCGGGATGCGCCTGAGTTCAGGCCTGCGTCAGTCAAGCTGGCATCGCGGGCAAATGGTCTCCCGGCGTCCGGGTTGGTCATCGGCCTGACGAAAAGAACGGCGTCTAGGAACGATTCCAGCCGGCTGCCGTTGCCTAACATTAGATATCTCTTATGGAAGTTGCGAAATGCCGCTGTGTCAGAATCTATGCCCTCTTGAAATGACTTTCAAATGCCCGCGTTGCGGATTGGCTTTGCTGAAACCCGGGCGCTGGTTTCAGGTTGCATCCAAATATCGCTGCGAGGGATGTCACAGCGAAATCCGGATTACTTATCCCGACAAGATTGCACTGTTCCAGAAGTATGCGGCGCAGCGCGAGGCTCCACCTCCGCCAAAGCATAGCTCAGTCCTGACCAAGTCATTCAGCGGCTAGGCCATGGTCCTGCCAGGGGCGGCGGGGCGACTGAACGCTGACTGCCGGCGGCAGGGTTGCCTGTTGCATGGAACGAAATCCGTTCCCTGCGGTTGGAAGGTCATGCCTCCAGCTACACGCAATTGAACCGGCCATGCCCTGCAGTCAGGAGCAGTGATGCAAACATACCTGGTAGAGCAAATGGAAGGGGACGACGTGGTTGCGGCGAGTAATGTCAATGCGTCCAGCCCGTTCACGGCGGCGACCATATCAACAGGACGCCAGGTTACCCTGCGGACATGGGAAAACAACTGGGTTCGTGTCACGGATGAGCTTGGAGGGGAAGTATTCGCATACTGCTTCGTTTCAGGCACTGGCGGAGCGGACCGCAGCGCACAGCCCGACACTTCGGTAAGGTAGCACAGCCGAGCGAGCGCAGGCTGGCATGCTCAACTTCGAACGATTTAAGCGATCAAGACTGCCTCGCGCATCATCCGAATGATTGATGAAAAGATCATGCCGCGGGGCGATAAGCGGCAACAATCCTAGCGTGGGGCCCTTATGTCTCTGGCGCATTTAGAATCTTCGAGGGCGATTCAAACGGTGCAGGCTGACTACCAAGCGGTGGTCTCTTGTCGATGGTCAAAAGTTCCCGATCATGCTCTTGACGAGGGCGGGCTCGTTCTACGTCTGCATCAACGGATGGGAACTGGCTTCGTCGATATTCCGGTCTTTGATCACCTGAGGGAAATCGCCGGGCGTTATTCCGAGAAATTAGCCGCCAGCGACGGCACCAACCGACTGACCTATTCCGAGCTTTTTCGGGCGGTCGAGGCCTTGGCCAGCCGGATTGAAGCCGTCGTTCCCGACGGAAATGCGGTTGGAATACTTCAGGCCAACTCGGTCTGGTACACCGTTGCCATGCTGGCCAGCATGGCATCCGGTCGACCGTCGGTGCCGCTTAACGTGCGAGATCCGGACTCGCGCATCAACGAAATCGTCGCCGACGCGAGGCTCTCCGCCATAATTGGCGACAAAGGCCTCCACGGCCTTGATCTGCCTCAGCACGTTGCCCGGATCGATATAGCGCAATCGTTGCAGGCAACGCTTCGTCCAGCTGGACACCGTACCGTTTCTGTCGATGCACCGGCAATCGTGCTTTATACCTCCGGCAGCACGGGCCGCCCCAAGGGAATTGTCAACAGCCAGCGGAGCTTGCTGTGCCGGGTGCAGCAATATGTCGACGCGTGCCACATCAATGCGCAGGATGTTTTCTTGCCCCTGACCGGCCCGGCAACCATCGCCGGTTGTCGGGAAATACTTGCCGCTCTTCTTACGGGTGCTACGTTGCAGCTTGTGGAGGTCGAAGCCGTCGGCCTGCGCGCGGTTCGCGGCCGCATGCAATCGGAAGGCGTGACGATCACCTATCTGGTGCCGGCATTGCTTCGCGCTCTCCTGGCGGATGAGCCCGCGGACGCCTTTGGTTCACTCAGGGTTGCCCGAATTGGAGGCGAGAAGGTGTCCTCGGCCGACATCCGCCTGGTGCGCAAGGCTGTCCCGCCAACTTGCCTGGTGCAGATCGGCTATTCATCGACGGAAACGACTGGATCGCAGTGGTTCTTGCCGCACGATTGGCCGGAATTCGATTCCTCAGCTCCCGTCGGTTGGCTGCTTCCGGGTATCAGCTTCGCGATTGTCGATGAAGAGGGTTACCCGGTTCAGCCCGGCAAGATCGGAGAACTGTTGATCAGAAGCCCGTATGTCGCACTCGGATATTGGGAAAATGGGGCAGTCGTTCCGTTTGAAATAGATCCCGACGACCAGACGCTTCGTATCTTTGCGACGGGCGATCTTGTGCAAATTGGGAGTGATGGCCTGTTGCGGATCATCGGTCGCAAAGGGCGCCAGATAAAGGTCAATGGGCGGCGCGTTGAGCCGGCCGAACTCGAACGGGTTCTGCGTGGCGCGCCGTCGGTGAAGGATGCCGTGGTTATCGTCACCCCGGCGAATGAACTGGTTGCGTTCGCCGTCCCGCACGGCGGGGCGGGAGCCAGTTTTTGCGACGAGCTGCGCCAACTTGCCAGGACAAAATTGCCGCCGGCGCTTTGCCCGCTGCGGCTCCATGCGAGCGCCGAGATACCGCGACTGGCCAGCGGAAAGATCGATATGGCAATGCTGGCTGCAATCGACCTTTCGGTTCGGGAAACAACGCCCCCACCGCAAATCGCCCATGCGGGAAATGAAGTTCCTGCTCATCAGATAGTACGGCGTGCCTGGACCAAGGTCCTTAAGACGCGGGTCGCCCTGGGGTGCTGGGATGAAGCGGGGGGAGATTCGCTTAAGCTGCTCCATTGCGTGATGGAAATCGAAAGCGCGATCGGGCAGGAGCTCGGATTGGAAGCCTTCACGGTTGGAATGAGCTTCGATGAGATGGTTGCAGCGGTCATTTCCGCTCAACGAGGCGGAGAGCACGCGCCCGCCTGGAAACACGAGCCTCCGCTGCTTTTCCTTTTCCCCGGGTCGGTCGGCTATGGTCCGAGCCTTGCTTCGTTCGCATCGGCAATAAGCAAGGTCGCCAGGGTGTCTCCCATCAGATATCCGGCCCTGGGCATGATCCTGCAAGGTCAGAACACCGTCGCCGCAATGGTCGAAGCTGCAATCGATCATATCAACCGCGTGCAGCCTACCGGCTGTGTTCGCCTGCTTGGCCACTCGCTCGGAGGAGCGGTCGCTTTTGAGGTTGCCGCGCGTCTGCTTGATCAAGGGCGAGCGGTAGCGTTCACGGGCATTCTGGATACCAGTCTGGTTGGCGAGCGCAGCAAGCGTTGGGAGACCATTACCCGGACATTTCACCGGATCCGAACCAATCGTATATCGGCTAGTCGGGTGGCGTGCCGCGCGCTTGCCAAGGTCGCGGTCAAAATGCACTGCGAATCCCGGCTTGCCAGCTTCCTCGACCGCTATGCCGAGGGTCAGTTCAACCCGACGAGCTTCAGAACCAAACTGGAACTGCAGGAGGTTCTGCGGGCGCGCGCCTTCTTTCAATGGCTGGCAGAACCCAGGCCGATACTGCCGATCACCGGCACCTTGTTCCGTTGCGCGCGGCCCGGAATGCCGCTTGCACTCGGGTGGGACCGGGCATTCGTCCATCTGGACGTCATTCCGATCGCCGGCACTCACATCGACATGGTCGTGGAGCCCCATCTGACCATCAATCGCCCGCTCATCGAAAACGCTGTGACCGAGACCTACTCTTCAGTCGAGTCACGCCAACAGGAGGCAGTGTCATCGACCTGATCGGGGAATTCAGCAGCGATGTGCTGGCGCTCGATGCCCGGCTGGAGATCGATCGCATCGTCGAGACTTTGCGCGAACAGGTTCTCGGCACACAACGGCGTCGCGGAGTGGTCGTCGGGCTCTCCGGAGGCATCGACAGTTCGGTCGTCGCAACGCTGTGCGCACGGGCGTTCGGGAAGGACAAGGTGCTCGGCCTGTTCATGCCGGAGCGCCATTCGTCAGGCGACTCGTTGAGGCTTGGCCGCAGCGTCGCCGGGCAGCTTGGCATCGACACAATCCTTGAAGATATCGAGCCGGCGCTTGAAGGCATCGGCGCCTACGCCCGACAGATCGAGGCCATCCGAACTGCCGTCCCTGGATATGGCGAAGGCTGGAGATGCAAGCTGGTCATGACATCGGTGCTGCAGAGCAGCGGCCTCAATATCACGCGCCTTACGGTCGAGGATCCGCACGGAAAGATCGACACCGTGCGTCTGTCGCCGGCGGCTTACCTGCAGATCGTCGCTGCCACCAACTACAAGCAGCGGGTTCGCAAGATGACCGAGTATTATCATGCGGACCGCCTCAACTATGCAGTGGCAGGCACGCCAAACCGGCTCGAATATGACCAGGGCTTCTTCGTCAAACAGGGCGACGGCGTCGCCGATGTGATGCCTATCGTCCATCTCTACAAGACCCAGGTTTACCAGCTGGCGGAATATCTCGGCATTGACAAGGAGGTGCGAACAAGGCCGCCGACCACGGACACGTTTTCCATGGCGCAAACCCAGGAGGAGTTCTACTTCGCCTTGCCCTATCAGCTGATGGATTTGTGCCTCTACGGCATGAATCACGGAATTTCGGCCGGCGTGGTTGCCGCCGCCGCCGGCCTCACTGCCGCGCAAGTCGAGAAGGTCTATAAGGATATCGTCAGCAAACGCCGCGCTGCACGCTATCTTCACGCACGGCCACAGCTGCCCGCTGCGATGGACAGGGATTGACCCATGTGCGGCATCGCCGGAATTGTGGCGCTGAACGCGGCTGCGGAGCCTCCTTCACGAGCCGCGCTTCTACGAATGGCAGCCGCGCTCTCCCATCGAGGTCCGGACGAAAGCGGCCTTTACCGCGACAGGCGAGCGGGGCTGGCGCATACCCGCCTGTCGGTCATCGATCTCTCGACCGGACAGCAGCCTCTCGCCGACACAGGCAATACCACCTGGATCGTCTTCAACGGCGAGATCTTCAATTACGTCGAGCTGCGTGACCAACTCATAGCCCTGGGACATCGTTTCCGCACCCGCAGCGATACGGAGGTCGTCGTGCATGCCTACCGCGCCTGGGGTGTGGGCGCGTTCGAGCGGCTGAACGGGCAATGGGCACTCGCCATTTGGGACTCGCTGACAGGCCGCCTCGTCCTGTCGCGCGATCGGTTCGGCATCTGCCCGCTGCATTTGTGCGAACACGCTGGCCGCCTGCATTTCGCCAGCGAAGTTAAGGCCATCTTCGCAGCCGACCCGGCGATACCGCGGGCCTTCGATCCGGCGGGGGTCGACCAGACTT
This sequence comes from Mesorhizobium sp. M7A.T.Ca.US.000.02.2.1, assembly GCF_003996995.1. Classification (GTDB taxonomy): domain Bacteria; phylum Pseudomonadota; class Alphaproteobacteria; order Rhizobiales; family Rhizobiaceae; genus Mesorhizobium. The sequence goes on along the minus strand of NZ_RZTT01000026.1, from coordinate 17,967 downwards.
TCACGCTGTGGACGGTCGTACCGCCGCAAGGCGTATTTCAGGGGATACAGGAACTTACCCCCGGCCATGTCCGCATCTATGACAATGGCAGCGTTCGTGAGCACGCTTTCTGGAAACCTTGCTATCCCGAGATCGAGGACCTGGCCCATGGCACCTTCAGGGGCTCGCTGGAGGATGCGGTGGACGAAGTGCGCGGCGCCTTGCAGGCCGCGACGGCGCTTAGGATGGTGAAGGCGGATGTGCCAGTCGGCTGCTACCTTTCCGGCGGGCTCGACAGCTCACTTGTCGCCATGCTCGGGAGGCGCTTCGCCGCCGCGCCGCTCCAGACTTTCTCGTTGCGTTTTGCTGACGCCGAGTATGATGAAACCCGTTACCAGCGGCTGGTTGCCGGTGCGAGCGGCGGCGAGCACCACGAGGTGATGGTTTCGCGCGGTGACATCGCCGACATCTTCCCGGATGTGATCCGTCACGCCGAGCGTCCGATTCTCAGGACCGCGCCGGCGCCGTTGTTCCTTCTCTCTAGGCTGGTGCGCGAACATGGCATCAAGGTCGTGCTGACCGGCGAGGGGGCCGACGAGATGTTCGCCGGCTACGACCTGTTCCGGGAAGGCAAGGTCCGCCGCTTCTGGGGGCGGCAGCCCGCATCCGCCCGACGCGCGCGACTGCTGGAACGCCTGTATCCTTATCTGAGCCGCTCGCCGGTCAAGCAGCAGGCGATGGCGCGCCAGTTCTTCGGACACGGTCTCCATGCATATGGTGCGCCCGGCTTCGCGCATGATACCCGCTGGCGCACCACCAGCGCCATCAAACGGCTGTTCTCGGCCGACATGCACGCCGAAGCGGCGCGCCACGACGCAGTGGCGGACCTGCTCTGCCGTCTGCCCGAAGAGTTTCCACGATGGGGTCCTCTCGCGCAGGACCAGTATCTTGAGATCAGGACGCTGATGTCGGGCTACCTGCTCTCCTCGCAGGGTGACAGGATGCTGATGGCCCACTCCGTCGAGGGGCGCTTCCCGTTCCTGGACGACAGGCTCGTGGCCTTGGCGAATTCGCTACCGGCCGACTACAAGCTGCGCATTCTGGATGAGAAACACGTGCTGAAGCGTGTGGCGAAATCTATCGTCCCCGCGGAAGTCGTGGCCCGCAAGAAGCAGCCCTACCGGGCGCCCAACGCACTTTGCTTCATGGGCGATAGCGCACCCGCCTATGTCCGCGAAGCACTCTCGGAGACTGCCCTGCGCGCGGCGAATGTCTTTGATCCGAACTCGGTCGCGCGCCTGCTGGACAAATGCGCTGCCAAGACCGGCGATGGCGATCTGTCCAACTCGGACAACATGGCGTTGGTCGGCGTGCTGTCGACGCAGCTCCTCCATCAGCAGTTTGTCGCAAGCCGTCCATCAAGCGGGCGTGCGGTCGACCTCAGGATAGATGTCGATCGCCTGCACAGGGAAGAGGTGCTGGTATGATGCATGGCGCCGTCCCTCTGCTGCACGACTACCTCAGCCATTCGGCCGGCCGGCTCGGCGACAAGGTGGCGCTGGTGTGCGGCGGGCACCGGCTCGCCTATGATGAGCTTGAGACACGTTCCAACGCGGTCGCCCATCATCTCGTCACGTCCGGGGTCGCCCCCGGTGACCGCGTCATGATCTTCGCCGACAACACCGTCGAGACCGTGGTCAGCTTCTGGGCGGTTCTCAAGGCGAGCGCCGTTGTGTGCATCGTCAATCCGCTCACCAAGAGCGACAAGCTGGGGTATTTGCTCAACGATTGCCTGCCGGCAGCATTGATCACCGACAAACATTTGCAGGCAATCTTTACTGAACCGGCGCGTAACTGTCCGTCGCTGCGGCGGCTCATCGTCTCCGGTCCGGTGGACGACGCCGAGCTCCGGGGATTGCCGCATGCCGTACGATGGGATGAGGCGGCTGCCGGCCACGGCAAAGCGCCGGCCCGCCGCCGCATCGATATCGATCTCGCAGCCATCATCTACACGTCGGGCTCGACCGGCGAACCCAAAGGCGTGATGCTGACGCACAGGAACATGATGGCAGCCTGCACGTCGATTGCCTCGTACCTCGAACTTGGCGAAGACGATGTGATCCTCAATGTCTTGCCCCTGGCCTTCGACTACGGCCTCTATCAGATGATAATGGCATTCCGTACCGGGGCGCGCTTGGTCCTCGAGCGCTCGTTTGCCTTCCCCGCACAGATACTTGCGATCATCGAAAGGGAGAGAGTTACAGGCTTTCCCGGCGTGCCAACCATCTTTGCCGCGCTGTCGGATCTCAAGACGCTGAAGGCAGATGATTTTGCAAGCGTAAGGTATGTCACGAACACTGCCGCGGCACTGCCGCTCAAGCACATTCGCCTGCTCCAGGAACTGTTTGCCGATGCTCGCATCTATTCGATGTACGGCCTGACCGAATGCAAACGCTGCACCTATCTTCCGCCGGAAGATCTTGCTCGAAAACCGTTGAGCGTGGGGATCGCCATCCCGAACACCGAAATGTGGATTGTCGATGAGGATGACCGAAGGGTCGGTCCCAATGTCGTCGGCCAGCTGATCATTCGCGGGGCAACGGTCATGAAGGGCTACTGGGGTAAGCCGGAGGCTACCGCGAGGAAGCTCAAGCCTGGCCCTTTGCCCGGCGAGCAGGTTCTGTACACCGGCGACTACTGCCGAATGGACGAAGAAGGCTACCTCTATTTTGTCGGCCGCAGCGATGAGATCATAAAATCGCGGGGAGAAAAGGTGGCGCCCAGGGAAGTCGAAAACGTGCTGATGGAAATCCCGGGAGTACGGGAAGCCGCGGTCGTAGGAGTTCCCGACGACCTGCTGGGGCAAGCAGTGAAAGCGTTTGTCGTCATGGAGCAAGGAACGATCATGGGCGAAAAGCAGCTGCGGATTGAATGTCAGAAGCGGCTGGAAAACTTCATGATTCCGAAGTCCATCCAAATTGTGTCTAGTCTACCGATGACGGACACGGGCAAGCTCAAGAAAATAGCGCTTTCATAAAGCGATACCTGGAAATCATTTGGATCGGAGGCCAATTCAATGCTGAGCACGAACAACAGAATTGACACCTACAGCGATCAGATACGCGCCTTTCTGGCGTCAAATTTCTACGTGGCCGATCCGCGTGCCCTGGAGGTTGAAACGTCGTTGCTCGACCAGGGCATCATAGACTCGACCGGAGTGCTTGAAGTTATCGGCTTCGTCGAGGAGACATTCGGCATCACTGTCGAGGACAGTGAACTTCTGCCTGAGAATTTCGATTCCATCCAGGGAATTGCACGTTACGTGCTCAGCAAGGAAAACTGATCGCTGAGCTACGCTTTAAGGGCGTCCTCCCAACCGAGCGCGCAAACCCATGGCGCGGCTCACGCTGGCGCTTTGGCCCGTGCACAAACCACCCTGGCTTCACCGGCTTTGTTTGCAACCGCGCGAATGCTCTCGTAGGCTTTGGAACGCTCAACCAAACTCATGACCTGCCGGTCCTGGCCAAGCCCGACCTCGAAAAGCAGCATGCCACCTCGCCGCAGATAGCGCCGCGCCTCCTTGATCACCCGCATGTGAATGCTCAGGCCGTAAGGCCCGGCAGCGAATGCCTCACGTGGTTCAAGTTCCATCAGATGCGCGCGGTCGTTTTCGAGCCGCTTCTCGGAGATGTAAGGCGGGTTGCAAACGACCAGATCGATCGTGCCTTCGAGCTCCAGACCCGAGAAGGAATTGAACAGGTCGCCCTGCAGCACCGAAATGCGTCCGGCCAGGCCAAGATGGGCGACATTCCGGCAGGTGGTTTCGACACAGCTGTCAGTGAGATCGCTCGCCCAGACGCGTGCGGTGGGGACCTTGTATCCAATGGCGCAGGCGAGATTGCCCGCTCCGCAGCACATGTCCACGACACGCGGGACCGGCCGATTAAGTTCACGAAGCACATTGAGGGCGGTGCTGCCGAGCAATTCCGTCTCCGGGCGAGGGACGAGCACGCCGGGCGCGACAACCAACTTCAGCCCCATGAAGCCGATGCGGCCGGTGATGTAGGCGCTGGCGACATCTATTTCACCAATCACGACAACCCCGCTTTCTTGATTTGCCCATGCCCGATTTCTCAGGTCGCCCGGGTCTTCATGCCGTGAGGCGAGGCATCAGCCACCGTCGTTCCTGGGTCGGTTCACGTCGCGCAACTACTGGATCGCCGCGCTCTGCAGGTCGCTGCTGAACCTCACCTCGATGGTGTCTCCAGGCGCGACCTCAGTGTCCTGGTCGACCGGTCGACTTCTCGACGCGTCGCCGGCTCCACCGGTTATTGTGATCCGCGCCTGGAAGGTTTCGCCGGCGACCGGCAGTGGAAGAGCGGACGCCCCTGATGGCTGAAGCTTCTGGCTGGCTGCGTGGAGCCTTGCAGTGGTTTCGGCGAGGCGAAGGTCGGTGTCCCTCAACTCGTTCAGAAGGCCGATCCTTCGTTGATTTTCATTGCGTTCCTGCTGCCTGACGAAGTCTTCCTGCTGGCGCCGCGTTCTCATGAGTTCGACCGAGGTCTCGAGCGCCCGGCTCGACGACATCAGCACCGCACGTCTGACATCGGCGAGCCTGCTGTTGGTCAGGTTGCCCGATTCGAACGATTTGGTGACCCGCGCCAGATCGTCCTCATCCTGTTTCACCGCTGCCGCTTCCGTCTGCTCGCGCTTGAGCAGAACCTCGACCTCAGCCTCGGCATCCTTGGCGGTCTTGTCGAGATAGCTTTGCTCCTGTTGAAAATTGTTCAGCGAAATTCTGAGGCCCTCCGCTTCCGCCTGCGCGACCGCCGATATCAATACATTCGACAGGGGCGAGCCCTGCGGCGGCTGCATGTCAAATTCTGCCTGGTTCTGAAGTTCGGCGCGGATGCGGGCGCCATGAAAGTAGTCCCTGATGTAATCCCCCCAGATCGACTCGTAGTCGCGTCGCAGATCAACGGGATCAGGTCCGCTTTGGCTTGCCCGCGACCGCAGAAGGCTGAAACCGCCGGCGACCGCAATCGCCTGCCGGACTGTCATGAGTGGCCGGTAAGCCTGCTGCCCTGGCGTCAGCACATCGCCAGTCACGTAGATCGGCCGGTACTCCGCGATCACGGCCGTGACGTCGCTCGGCTTGATGACGATCATTTGCTCCCGTCCATCAGGCAGACGCTGGTGGACGATCTTGGTTGGCAGCACCGCTTCCATGCGCGTCTGCAATTCGGCCGGCGTCAACCCGCCAACCGGGATCATCCCGAACTCGGGCAGCGCGATCGAGCCATCCATCTGGACAACCGCGCGTTGCGTTCGTTCCGCTATGGAGGCAATTCCTATCTCCACCGTGTCGCCGGGGGAGAGCTTGTAGGCGGCCGGCGCTTCGGCCGCGGTTGCGCTGCTCAAGGCCAGGCATCCGACAAGTGCTGCAAAGGAAATTCGGCTAACGAAGGCCATTGGTGGCAATCTCCTTTTGATTCAGATCCGGCTGCGGCGGCCAATCGAGATGGGCGACGAATTCGTAGACCGGTCCGCCCGGTACCCCCCAATTGCTCGACCAGATCACTTGCGACCCATCAGGGGACGGGGAGGCGTGTGTCTCGCTCCAATAATCGAACGGAGCATTTCGCGTCTGCACGATCCGTCGGGCCTCTCGACTGCCGTCGACACGCAGCGCGATCACCTCGCGCGAGTATGGAGCCCAGTCCGGCTGGCTTCGAACCTCCTCGGGATTGCCCCCGTAACTCATGAATGCCCATTCGGGCCGGTCCAAGGCGCGCAGCGACGCATGCTCGGCCTCGCCGAACTTCATGAGCGACGTGACCTTTCCATCGGACAGCCGACGTTTGATCACCTGATACTTGTCCGGGCTGGATTTGCTGATTCCGACGTAAATTTCGCTGCCGTCCGCGTCGAGAGTCATATCGCCATGGCCGGGCCGATGATGGTCCTTCCACGTCTGGCGCAAGGTGCCGTCGATTGCGAAAATGGCTCGCTGCTCGGTGCCGTCGGCCAGGTTTTGGAAACACAGGATGTTTTCTCCAAGCGGAGAAATGGTGCAGGAACTGGTCGTTCCGGCAACCTGGGCGAGATTGATGTCCGGGTATTTCAGACGCCGGTCGAGATCATATGCGAAGGCGACGGCAGCACCATCATCGCGGGTCGCGCGTACGGCAATGCGGCTGCCGTCACGACTTGGATTTCCCTTGGACGGGCCGAATTTGAGATCCCGATATTTCGCAGCGGCAAAAACTATGTCCTCACGATTGCTGCGGGGCGCCCAGGTCGAGATATTCTGATCATCGACACAAATCATCAGGTCCGCGTTTCGAGGGTGCCATTCGCACTCACCCGGCTTGTTGCGATGGAACAAAGGAACGTAGTTTTTCCCGTCGAGGAAGCACATGCCGTTGCAGCCGTTCATGAGGACGAGGAGGCTCTGATCGGCATTCCACGCTTGCGCGCTCGAGTACCGATGACTGCAATATATTTTGCCGCAGACAATTCCGCCGCCAAGAGCTCCGGGCTTGGTGATCCGAGTGAAGCTGATCCCTGTCGCCGGATCGGTTGCAGGTTTCAGGTAAGCGGGCAGATCCATTGCCGGCTCCGTGCCTGCCGCACCGCTCGGCCGGTTTCCGGCTGTGTGTAGCGCCAGCAGAGCGGCCATCAGCAGCACAGCCGGTATGAGCCGCGGAAAGGTCATGTCATATAGCTCATTTCGCGACGGACGCGGCCCTCGCTGAGGCGCGAACGCCACCACTCGATGGTTCTTTCCAGACCGTCACGCAGGCTTGTATGCGCCCGCCATCCGACTTTACTTTCAAGGTTCGAGGAATCGGCGAGCAACGCGCGAACCTCGGAGTTCTGCGGCCGCATCCGGCTTTCGTCGCGACGGACCGGTTTCCTGGTGCCACTCAACTCGAGCACCAACTCCAAGACGTCCGAGACACTGACGGCGCGCTGGCTGCCGGCATTGTAGGCATGGCCAAATTCAAGCTCGGCGGCCCCTGCCGCCACAAATGCCGCCGCAGTGTCTTCCACAAAGGTAAGGTCGCGGATAGGGCTGGTGTCGCCGACCATGATCGCCGGACAGTTCTCATCCAGAGCCTGCCTTATCAGGGTCGGCACGATGGCCCGCTCGCTCTGGCGCGGCCCGTATGTATTGAACGGCCGCAGGATGACCACCGGCACATCGAAGGACCTGGCGTAAGACGCTGCCATCATGTCCGCCCCGATCTTGGATGCGGAGTAGGGGGACTGTCCCTGCAACGGGTGGGATTCATGGATCGGCATGGTCAGAGCGGTGCCATAAACCTCGCTTGTGGACGTATGCACGATGCGCTCGGTTTCCCAGTGGCGTGCCGCTTCGAGGACATTCACGGTGCCCAGCACATTGGTCTCCACATAGGATTGGGCAGCAGCGTAGGAATAGGGAATCGCAATCAGCGCAGCCAGATGAAACACCACCGCCTGGCCGCGCACGATCCGGTTGATGAACGCGCTGTCACGAACGTCGCCACGAATGCATTGCAACTGGCTTCGAACGTGGTCGGGCAAATCATCCAGCCAGCCATGGCTGTCGAACGAGTTGTAGAGGGCCAGTGCCGTGACATCGGCACCTTCGTGCACCAGCGCTTCCGTGAGGTGGGATCCGATAAATCCATCCGCACCGGTGACCAGGACCTTCCTGCCGCGATAGCTCACGACCGTGCACTCCTTCGATCGTGTGAGCCGTCAAACTGGCGAACGAACAACAATCCATTCATGCCAAACTCCTCGCTTGCCAACTCTACCCACTTGCCGCGGGAGGCAGGGACACACCGAAAACCGCCCTGAAGCCCCGCATTATCCAGACGAGGTCCGATGCAATCGTGCGCCGCGGATAGTAGGCGAGGTCGATCGTTGCCTTGGCCGGGAACAGGACCTCTCGATAAAACAGGAGCGGATCAAGGGAGGGCGGGTAAAAACAGGCTTCGTGACGGAAGAGAACCTGGGTCGGGCCGAGCAGGCCAGGCTTCCACTGTAGGACAGCTTCATTGCCGCCGCGGAAACAATCGGCGAAGGCAAGGCTTTCCGGCCGCGGCCCGACAATTGCCATGTCCCCCGTGAAAACGTTCCACAGTTGGGGCAACTCATCAAGTTTCGTTGCCGCGAGAAAACGGCCTACCCGCGTCATGCGGCTGTCATCGTTCATGGTCAGCGCGAGCCCGAAAGGATCGGCTGTTGTCTTGAATTTGCGGAACTTGTACATGCGAAACGGCTTTGCGCCGGCGCCCAGGCGCGTCTGTGCGAAAAACACCGGCCAACCACCTTCGACAAAGAGTGCAACCGCAATCAGGAGCATCAGTGGAGCGAGTACCATTCCCGCTGCTGCAGCGAGGATGATGTCCATCGCGCGTCTGGCAATTCCGTGGCTGGTGCCAGCTACGGCGGGCCGATGCATCGTCACGTCGAGTGCGTTCATGCCGCGGCTCCCGCACGCCCGCTGCTTTCAATCGCGGTGGCTAGTGCAACAACCACCGACTCGATCGCACTTGCCGTAATTTGCGGGTGTAGTGGAATCGTCAGCTCCCGCTGCGCGAAGTCCTCGGTCTTCGGCAGATGGATTTCAGTGAACATTTGGCGATAAAGCGTCATCTGGTGCACGGGCGTATAGTGGATTGTGGTCTGTATCCCCTTCGTTCGCAGATGATCGATCACCGTTTGCCGGTCGACGTCATGCGGCAGGAGGACAGGCATGATGTGGTAGGCCGAGGTCCGCGGTTTGCCGAACGGGACTGTCACAGCGGAGCAATAATCTGCGATCAGACGCCGATAGAGGACGACCAATATGCGCCGGATTTCATTCCATTCCTGCAGATTTTGAAGTTGGACCAAGCCAACAGCGGCGCGCAATTCGTCCATGCGATAGTTGAAACCGAGCATCGTCACGTCGTATTGCGGCGTGCGGCTGTTCAGCCGCTGATGTGTGCCACTGGTCATCCCATGTCCGCGAGCCTGGCGGATCGCTTCACGGAGCTGTGCATCCCGGGCGATAACGGCTCCACCTTCCGCGGTGGTCATGTTCTTGTTGCCGTAGAAGCTGAAGGCCGCGGCCGCACCGTAAGTCCCCACCTCCTTAAGGCCGGGAGCATGCGCGGCATCCTCGACGATATGCAGTCCTCGCACACGGGCAAATCTCTGCCATTCTTCCCGGTCGGCAAGATAGCCGGCAAAGTGGACGAGAATGACAGCCTTGGTACGTCCGGTGCACTTGGCTTCCGCGTCGCTTAGGGACATCAGTGGCACTTCGGCCGACTCTATGTCGACGAATACCGGTGTTGCTCCTACGTACAGCACTGCATTCGCGGTCGCCACGAAGGTCAGCGAGGGAACCAGCACTTCGTCTCCGGGGCCGATCCCAAGTCCATGGAGAATGAGATGCAGGGCGGCGGTGCAAGAGCTGACGGCGACGCAATCGACCGCATCATGCACGGCTGCGAAGGCCTCTTCAAAGGCTCTTACCTGGTCCCCCATCGTCAGCCACCCACTGTCGACAACTTTGGCCAGGGCTGCCTTTTCCGGAAAGCCAAGAATAGGAGCGCTGACCAAGAGCATTACGACCTCCTCATGTTGGCGCGGCAGGGCGTTCAGCCCTCAAGCGGCCGCTGCCGAGACCTCGATCGATGCGGACTGCTCTTCCCAGGCAATCGTTTGTGCGTTTTGAAAATCTTCAACGCGTCCGATATCCAGCCAAAGCCCGTCATGTTTGTAGACGTGCACATTCGTGCCGTTTTGCATCATCTGCAGCATGAGGTCGTCGAATCCGAAGGCGATGCCGTCAGGTATAAAACGGAAAACATCTGGATTCATGCAATATATTCCCATACTTACCAGATGAGTCAGCGTCGGTTTCTCGCGGAATACTTTAACAGTGTTGCCGACCTCGTCGATGACGCCGAAGTCCATCTTGATGATGCGGGAAGCTGTGGCTATGGTGACTGGATCCGTATGAGTGCGGTGTGACGCCACAAACCGGCTGAGACTGAGATCGGTAAGTACGTCCCCATTGAGAACAATGAACGGCTCGTCCAGTTCCTCCCTGATCAGGGAGAGCGGGCCAATAGTGCCGAGAGGTTCCAGCTCCTGGGTATAGCGTATCCTTAGATTCCACTGTGATCCGTCTCCGCATACGGTGCGGATCAAGTGCCCCAGATAGCCGGTCGTGACGTAGACATCCTGAATGCCGTTCCGTCGCAGCCACTTCAAAAGCAATTCAAGAACCGGTCGAGCACCGATCGGCATGAGAGGCTTGGGCAAGATGGATGTGAAAGGCCGAAGGCGTGTTCCCATTCCACCGCACTGAATGACCGCTTTCATCTCGTCCTCCTGTTGATACGACTGTCGCGGTGTGATGGGTCCAGCCCACCCGGCCGGAAGGTACGCCAGTGTTGGCTTCGCCTCTCCGGAGTGCAGCGATGGTAAGTGGCGCCCGAGAAGGCGTCGTCGTGCATTTGAATGGCACTTTCCCGGCCTTTTGATTTCAATATTCCAGCCGGCAGGGCATGGCGCGGCAGGGCGATCAATCAGCGCTGGGGAGCTGTAGCCGCTCGACTGGCAACTGCTGTGCGCATGTCCGGCGCCGGTAACGACCTTCTCGGAAGGGCATCGCTACCATTCGTACGAAAAAAACAGTTCAATATCTGGCCCTGAAATGCGTGCGAGTGTAAGCTATATTAGAAAGTTGAAATATGCGGATGGGCGGCGGCGAGCGTCGACATACGGGGGATCAGCGGGCGGCTGATCTGTGTTGGGTCACCGTACGGTCCATCCAGACGGAGGTTTCGGCAGCTAGGGACACATGCGGGGCTGCCAAAAGGTGGGTGGTTCATGTATCGTATTATCATCGCCGACGATCACGGCCTGTATCGTCGTGGGCTGCGTCTGGCATTGATGGCCAGCATGCCAGACTTGGAAATATTCGAAGCGGCGTGTTTTGAGACCGTCATAAGCCTGCTTGAAGATCGGGCGCCCGTCGATCTCGCCATCCTCGACCTGAACATGCCGGGACTGTCGGGTCAGGATGATCTTCGCGACGTCTTACCGGCTCATCCCGACACACGGTTTGCAATTGTTTCGGGGACCGATTCACGCGCCGAGATTCTGACTGCCCTTTCGATTGGGCTTCATGGCTATATCGTAAAGTCCCAAACGGACGAGGAGGTGGTCCTGGCGGTGAACGAAATCCTGGCCGGCCGTATTTACGTTCCGGCACTTCTTTCACAAAGGCCCAAGGAGTCGGTACGCCTTCCATCCGTGGCTCCCACGCAAATGCCCCACAGGACCACTAGCGTCAACAATCTGGGCAGGCTTACGTCCAGACAGAAGGAAGTCCTCAGGTTGATGGCCGAAGGTTACTCGAACAAAGAGATTGCCCGCTCTCTTGAAATTGCAGAAGCGACGACGAAGATTCATGCCGCCGCCGTCCTGCGCGAACTTGGGGCACGAAATCGGACAGAGGCCGCGGTTCTGCTGAAGACATGGGCCGCCAGAGACGTCAACTAGCGCCGATTGCTTTTGGCGGCAGCCGGACCGAATATTTCAGTCCGTGATCCAGCATCTCAAGCTTGGAAGAGTGGCCCACGATAGGTTCACCGTCAGCTCCAATAATCAACGACCCAAAGCCACGCCGAGCCGAGGTGGAGACCCGGCGCTCTCCCGATTCCGACCATTCAAACACTATGTCGGCGCCGGGCTCTTGGGCTGCGAATTGCCACACGACCTCGATCCGGCCTGCCGGAGTGCCGAGAGCCCCATGCTTCACGGAATTGGTCGTAAGTTCGTGAACGATCATTGCGAAGCTCTCAGCCGAACCCTCTGCCATTTTTACTTCGGGTCCACTGATCGAAATGTTGTGCGTCCCCATATAGGGCTGCAATTCCTGAGCAATGAGGTCACGGAGGGAAGCCGACAGGCTGCCATCGCGTGAAAGAAGCAGATGCGTCGCCTGGAGTGCGCCGATTTTTTCGATCAGTGTCTGCTTGTAACGGGCGATATCGTTGTCGGGGGCACCGACCATATTTACAAGCGCCGTGATCACCGGAAACAGATTGTTGAGCCTATGGCGCTGTTCAAGCATGGCCCGCTCTCGCTTCTTCGCCGCAGCCCGCAGCAGAATGGTTATGCGTCGATCGGTGAGATCCGCGGCGACTCCTATTCGCTGTGCACGACCGTCGCGCAATTCGTCCCGGCCCCGAAGAGCAATCCAGCGGATATGCCCGCCAGCTCGCCTGATGCGGATCTCCGCATCATAGTTGGCGCCTGATGCAAGCTCTCCCGGGGCCGTCAGATTAGGCAAGTCGGCCGGGTGAACGACAACGGCCAATTCCTGCAATGGACGGCTCGGCGCGGGTGCCAGTCCCATCATTTCCCAGAACGCGGCTGAGCCATTCACGGATCCGCTCTCGAAATCTATACGCCACGTTCCCAACCGGCTGGACGACAGTGCCAGGTCCAACCATTCCTTCTGAGCCCGGAGTGCCTCGCGGGCGGTTCGCTCTCCAGATATATCGTCCACCATTACAAAGATGCTTTGAGAGAGAGCATCGGCTGGCACGGCCAAAGACAGCGCCAATCTTGTCCACAAAACCGTGCCGTCCTTTTTCAGGAGACGGATCTCCGAGCCGAAAGAAGTCGTGTCCTTGAGGCGAGTCAACGCTTCCGCCAAAGTGTGGTTGTCGTCAGGGTGGACGAGTACCCTGAGCGGTAGACTCGAAAGCTCTTCCTCGACATACCCTGTCATCTCACAGAGACGTTTGTTGGACCGTTGCAACTCTCCGTTCTCGCTCATGTTGGCAAAGCCGATAGCGGCACGTTCGAATGCCCAGCGATAACTGTTTTCGGTTGCCTCCAAGGCCACGAGTCTAGCCTCTGCAACCTGCAAAAGGGTGCGGTAGTCCTGCCTCTGCCGGTGGAAAGTCAGGGCGATCATCGCCCCTGCAACCAGCAGCAGAATGGCCCTAATCCAAACCTCGACGTTAATTGGGTTGCTCAGGATATCCCGCGCCAACAAGCCGACGGCCACCATCACAAACGTTGCCGCAAGGGCAATCAGGCGATCTTCGAGATATGAGATGGCAATAATGGTGGGAACAAATTCAAAAAAGCCGATGTCGTATGCCATGGAGGCGGGCAGCGCCGTCTCGACCGCAAGTGTCGCGATCAGGAGCGACATCGAGGCAAGGTGGGTCAGCAACTTGCTTGAGCTGTTCGGATGCAAATTGAGCGAAAGCAAACGCATGTGCCAAACTATAACCTTCTGACTAGTCCGTCGAGATTAGACCGAAAAGCGTACAGACTAGTCCGACCGCAGGATTGTTCCCCGGGATTGTAGCGCGCATTTTGTCCGATGTCGGGGGCGGATCGGACCGCAACTCTCCAAGCGACCTGACTGACATGTTGAAGGCCCCTCCTTTTGACAGGGGGCGTTGCCGTTTTGCGGGAGGTAAGAAAATGGCATTGGTTGGTAGGCAAGATGATGGAGTTCTTGGTCGCCAATATGGAGGTTTCGGGGGAAAGCCCGTCTCGGCCTTGAGAACGCAGGGTGGCCATAGTTCCGCCTGGCACCAAGCACCACAAACGTTCGACGGCGTGGCCGTCGAGCCAAAGCAGAGCAGCCTTGCATCTGTTGTGAGAATGCTTGATCGCATCGGGTGTGGCTATCTGATCCTGAACAGCGACAGGAAGGTCATGGAGTGGAATTCAGCCGCTCAAAACACCTTGGAGCGCGAGGGCGAGGCAGCTGATACGGCCGGCAAGGTGTCGGTTGCTCTGAGGCGGCTGATCGCAAACGTGCCGGGGAATTTTCTTCCCGGCACACTTTCATGGGTGGTGATCCGCGGCATGGGCGACAGGCCCTTGATTTTGAACGAGAAGGGCATAGCAACGCCTGACGCGACGAGTATCGTGGCGCTGCTGGATCGTGAAAACAGGTCCGGGCCAAATCCCCAGACGCTGCAAAGAATGTTTGGTCTGACGAGTGCCGAAACGCAACTCGCGCTGCGCTTGGCGCAGGGCGATGCCCCTTTGGAGATAGCCCGCAAGCGGCGCTTGAGCCGGACCACGATAAGGTCACAGCTGGCGTCGCTGTTCGCCAAGACCGAAACTCGGCGCCAGGCGGAACTGGTAGCTCTTCTTGGGCGCATATGCGTCCTGCCGTGAGATAACGGCCGTACCATGCGCGCGCGCAACATGCTTGTGCGCGCGCAATCTGTTGCCGGCGTGCTTGTCCGCCAGCCTCACCCTACCGCCGTCGTGTGCGCACCCGGCCCAATCTTGGGCGGATTGCAAACACGTGGTTAAGCACGTGCCAGCCCGCCACCTTCATGACGGAAGGCCGGAAGATCTGAATCCCGTCCAGGAACGTGGTCAACCAGGACTGCTGGTGGAACCTCATGGGAATACGAGCAACCCGCAATGCCCGCAGCAATGTCTCGGGAGGCGGGAGATGGTTGCGGTCCTTGATGAGATTCCAGTTAAGCTGCTTGACGGCGAGGGTCACTTCGTCGACCTCGCGGAAACTCTTTGACGTTGTAATGCTTGGATGGTTCGTCGCATCGTAAAAGGTAAGCGGATCGCTTATCGCCACCATGTCCCCATGGCTGGCTAGATCGACGAAGAACAGTTGATCCACTCCGGCCGGAATCTCTTTGTGCGTGCGCATCAAGCAGCCGGCACGAATGACGTCGCTGTTGATCAACAATGTGGATGGAATAATACCCAGGCAGCGTGTCGCACGCACCAGATAGAGGTCCATCAGGCACTGCTGGCTGGAATAAAGCGAGATCGGTTCCTGCTCCTTGGGGACTTGGCGAAATCGCACTCGCTTGTCCTCGATTATGTTTGCGGCTGACGTCATGAAGGCGACTGAGGGATACTGTTTGGCAACTTCGGCGAATGTCCTGAGTGCACCTGGCGCAAGCCAGTCATCGTCATGCAGCAACTTGATCCATCGTCCGGAGCAAGTCAGCATAGCGTTGTTGGTGTTCTCCACCTGACCGCGACCTCGACTGTTTTCGATAATGCGGATGCGAGGTTCGCTCCGTGCGTAGTCGGTCACGATAGCCCAGGTCTCGCCCTCCGGTCCCTCGTCGTCGCTCACGACCAACTCCCAATCGGAGTAATCCTGGCCCAAGACGCTGTCGATCGCCCTGCGGATCGTATCCGGTCGACGAAAGGTTGGTATCCCGACCGAGATAAAAGGGCGTGACCATGAGACATCGGCCCGGTCATGCTGGGTGACCGCAACTGCCGCTTGAAGGTTGTCAATCGACGACGAATTCATGGTGTTTTTTCCTCGAGACATTCATGTTGGACGCACGTTGCAGCGCCTGCTGGTTGAGGGTCGTGGGTCAACAGGTACAGTGATGCTGCCATTTTCAGAGCGAAACCCGACGCGCCGCCGGCGGCCATGAAATAGATGACGGTGACTGGCTGCCAGCCCGCCTGGGCGCCGGCGAGCAGTGGGCCAAACACGAGAACCGCCCGTGCGAGGTCGATGACCAGTCTTGTTCCTTGCCGCCGTAACAGAGCGGGAACGTCGCTGAGCGGAGTCGACAACGCCTGTGCCGCGCCCATCAGCGCCAGTGCGGTCATGATTTCCGCAGTGGGCATCCAAGGCTCGCCCAGAAGCGGAACGACCACATAAGGCGCGGCGAGGCCGAGCAGCAAGATCGGCACCGCGGTAAAGGCGGCGGCCAGCAGGAGAAGCCCGCGCGCCACACCAAGCAGGTGTCCACGATTGCTGTTCCGGTTTGCTTCGGCGACAAAAACATTGCTGAGCGGTGTGGCGATCAGCGTCACCGGGCCGGTGACCAGCCGCGCGGCCACGCCCAAATATCCGGCAAATGCGGTGCCGAACAGCCCGCCGACAAGGACTGCTGGAAGATTGTTGATTGCTATGCTCGCGAGCGTTGCGGGAATATCGAACAGAGGAAATTTGTATTCCCGCCGAGCCTTTTCCAGCACCGCACGCCAAGGTGCCCAGGCGATGCCACGCAAATCCTCCCAACTCATCACCCGACAGCCGATCAGCCCGATGAAGACGAACTGGCTCAGAATATGCGCATGGATCATGGCTTCGCCGCCGAGGTTGGCGATGCCGAAAGCCAATTGCAGTGCAGCCATGCTCGCCGGCAGGATCAGGCGCCCGAGAGCAAAATCGCGCAAAAGCCCGGCACGCAGACTCCAGCAGTTCATGGCTTCGACCAGACCTGCGCCTCCCATTCCAATCGGAATGAGCCAGGCGAGCGAGCCGAGGCGATCGGGAGCAAGGTTCGACAGCATCTGTCCGGCCGAAAAGGCCAGGACGGTCGTCACGAACACAGCCAAGAGAATAAGCTTGACCGTCACATAGGCCTGCGCGCTTCCCTTGACCCCATAGAGCGAAGCCTCGAAGCGCAATGCCGCGACCCCGGCGAGTATATTCACGATCGACAGGTAAATCGTAAAGACGCCGAAATCGGCCGGCGAATAGAGCCGCGCCAAAACCGGGATTGCAGCAAGAAGGGTGAGCTGGCCGACAATCGCCATTGCCGACACTCCGCTTGCCGCACGAATGATCGAGCCGATCGGGCTCGGCCGAACAACGATGATGGCTGTGCCGGCCGCAGGAACCGTCTTGGGTCTCAGAAGGTCGCTTGGTGCCATCGGTTCGCGCTTCCGAGGGAGGCAAATATCGGGGATTGCCGGAGCCTACGATGCACACCGCACCTTGCCATCATTCACCTGAATGACGCGCAGGCTGCACCGTGAATCGTCCTGGCCGCTCCCTGGATGAACCACCCCCGGATCGTTCGTAGCCCAAGGACGAGCCTGTGGCCGTCATGCTATTTGCTCGCGCAAGAGGTCAGCGCTGTCCTCGAGCCGATATCCGGCATGTTTCTTCAGATTCACGTGCGTGAGGACACTGCCGACAGGTATCGCAAGAGAACCGTTGCCCTGAAGGAGTTCCAGCACCCCGCGAGCGAGGGTGCGTGGCGTTTTCCTCCACCGGATGGCGAAAAGAACCACGTCCGCCCATCCTGGCAGAAATTTGGCTTCCGGCCGCCCCAGCGCCGACGGCAGGTTTATGATCACGATGCGATAGGTCGCGTGCAGATCCGCCATCACTTTGCCTCCGTCCTCGCATGATAGCAGCGCCAGCAGGTCGTCCGACGGAGCGGCGGTCATCACGTCGATCCCGATTTCATGCAGCCTGGCAACGGCACCTTCCAGGTCGCAGCGATTGCAAACATAGTCAGCGAAGGAATGGCGGTTCTTGCGCTCGCTGAACTGGTGCAGGAACTCGAGCGTGAGCTGAACGCCCTTGCGTTCAAGATCGACCAACAGGACTCGACCGCCCAGTCGCGTGCCGGCGAGCGCCAGGCTCCACGCGAGCTCGGTCCCGCCATCCTGCGGCACGCTGGAGGTGACAAGCGCCGTGTACGACGAACGAGCCCTTAGCGCACTTGGTGCCGCCGCGATCAGCAACGACGTCACGGCGCGGCTATATGCGGACCTGCGCTCCCCCAGCACGAGGTTTCGCAGTTGTTTGGCATGCATTCCGCATGCTTCGGGGATCTGCCCCATACATGGAACCTTGAGCACCGCTTCCGCCTCGGCCTCGCCACGGAAAGTCCGGTCAAAATGATTGCGCATCGTGACGTACATCGCCCCAAGGATAGCGAATAGGATCATCCCGGGGGGAACAAGGAAGATGGCTGGCAATGTCTGCGGGATAGTCGGCGGCCAAGCCGCAGACAGGATAGAAATTCCAGCCGAGGGAACTCCGATACGCCGCGTCAAATCCTGTTGTCGA
Source organism: Mesorhizobium sp. M7A.T.Ca.US.000.02.2.1 (assembly GCF_003996995.1). Taxonomy (GTDB): domain Bacteria; phylum Pseudomonadota; class Alphaproteobacteria; order Rhizobiales; family Rhizobiaceae; genus Mesorhizobium. Next base: position 137 of record NZ_RZTT01000026.1, on the reverse strand, counting down.
CCCAGGAGTTCGTTATATCGCTGGGTCAGCAGGCTGACCTGCGGCTCGAGAGCCCGCAAACCGGAAAGCCGGCTGGCGGTGTCGGCCATGACCGCATCCAGGATGTTCTTTCGGCTCTCAAGAGCGGCGATCTGGGC
>NZ_RZTT01000269.1 GCF_003996995.1 Mesorhizobium sp. M7A.T.Ca.US.000.02.2.1 | reverse complement strand
CCGCTTCGCCGATCTTCTCTATGCCGGGAACCGCCGCAAGGGCCGCTGGTAGCCGTTCGTCATTGATGACCAGAAGCGCAAAGGTCCGGAGGACATCTCCGGACCTTTTCGTGCGCGCTATCGGCTGGCCGGCTCGCACAGCGCGCCGACGATGCGGCGTACTATCGGCAGCACCAGCAGCAGCGTCGGAAACGCCACCAGCCAGGACAGACCCCAGGCGACCAGCCAGATGGACGGCAGCTCGGGGTGGAAGCCAAGGCTTTTCAACGTCGAGATCAACGAGACGATGAAGGTCATCAACAGCGACAGCACCAGCGGGCTGAGAACAGCGGCATAGCGCGCAGGCAGTTTCCTGCGCTGATATCTTGCATTCATTTCGGGTGTTCCCTGAAAGTGTCCGGTCCGTCGCATTGGCATCCATTCGCCGTGGCCGGCAAAATTGCCCGGAAGACCGGGTTGGATGCGTTGCTTGACGTCAGACGCTTACGGAGCAGCCGAGGCGCTCGCCGGCCTTCTAGCGGCACGTTCCAGTGAAAGCAAGCCTCTGGCGCCGCATTCAGATACATCGTAAGATATATCTTGACTCCGTCGATTGGCTTGCCTAATTAAAATATATCGTAAGATACAACTCAAGGAGCAATCAATGCACAAACATTTTGGGAACAATCATTTCGGCGAACGCATGTTCATGCACATGGCCGGCAAATTTGGTGGCAGAGGGGGCGGCGGTTTTGGCCCGTTCGGGCAGGGCGGTCGCGGTGGCGGGCGCGGCGGCCCGGGCGACATGTTCCGCGCCGGGCGCATGCTGGCCGACGGCGACCTCAAGCTGATCACGTTGTCGCTGCTGGCCGAGGCGCCGCGCCACGGCTACGACATCATCAAGGCCCTGGAAGAGCGCACCAGCGGCATCTACAGCCCGAGCCCGGGCGTGGTCTACCCGACGCTGACCTTCCTGGAAGAGGCCGGCTATGCCGCCTCCGCCGCCGACGGCAACAAGAAGGTGTTTTCGATCACCGAAGCTGGCCAGGCGCATCTCGCCGACAACCGCGAGATGATCGATGGCGTGCTCGACCATCTCGAGCGCTTCGGCCGCAAAATGGCCAAGGCGCGCGACTGGTTCGGCTGGACCGACGAGAGTGAAGAGGGCGGGCGTCGTGGCGGCCGGGGTAGCCGCGGGGATCGTTCGGAAGCGCGCGACGAATTCCGCGCAGTCCGCCACCGACTGCGCGCGGCTCTGGGTGACTTCGTCGACGCCCCGGCCGACAAGCAGGCCGAGGCGATCGCCATCCTCGAAGCCGCCGCCGAGGCGCTGGAAGCGCTGTCGCGCAAGTAAGCTCGTCCAGCCGACCGGACGCAGCCCTTGCCCGCTGGGCCAAGGACCGATAGTGAAATTCATCCCGCGTCACTCTACATGGTGCGGGATGAATGCTGTTGGAGGAAGCCCGATGTCTTTTCTGAAGCGTCTTTTCGGCGGTGGTGGCGGCGGGACCCAGGCGGCTGAGCCGACGAGTGTAGCGCCAGCCAAGCAGGTCGAGCACAAGGGCTTCCTGATCAGCGCCACGCCCTACAAGGCGGATGGCCAGTACCAGACGTGCGGCGTCGTCTCCAAGGAGATCGGCGGTGTGGTGAAGGAACACAAATTCATCCGTGCCGACCGTTTTGCCGGGCTCGACGACGCCGTCGACATCTCGATCAAGAAGGGCATCCAACTGGTCGACGAGCAGGGCGACCGGATTTTTGGGTAGATCACCGCCAGCAGGGCACTACCTAACCATGCGGGCCTTTGCACCACGATGGACCTCTCGGTCCGGGTTGACCTGACCGCCGGCGAATCAACTCGTCCTGGCGGGATCGATCGTCATCAGGCGGGTCCTGGCCTCGATCAGATGCCTTCTCGCGGCCCTTATCCGGCCGCACAATGCCAGATTAAGAGCGACGCCGCCTTCCTCGTCCAGCAAGTCATTCGCACGCTTCAGAGAGTGCTCAGCTCTCCTTATGCGCAGTCTGGCGTTGGCCGCTTCGATGCTGTGAATTTCAATCATTGTGCCGCGTCCTTTGCGGTTCCGGTCCCTTCATGGATTAAACCGCCGCTGATCATATTGGTTCCGGTGCTGTGACCATTCTGCGGCCGCCGCTATTTCGTTGGGGTGTTGAATTCACGGTTCGCCGCATAATCGATAACGAAGGTGCCCTCGGGAGCGCGAACGCCCTGCTTCACATTTGATATAGTCACCGTTGTGGTAAGTCCCTTCTCGTCGGTGAGGCTCCATCTGCGCAGATCGAGCGATTTTCTGTCGAACACCATGGAGATGTTCGAATTGCCGAAAGCCGATCTGTCGGCCAGCTTGACGGTAACTTGGGCGCCGTCGTCTCTGATGCTCTTGAGGCGACTGCCGGAGAAGTCGACCTTGTTGTCGAGCAGCAGCTTCAGCGGCGTCTTCGAGAGAGCATAGAGCCGCGATGTCTTCAGTTTCCTGTTGTAAACCACCAGGGATTTACCATCCGCAACCACGCTGATCCCAGATTGGCCAGCATAATTGAACCGGATCTTGCCCGGGCGTTGGAGAAAAAACCTGCCATGTTTTCTTTCCGCCTTCGGGCCCGACTGCACGAAATCCCCTGACATGGATTTCACCGATGAGAAGTGATCGGCAATCGTCTTCGCATCAACCGGCGCGGCCGAAATCGCAATCGTGGACGCGATATTCAACGCGGCAGCGCCGACAGCGGCAAACAAGAAACCCGGCAACTTTTTGATCCGATAGGCCATTCGACTACTCCTGGCAGACGCGTGATCGAAGGAGATCACGCGTCTTGAGATCAGTAGCCGTTCGGGCACCGCGCGACGTAAACCCGGCCGTACCGATCGCGATATCTGCACTGGCCGGCTTCGCTGGCGTGGCCGATGACGGCCCCGGCTATCGCTCCCACCGCACCGCCGACAACCGCCCCTTCCACGGGGTCTCCGGCCACCGCGGCGCCTACGGCCGCGCCACCCAAGCCGCCGACGGCGGCGCCTTGTTCGGTACGGGAGCACGCCGAGAGCGGAATGAGCAGGCTCAAAATGAGCAGCGTCTTTTTCATCGTTTCTCTCCTGAGGCTACTATTAGCCAAAGCTTAAATGCTTAAGAGAGCTTTTCGATCCATCGACTGTTGCCTGCCATTCAAGCCTGGCCGTGGTGGAGCCGCGCGCCTTCGGCTCAAATGGTACCCTCACTGGTGTGGATGGGTGCGCGAAGTCGTCGCTTGGTGCAAACGTTGGCCGTGGACTTCCGCACTCGCACAAGGGGGAACGGATGAAACAGAGGACAGGATCCGCGGCGAACCGAACGGGCCAGGCTGATTGCGCGCCCGGCCAGCAAGGCTTGGAAGTCGACCCCAACTAAGCCGGCTGCAGTTCCCTGCGCGGTAGTGGCGGGAACGCGATGGCGATGCCGACCGCGCCGAGCCCGATAAGAGCAGAGCCGATGAACAGCCAGGAATAGTTGGCGTAGGCATCGAACACCATGCCGCCGGCAAGCGGTCCCAGCGCCATGCCGAGGCTGGACAGCATGGTGGCGGCGCCGAACACGGTGCCGAGGATGCGCTGGCCGAAATATTCGCGCGCCAGCACCGCATAGAGCGGCATGACGCCGCCATAGGTGGCACCGAAGATAACGGCCAGCATGTAGAACTGCTCAAGCTGGCTGATCGACAGATAGGCGGCAATGACGATCGCCTGGATCGCCAGGCCCGCGATCAGCACCGGCTTGACGCCCAGCCGGTCGGCCAGCACGCCGTAGAAGAGCCGGCCGCCAAGGCCTGCCAGACCTTCGACACTGTAGATCGAGACCGCTGCCATGGGGGCGACGCCACACAGCATGGCATAGCTGACCATATGGAAGATCGGTCCGGAATGCGCCGCGCAGCAGGCAAAGAAGGTCAGCCCGAGCACGATGAATTGCGGCGAGCGCAGCGCCTGGCCGACTGTCAGGCCGGCACCTTCGGCAACCGGCGCGGAGCCGGTGTCGACCAAGACGGGCTTCGGCGGCTGGCGCACCAGCAGCACCGCCGGCAACAGCAGCACCCAGGCGGTAATGCCGATGTCGAACATGGCGGTGCGCCAGTCATAGGCGGAGATCAACCAGCGGGCGAAGGGCGAGATCGTCATCGGCGCCACGCCCATGCCGGCCGAGACCAGTGAGACGGCAAGGCTGCGGTTGGTGTCGAACCAGCCTGTGGTCAGCGCGATCATCGGCGCAAAAAAGGCGCTTGCCGCGAGACCGACCAGCACGCCATAGGTGATCTGGAAGCTCAGCAGCGAACCGGCGCGGCTGGCCAGCACCAGCGCCAACCCGAGCAGCACCGCGCCGATCATCACGACGATGCGGGCGCCAAAACGGTCCGATATCGCGCCCCAGGCGAAGCCACCAAGGCCCATCACCAGGAAGTTGAGCGTCATGGCGCTGGAAATGCCGGCGCGCGACCAGTTGGTGTCGATCGCCATCGGCTCCAGGAATATCGCCAGCGAAAACATCGTCCCGATGGCGACACAGGACATCAGCGCGCCAGCGGCGACGATGACCCAACGATAGGAAAGGCTCATTCAAATCTCCCATGCCTAAAGGCAGCGCTGCGCGCTGCTTGCACCCGAAGGACGCCGGCACCGGGTTCGATCCTACAATCCGGTTGCATTTTTTATCCAGTTTGACGTGACGCCGTTTTCGGCAGCTCAGATCGGCAGTTCCGACGTGTATTTGATCGTCTGGCTGGGGACGTCGGTCTTGACGTTCTGCACGCCCTTGATGCGGCTCAGATGCTCCGACTGGAAGCGGCGGTAATCGTCGATGCCGGCCGCCACCACGCGCACCATGGCGTCGCAATCGCCGAGCATCAAATAGCACTCCATCACCTGCGGCAGCTTGGCGACTTCGGTGGCGAAATGCTCGATCGTGTCCTCATCCTGCGTTTTCAGCCAGATGCGGGTGAAGAAGGTGAGGCCCTTGCCGATGCTGCCGGGGTTCAGCACTGCGACGTAGCGATCGATGATGCCGGCTTCCTCCAGCAGCTTCACGCGCCGCAGGCAAGGCGAGGGCGACAGGCCGACCTCTTTGGCCAGATCGTTGTTGGCCATGCGGCCGTCGCGCTGCAGCGCCCGCAGGATCCGCTTGTCGATCTCATCCAGCTTCATGGCTCTAGATTCCATCTATTTTGAAATTAATGGCACTCAATGCCGAGCCTAGTTGAAGTACAACAATATTCGCAACCATATTGCGGAGAATTGTGGGTATGTTTGCCGCCAGTATCATGAGAGTTCAAACGCAGGGCAGCGGCGGCCGCGAGGCGCGCCAGTGGAGACACATGAGCATTTCACAGGCAGTCGAGGCGGCGGGCAATGGTTCGCGATCCGAATTCCGCCGTGGCGTGGCGTCCTGCGCGCCGGTGCTGTTCGGCACCATCCCCTATGCGCTGGTGCTTGGCGCCCAGGCCACGCAAAAAGGGCTGAGCACGGTCGAACTGTCCATGATGACAGGACTGAATTTCGCCGGCGGTTCGGAATTCGCGGCGATCCAATTGTGGACGTCGCCGCCGCACATCGTGCTCATCGTCGCCATCACCTTCCTGGTCAACAGCCGTCACCTGCTGATGGGTGCGGCACTGGCGCCGTTCCTGCGCCACCTGCCACGGCGCAAGGTGTTTCCGGCGCTTTTCTTTATGTGCGATGAAAGCTGGGCACTGGGCCTGGCCGATGCCAAACAGCGCACCGCTGCCGGCGTCACGCCGGCCTTCAGCCCGCGCTACTATATGGGCGCGGCGCTGGCGATGTATCTCACCTGGGTGGCCTTCACCACGCTGGGTGCCTTGCTCGGTCCGATGCTCGGCGACGTCGGCACCTATGGTTTCGACATGGCGTTCCCGGCCGTATTCCTGGTGCTGATGCGCGGTATGTGGACGGGTATGGCGGCGGCGCGACCCTGGCTGGTCAGCCTGGTCGTGGCGGCACTGGTCTATCTCTTCGTTCCCGGCGCCTGGTATGTCGCCGCGGGCGCCATGTCGGGTCTGGTCGCGGCCTGGCTGATGGCGAGTGATGCATGATCGATGCAACGACCTTTTTCACCATCGTGCTGATGGCCGGCGTCACTTATCTCACGCGCATCGGCGGCTATGTCGTGCTGCGCAACCGTACGCTCAGCGGGCGTGCCACGGCGGTGATGGAAGCGGCGCCCGGTTGCGTGCTGATTGCGGTCATCGCACCGGCCTTCGTGTCGAAGTCCCCGGCGGATATTCTGGCGCTGGCTGTTACGCTGGTGGCCGCCACGCGGCTTTCCATGCTGCCGACTGTGCTGATCGGAGTCGCTTCGGCGGGGTTGCTCAGGCATTTCATCGGCTAGAAAGGCAGCGGCCAGTTGGCTCAGAGGCTCTTTGGCCACTGTTGGGCGGCATGTATGACGGTAAGTATTTCGACGGCATCTTCGCTTACGCGATAGGGGACGATATATGGGATATCGGCCAAAACGAGTTCTCGCGTCGCCTTGATGCGTCCAACGCGACCCATAGCCGGCTGTTCGGTAAGCAACTCCGCTGCGGACAAGATGCGCCCAATGACACGGGCGGCAGCTTCGGGACTGTCTTTCTCGATATGCGCGCCGATTTCGCCAAGCCGACGCAAAGCCCGCTTGGTCCAACGGATTGTCTTGCGGCTCATGGATCAGCCGGCGGGCTTGACGTATTTCCCGATCACGGCGGCCAACTCTTGTTCGCTGGCGAACTCACCGCGCTCGGCCTCGGCCAATCCGGCCTCTATCTCAGCGAGTTGCCACTCTTGACGAGCTACAAAGTCTTCGATGGCCTTGGCGGCCACATAAGAGCGCGAGCGATCGAGCTTTTCGGCAAGTTGGTCGAGCCTGTTTGTCGTGTCGTCGGGGAGGCGTACGGTGAAAGCCGTCATGGTTTCGATCCACTTGGTTCATTGTGATTGTGAGTGAACCAAGGTGGATCGTCAAGTCACACCCAAAGGACTCTGGTCGCTTCGCGCTGTTTACTGTCAGGAAAACAAGCGGGAGCGCATTGAAAAAGGGCGGGCGCCAAGCGCCTGCCCTCCAATTTAAGTCTTTTCCCTATGCGGCAGCCGCGACACCCTGGCTGGCTGCCACCACGGCATCGACCTTGGCGGTCGCCTTGGCGAGCGCTGCGGTCACCGCGTCAGGACCCATGCCGACGCCTTCGATGCGGATGACATCGACATCGGTCATGCCGAGGAAGCCGAGCACGCCGCGCAGGTAGGGAATGGCGTGATCGAACTGCACGGCCGCACCTTCGGAATAGATGCCGCCCGAAGCCAGCACGATATAGACCTTCTTGCCGGTGACGAGACCCTTGGGGCCGTTCTCGCCATAGGAAAAGCTCTTGCCGGAACGAGAGATATGATCGACCCAGGACTTCAGCGTTGAGGAGATGTTGAAGTTGATGAAGCCTGTGGCCAGGATCACGGTGTCGGCAGCAAACAGCTCGTCGAGCACGACATCGGAGACGCCGACGACCTCAGCCTGGCGCGCAGTGCGCGCTTCCGCCGGCACGTAGATGCCGCTCGCGTAGTCGGCGTCGATATGGGGGAGCGGATTGGCGACGAGGTCGCGCACGACGAGCGTGTTCGACGGATCGGCGGCGACGAGCTTTTCAGCGAATTCGGTAGCGATGCGGGTCGAATGGGAGGCGGCGCCGCGCGGGCTCGAAGTGATGAGAAGAATGGACATTTTGGGCTCTCCAGCGGTTGGAATGATTTGTCCCGCCAGATATGGGACTTTCGATCCATTCAATAAACTGGTATATTTTCTATACGATCCATCTATAAGTTAGATATCACGATGCAGCCAAATCCGACGCTCGATCAACTTCAGATCTTTGTGACAGTCGCCGAAGCCGGCAGCTTCTCGGCCGCCGGCCGCAGGCTCAATCGGGCACAGTCCGTCATCAGCTACGGCATAGCCAATCTCGAGGCGCAGCTGGGGCTGAAACTGTTCGAGCGCGAGGGTACCCGCGAGCCGCAATTGACCGAGATCGGCCGGGCGATGCTGGAGGATGCGCGGCGCATGATCGGTGTGCTGCAGCGCATCCGCTCGTGCGTCGACGGCCATCATCAAGGGCTCGAGGCTGAAGTCGCGCTGTCGGTCGACGCAGCGTTGCCGTCGCCGGTGCTGGTGCGGGTGCTGAAGGCGTTCGAGGCGCAATTTCCGACCGTGATGCTGCGCCTGCATATCGGTACGCTCGGCCTGATCCCCGATCATGTCGTCAGCGGGCAGGCCGACCTTGGCATTGGTGGCCTGCTGGGCGATGTCGATGTGCATCTCGTGCGCATCGGCTTCATGTCGATCGTGCTGGCTGCCGCGCCCAGCCATCCGCTGGCCCTGCTGCCGAAGCCGGTGGCGATCGAGGATGCGCGCGAACACACGCAGCTTGTCGTCACCGACCAGTCGGAGCGCACCAAGGGGCGCGACTTCGGCGTCTTCGCCTACCGCACCTGGCGGCTGACGGATGTGCGCACCAAGCATATGCTGATGCGCGAGGGGCTGGGCTGGGGCGGGCTGCCGCGCTGGCTGATAGCAGACGACCTGGCG
>NZ_RZTT01000268.1 GCF_003996995.1 Mesorhizobium sp. M7A.T.Ca.US.000.02.2.1 | reverse complement strand
CCTCCACCTGGGGCGGCGCGCCGAAAGGCTGCGCCGCATTTCCTCCTCACCGGCCACCAGGGCCGGTCACGCGGTGAACACCGCGGCCCCCGTCATGGCATGCCCAAGCTTTCAGCTGGCTTTCAGCCGTTCGATGAGTGGAAATAGACGAAATCAGGCGGGACTGCTCATCACGAGGCGTTGAACCCAAGCACGTCGCGCATGTCATATTCGCCGGGCGGACGTCCAGCCACCCAGAGTGCGGCGGCGATGGCGCCGCGGGCGAACATGACGCGGTCGCCGGCTGCATGCGACAAGGTCAAGGTCTCGCCCTCGGCGCAGAAGCTGACGCTGTGTTCGCCGATGATGCTGCCGCCACGCAGCACCGCAAAGCCGATCTCACCGGGAGGCCGCGCGCCGATGACGCCGTCGCGTGCAAGCCTTGCGACCGTGTCCAGGTCGATGCCGCGTCCGCCGGCTATGGCATGCCCCAGCATCAACGCCGTTCCCGATGGCGCATCGACCTTGTGGCGATGATGCGCCTCGACAATCTCCACGTCCCAGTCATCGGGATCGAGTGCCCGCGCCGCCTGCTCGACCAGCCCGACCAGCATGTTGAGCCCGAGCGAAAAGCTGCCGGAGCGCACGATGGCAATCGTTTTCGCGGCGTCGGCGATAACAGCCAACTCATCAGCATCGAAGCCCGTTGAGCCGATGACCAGGGCCGGCCCGCCGCGCTCGGCGCAAATGCTGGCCAGATTAGCCGAGGCAGCCGGCGTGGTGAAGTCGATGACCAGGTCGGCCACGGCAAGCGCCTCGTCGCGGCTCACCAGCCCTTCGCCGATACTGCCCGGCCGGTGGAAGCGGGCGGCGAGCGCCAGCCGCGCGTCGCCGTGCACGGCGGACGCCATCTCGCGGCCCATGCGGCCCAGCGCACCCGCTATGGCGACCCTGACCGGTGGTTTCAACATGGGGCGCTATCCCGCAGCTATTTCCACATGCCGCGCATGCGCGCGCCGATGTCGACGCGCACCTCCGGCCGAGCCGCCCTGCCCTGTGCCGCCTGTGCGCTCGGCCAGGACACCTGCTGGAACGCAGCCAGGATCGAAGCCGGGATGAAGCGGGTGCGCGAGGCATAGAGATGGCGGTCGCCGCGCGCCGCCTGGCCGTGCGGAAAGAAGCGTTGCGGCATGACCAGGTTGAGATTGTCCTTGGCCCGCGTCATCGCCACGTAAAGCAGCCGGCGCTCCTCCTCGATGTCTTCCTTGGTGCCGACGCCGAGATCGGCCGGGATACAGCCGTCGACCGTGTTGAGCACGAAGACGTTCTTCCATTCCTGGCCCTTGGCCGAATGGATGGTCGACAGGATCAGATAGTCCTCGTCGCGATGCGGCGGCCCGGCCTGGTCGCTGGTGGCGTCCGGCGGATCGAGCGTCAGTTCTGTCAGGAAGCGTTCGCGCGAGGCGTAGCCCGAGCCGATCTGCTCTAGTTGCAAGAGATCGGCGCGCCGCGTCGTTGCATCCTCGTGGATGCGTTCCAGATGCGGCTCGTACCACAGCCTGATCTGTTCGAGGTCGGCCGGCCATTTGGCGCCGGCGCGCAGGCCGGAATAGAGCGAGACGAAGCCCGGCCAGTCGTCCGCGGCGCGTTGCGGCGGACGCCAGCCGGCCAGCCCCATGGCCTCGTCCAGCGCCGTCGTCATGGTCTCGACGATCTGCGCGGCAGCCGAAGGGCCGATGCCCGGCATCAGTTGCAGCACGCGGAAGCCGGCGACCCGGTCGCGCGGGTTCTCGGCGAAGCGCAGCACCGCCAACACGTCCTTGACATGGGCGGCATCGAGGAACTTCAGACCACCGAACTTGACGAAGGGAATGTTGCGCCGCGTCAGCTCGATCTCCAGCGGGCCGCTGTGGTGCGAGGCGCGAAACAGCACCGCCTGCGATTTCAGTGCCGTGCCGGCCTCGCGCTCGGCCAGGATGGTATCGCAGACGAAATTGGCCTGCTCGACCTCGTCGCGCACGGTCACCAGTTTTGGCCTGTCGGTCGACTTGCGCTCCGACCACAGGTTCTTGGTGAAGCGCTCCGAGGCTTCGCCGATCACCGCGTTGGCGGCCGCCAGGATGGTTTCGGTCGAGCGGTAATTGCGCTCCAGCATCACGACGTCGGCGGCTTGCGCGAACTGGTTGGGGAAGTCGAGGATGTTGCGCACCTCGGCGGCCCGGAACGAATAGATCGACTGCGCATCGTCGCCCACCACCGTCAGCCCGGCGCCGTCGGGTTTCAGCGCCATCAGGATCGAAGCCTGCAAGCGGTTGGTGTCCTGGTATTCATCGACCAGCACATGGTCGAAACGCCCGCCCAGATGCGCTGCTATCTCGGGCTCCGCCGCCATCTGCGCCCAGTAGAGCAGCAAATCGTCGTAATCGAGCACGTTTTGCGCCTGCTTGGCCTCGACATAACCGGCGAACAATTGTTTCAGCTGCTCGGCCCAACCGGCGCACCAGGGAAAGGCGGAACCCAACACCTCGTTGAGCGGCGCCTGTGCGTTGACGGCGCGCGAATAGATGGCAAGGCAGGTTCCCTTGGTGGGGAAACGCGCTTCCGTCTTCGAGAAGCCGAGTTCGTGGCGGACCAGATTCATCAGGTCCGCGGAATCCTCGCGATCATGGATGGTGAAGGCAGGGTCGAGGCCGATCTCCAGCGCATAGTCGCGAAGCAGCCGCGCGCCGATGCCGTGAAAGGTTCCCGCCCAGGTCAGCGCATCGGTGATGACAGCTGCATCGCGGCCGAGCACTTCGCCGGCGATACGCTCGACGCGCCTGGCCATTTCGGACGCGGCGCGGCGCGAGAACGTCATCAGCAGGATGCGGCGCGGGTCGGCCCCCTTGACGACCAAATGGGCGACGCGGTGAGCCAGCGTGTTGGTCTTGCCCGAACCGGCGCCGGCAATGACCAGCAGCGGACCGGCTATCTGGCCGTCGCCGTGCTCGACTGCCTGGCGCTGGGCATCGTTGAGCCGGGCGAGATAGGCAGGCTGGACGGTCGGGTCCCGAAAGGTCGAATCAGCAGTGGCGAGGTTCATCCCCCATCAAGCATCGTTTCTGCTTTGTTCGCAATATCGATGCGGGCACACCTAACCCGTGCAGGACCGGGCCAGTCTGAAGAGAAGGGATCGCGCCTAGCGTTGTGGATCGACACCCATGTCGGCCGACTGCCGCCGCAAGGTCTCGCGATCATGCTTCGACGGCGGCAATAGCAGCGGGTCGACCGTATCGGGCACGGTTTCGACCATCTTCCTGGCGATACGATAAGTGACATAGGCGAAGGCGCCGGCGACGAGCAGACGGAACATAGTGCAACACTCCTTTGGAGCACAACCAACCGGGGAAACCGCCTTTGGTTCCCTTGCCAATCGTCCACGCGCGCAGTCGAAGATGGAGGGCGGTTTCGCCAGCGCTCCCCGATGCATTCTCGAGGCAACCGGAGGCGGAACTTGGCGTTTGCGGGGTTCGCGTGCTGCCGCAACCCGCTGTGGCGTCCCGGACGGACTTTTGGAGAAGAAGGCCGGCGCCGCTTGGGAGGAGTGAAGCGCCGGCCAAGCGGATAATTAGGTCCGCCGCACAGGTAAGGCTAGCTGAGTCTTTCCCCTGCGTCATCGGCGGATTATCTTTGTTAAAGCGTACCGAGGCGCACTGCCCTATCGGTCGCCGGTCCGTCATAAGCTTGTCCTGGCCAGCATCCCGGCAATCTCCTTCATCTTCCCGCCTCGCCGCCCAATCGTTGCCTGACCAGCGCGACATGGAAATTAGTGCCGAACAACAGCCCGTCATCGTTGAAGTCGTAGCTGGAATTGTGCAGCGGCGCCGAGCCCTCGCCATTGCCGAGGAAGACGAAGCAGCCCGGCACATGGTCGAGGAAGCGGGCGAAGTCCTCGGAGGCGGTCATCGGCTCGCGAGCGACGGCGATGTTGCCGGGTTCGAAGACGTGCCTTGCGGCGGCAAATGCTGCATCGACCATTTCAGCATCGTTGCGCAGCGGCACGAACTCCCTGCTGTAATTGACCTCGGCCGCGACATTGTAGGCGGCAGCGGTGCCCTGCGTAATGATGCGCATCTGCCGCTCGATCTCGGCGCTGACCTCGGGGCGGAAGCTGCGCGCATCGCCGAGGATGCGGGCAAGGCCGGGCAGAGCGTTGCGGGTGCCGTCGGTGATCAGCTCGGTCACCGAAACCACCGATATGTCGGCCGGGCTCAGCCGGCGCGAGACGATGGTCTGCAGATTGGTGACCAGCGCGCAGGCGGCGACCAGCGTCTCATTGCCCGCATGCGGCCGCGCGGCATGGCCGCCGAGCCCTTTGAGCACGATCTCGAAGATATCCTCGGCCGACATTATGGGGCCGGCACGGGTCTCGAAATGCCCGATCGGCAAGCCGGGCATGTTGTGCAGGCCGAAGATCTCGTCGAAGGGAAAGCGCTGCATCAGCCCATCGTCGAGCATGGCGAGTGCGCCCCTGCCCCATTCCTCGGCCGGCTGGAAGACGAAGCGCACGGTGCCGTCGAAACCGCCCTCACCTGCCAGCAGCTTTGCCGCGCCGAGCAGCATGGTGGTGTGGCCGTCATGGCCGCAGGCATGCATGATGCCAGGATTGCCGGATCGGTAGGATGCGTCCGATTGCTCTGATATGCGCAGTGCATCCATGTCGGCCCTGAGCGCAATCGCCCGGTTGCCGCTGCCGCGCGTCAGCGTGCCGACGACGCCGGTGCCGCCGACGCCTTCGGTGACATCATCGAGGCCGAACTCACGCAATTTAGCGGCGACGAAGGCTGCGGTACGCTTCTCCTCGAAACCGAATTCGGGATGCGCATGCAGATCGCGCCGCCAGAGAATCATTTCCTGCTTCAGCGCGTCGCGATCGAGTTCAGACATTTCTTTGCCCCTTCTGACCTACTTTGCCAGTTGCGCGGCCACATCAAGCAGGATGTTGGCGCCGGCAACAAGCTCGGCGTCATCGGTGTGTTCGCGCGGACTGTGACTGATGCCGCCGGTGCTCGGCACGAAGATCATGGCCGCCGGTGCGATGCGCGCCAGCATCTGTGCATCGTGGCCGGCGCCGGACGTCATGCGCCTGACGCCAAGGCCACGGCGTTTCGCGGCCGCCTCGATTCGTTCGACGATGCGAAGGTCGAAGATCACCGGCTCGAAGCGAGCCAGTTGCTCGACCGAGATCGTCACGTTCTCATCGGTGGCAAGCTGCTCGAGATAGGCGGCAAGCGCCGCCTCCTCCGCCTGCAGGCGCTGTTCGTCGGGGTCGCGCAGATCGATCGTGAAGACGGCGCGCGAGGGAATGACGTTGATGGCATTCGGCTCGAAGCGGATCGTACCCACGGTCGCCACCGTCGGCGCGTTCGAGGCTTTGATCCGGTCGAGCAGGAAGGTGATGATCCGGGCGGCGGCGTGGCCGGCATCGTTGCGCATCGACATCGGCGTGGTGCCGGCATGATTGGCGACGCCCTCTATGGTGATACGCTGCCAGGAGATGCCTTGCAGATTCTCCACCGCGCCGATCGGCACGCTTTCACGCTCCAGCACCGGCCCCTGTTCGATGTGCAGTTCGAGATAGGCGTGCGGCTTGAGGAAGCCGGGCTCCCGGTCGCCGGCATAGCCGATGCGGGCGAGTTCCTGCCCCAGCACGCTGCCGTCCGTGCCGATAGCCGCCAGAACCGTTTCGGCATCGATGCCGCCGGCATGGACCAACGAGCCCATCATGTCGGGCGTGTAGCGTACGCCCTCCTCATTGGTGAAAGCGGCGACCGCGATCGGGCGCGACGGCGAAAAGCCTGTCGCCTTGAGCGTCTCGATCACTTCCAGCCCGGCAAGCACCCCGTAGCAGCCGTCATAGATGCCGGCATCGATGACGGTGTCGATGTGCGAGCCGATGAGCAGCGGCGCCAGCTCCCTGTTGTCCGGGCTTTGCCAGATGCCGAAAATATTGCCGACCCGGTCGATGGCGACATCGAGCCCGGCCTGCCGCAGCCAGCCGACGAAGAGATCGCGGCCCTGCTTGTCGGTGTCGGAGGCGGCCAGCCGGATCAGCCTGTCCTCGCCGTCGCGACCGACGGCACCGAGTTCGCGGATACGGCCAAGCAGGCGCTGTGCATCGATGGCGATCATGCCGTTGCCTCGGCTTTTCTCTTGCCTTCCAGCACATCGGCCGGGCTCATATCAACCAGCTCGGCATAGCGATGCGGGTCGGTGGCACCTTCGGTGTTGATCACCAGCACCCGCGATTTGCCGTCCAGTCCAAGCTCGGTCGGGTTGTCGGCCATCGCCCGGATCAGCCCGGCAAGACCAACACCGCCGCTTTCGCCGGCGACGATCACCGGATCCCCGGCGGCCGGCCGGGCCAGCCGCCGCATCACCGCGATGGCGTCGGCCTCATCCACCGTCATGAAGGCATCGGCGGCGCGCGCCAGCACCCGCCAGGCGACCGGCGAGGCTTCGTAACATTCGAGCATGGCCATCACCGTCGGCCGGCCATGCGCGACCCTGACCGGGTGCCCGGCCTGGGCGGCTGCAAAAACACAGGCTGCACGCGCCGGCTCGACCACGATGAAGGTAGGCCTGGCGTCACCGAGCACGATGGCGAGATGACCGGCCAGCGCGGCGGCAATGCCACCGACACCAGCCTGCACAAAGACGTGGGTTGGTGTCCGAGGGAGCTGACGCAGCGCTTCGCGCACGATCGCCGTATAGCCCTGCATGACCAGACCAGGAATCCGTTCATAGCCCGGCCATGAGGTGTCGGACACGACGGTCCAGCCCTTCTCGGCCGAAACCTGGGCGGCCTGCCTGACCGAATCATCATAGTTGCCGTCGACGCGGATCATCTCGGCACCATAGCGGGCGATCGCCGCTATGCGCTCCTCGCTGACGCCGGCGTGGACGAAGATCGCCGCCCGCGCGCCGACGAGTTGCGCGCCTTGCGCAACGGAGCGGCCATGATTGCCGTCGGTCGCACAGGCAAATGTCATCGCCGTGGCGACGGCACCCACTTCGGGCCGATCGAGATCGGCAACATCGACGGGCCGGCCAAGCCGGTTGCCGGCCTCCTCCAGCACCAGGCGAAAAACGGCGTAGGCGCCGCCCAGAGCCTTGAAGCTGCCGAGGCCGAGGCGAAAGCCTTCATCCTTGATATGGATCGCGCTAATTCCGAGTTCGCTGGCAAACGCCGGAAGCGCATGCAGCGGCGTTTTCAGGTGATTGTCGCGATGGGAAAGAAAACGCTCGACCGTGTCAGCGCCGGCCATGCCGAGGATTTCGGCATCGGCCGGATCGAGTGGGAGGCGATGCAGAGTATTGCGATTGAGCAGGAACACTGGCGGGCCTCCTTGGCATTCGGCGAGAATATATTGCAGGATCGGTGCAAAGGGCGCTGTAATATGGCCTCCCAAATCCAAGTTTGTTTCGCCGAGGACCTCTCCATTGCCTGTATCGCCACCCTCGCTCGACAATTTCGATCTCTCCATCCTTGCCATCCTGCAGCGCGACAACACGACGCCGCAGCGGCTGATCGGCGAGGCGGTGAACCTGTCGGCGCCGGCGGTGCAGCGCCGCATCAAGCGCATGGAGCAGACCGGCGTCATCGCCGGCAATGTCGCGGTCGTCGAGCCGGCAGCGGTCGGCCAGCCGATCACCATCTTCGTCGAGGTGGAACTCGAGAGCGAACGTGCCGAACTGATCGATGCGGCCAAGCGGCAATTCTCGGCAACCCCCGAAGTTCAGCAATGCTACTATGTCACCGGCGAGGCCGATTTCATCCTGGTCATCACCGTGGCCGACATGGCCGCCTATGAGGCGCTGACGCGAAAACTGTTCTTCGACAGCAACAATGTCCGCAAGTTCCGAACTTTTGTTGCGATGGACCGGGTCAAGGTCGGGTTGACGGTGCCATTGCCCGGCTGAGCGTATCCCTGAACGGTGTGATCTGGCGCGAGACGAGCGGAGTTCTCGCCAACCTTAGCCGGCCGCGCGCAGCCACACCTTGTTGTCGTGGAAGGCAGCCCCCCCATAGGGTGCCGGCGCGTCGGCGCCGGTCAGCACATTGATGCCTTCGCCGCGCTCATGCGCGCTGTTTGGCCAGATGCCTTCGGCGATGACGACGCCGCGCTTGATACCGTCAAACAGTTTCGCATGCAGCACGACTTCGCCGCGCGTGTTGCCGACCTCGACACGGTCGCCGTCGGCCAGACCAAGTGCTGCGGCATCATCGGGGTGCAGCAGGAGTTCCGGGCGGCCTTCCCTGGCCTTCGACACCGGCGTTTCCGAGAATGTTGAGTTGAGGAAATTGCGCGCCGGCGACGTGGTCAGCCGGAACGGATGCGCTTCGTCGGCGACCTCGATCAGGTCGACATGGTCGGGAAATTCCGGCAGCCGCGCCACCGGGCCGAACAGGCCCATGCTTTTCGGTGGCCGGTTGGGGGCCGCCTGCCCGGTCCAGTCGGCGCGGAAACGGAATTTTCCGTCGGCGTGGCCGAACCCCTTGATGAAATGCGCGGTGTCGAAGTCCGGCTGCAGGTCGACCCACTTGTCTTCCTTCAAGCTTTCGAAACTGCCCAGCCCACGCTTGCCCAGGAT
>NZ_RZTT01000267.1 GCF_003996995.1 Mesorhizobium sp. M7A.T.Ca.US.000.02.2.1 | reverse complement strand
GGGCCAGTCGTGATTGAGGTCAATCCGCGTCTTGGTGGCAGTGTCCAAACGATTGAGGCGGCTCACGGTATCGATCTTGTCACCGAACACATCAAGCTCGTGATCGGCGAGGAATGGAATTTGCACAAGAGGCATTCGCATGTTGCGACCGCCCGGCTCCTGATTCCTGATCGCGATGGTATCCTGGATTGGATCGATGGCGAAAGTCGAGCGGCTGCCATACCAGGCGTCGTCGAGGCGAAACTGTATATTAAACCCAAGACGCCGATCGTCAGGAAAGGCGATTACCGAGACTACATCGGATATGTCCTCGCCGCATCACCCAGCCGTGCTCGGACAAACGCAATAGTTCAGCGTGCCGTTGATTCAATTCGTTGGTCGATCACACCATTTCCAATGGAACAGGAACAATTAGCGACCTCTCATGTCTCCGCACCTGCGCAGGTGCCCTCGGGTGAAGGGTAATCATCGCCAAACATTGGGGCAATTGAGAGCACGAGAGAGACGGGGCTTCTGACAGGATCGCCAGCAAGGAAAACATCAGCCGCATGTCCGCTCGACGACTGTCTCATGGCGCGCGGCTATATTCAGCGGCGCTTTGCAGCTACGGTTTCCCCAATGCGCTGCCAATGACGCGTCGGAACTGAAGAAGTCAATCGCGGCGTAGTCGCCGCACTCATCGAGTTAATGCAAAGATGCTCAACGTCTCGAAGCCGAGGGCCTCGACCTTAGCGTGTCAATGAAGTTCTCGGCGTTGTCATTGGCCTACCGATCCTGTCAGACCTTCGGCAAGAACAGCCGGTAGATACCTGCAGCACACTGCGAGCCGTGACCATGAATGAGGAATTGGGTTTGGAGTTGGTCTTCTCCGATTGGTGGCAGCTATCAACGCAGCGACCGTCAGGCGCACAGCCGACAATCAAGCGCGACCAAGCATCGAGGAGCACGGCGACGTAGACGAAGCAGGTCGGCAGCGCGACATAGCATGCCGCAAGCCCAGAGCTGGTCCGGACCGGCCGGTATGATCTGCTTCACCAGATTCGGAAGGTTGGCCAAAGCGCGCCACATCTTTGCTGCAGATCATGCGCGCATAGGCGCCGGATCTTGTTGGGGTTCACGTCGATGCCTTCGCTAACTGCCGACGCGCAATAGCCGTAGAACTCGGACGCGTCGCAGATCGCGAACATCGCCCCGAGTGCGGGCGCCATCGATCCGCTTATACGACGGTCATGGTAGGTCGAGAGCGATGCCATCAGTCGGCATCTTCCGCGCTGGAGATCTTGGGACCTACACGCTGGCGCTGCGCTTTTCAGAGCTCCCTCTAGTAACTCCAGTCCCAACGACGAGCCGCTGAAGAGCAGCAGTTCGGGCCTCCTATTCGCGCCCTGAGATGCTGCGCGTTCAGAGCGCATAGTCTTCCGGTGCGACCGCTTCGCTCGTCAGGTGGCCCTCAGTGATGTAATCTGTAATTATGCGGGCCGACCCGCAGGCCATCGTCCAGCCGAGCGGCCCATGGCCGGTGTTCAGGAACAGATTGCTGTAGCGGGTCGGGCCGATCACAGGGGGACCGCCCGGCGTCATCGGGCGCAGGCCGCTCCAGTTTAGAACGGAGTCGGCATTCACGTGGTCCTTGAGCTCCGGCAGCATTCTAAAGCCATCGTCAAGGACGCGCATCCCTTCTTTGATGTCTACCGTGGTATCGTAGCCGGCGAACTCGGCGCGACCGCCCAGCCGCAGGCGATCACCCATAGGCGTGATCATCGCATGGAGGCCATCGTCCATGATCGGACGTGTCGGCCCTCCTTGCCAGCCGTTTAAGGGAACGGTGATCGAATAACCCTTTACTGGAATGATCGGCAGATGAATGCCGAGCCTGCTCGAGAGGTTTGGGCTGTAGCTACCAAGCGACAGAACGAAGGCGTCCGCCTGGATCTCTCCCTTGGTCGTATGAATATGTGAAATTTTCGTCGCGCTTCCCCGCTTGATATCGAGGACTTCGGTGTCCATCAAGAACTTTGCGCCACACGCCTGTGCCACTCGCGCGATCTCTTTTGTGAACTTGTGAGCATCACCGCTTTCATCATCAGGGAACAGAACAGCGCCGGCGTATCGGTCGATGACCGGCGCGACGCAGGGTTCCTTTTCTAGGATCTGAGCCTTGTCGAGCTTCTCCAAGACCACGCCCCATTCTTCCATCTCCCGGCACATCTGGAGAAACTCGGACATCCGACCCTGAGGAGGGAACATTCGCATGGTTCCGCGGACGGTCTGGTCGTAAGTGAGCCCCTCTTCTGCGCGGATAGCACGCAGGGTCTCAAGGCTGAGCCGCGCGAGCCGGATGTTGGCGATCATGTTCGCCTTGTGCACACGGGTCCTGGAATTGGCGAAGAACTTGAGGCTCCAACCGATCATCGAAGGGACAGCGCGCGGTTTGATCTTCAGCGGCGAATTGGCGTCGAAGAGCATATTTCCGAGATTTTTCATCGTGCCGGGGGAGTTCCAAGGACTAGAGTCGCTTGGGTTCATCAGACCGCCGTTCGCGAAACTGGTTTCCATGCCGGGGCGGTCCCGACGATCAATCACGATGACGTCAAGGCCAGCCTTTGTCAGCATGTAGGCAGTCGTGCTTCCAATGACGCCAGCTCCCATAACAACAACTTTCATTCTCCGTGCCTGCCTTTCAGAAGTCTTTGTTCGGCTCTAATGGCCCAACCGTATTCGGGCCTAGCCACGCTGCGCCGGCGTTTGCAATCTGCGTCACCACGTTCTCATTCACCGACGGCTGATGCCAATACCGGCTCGAATTTTGGAATCGAGATATCATACGCAAAAGAGGCCAAGCGACTCGAGCGCAGTGACCTCGACCAGCATCAGTCGAAAGAGGCTCGGGCGCTGCACGCGGCGAGGTCGGCGCAGAACGGTCCGAAGATCACTTCCTACACGCGGCGGGCTCTGGCGAGCAACGGTGAGCTTTTACCTTAGTCGATTCTGTCAGGATCTTTCCAAGTTCTCCACTCGTAGTTGCGAAGTGTGATATACCCAGGTCCAGATCCTATCAGGTAGTTGGGATTGAGTGGCGTTTTGCCGAGCGGCGTGCAGATTACATATTGCGGCACGGCAAAACCGGTGGTGTGCCCACGCAAACTCTCAATAATGTGCAACCCGGTATTGATTGAAGTTCTGAAGTGCTCCGCGCCCCGGACCAAGTCCGCATGGTACAAATAGTATGGTCGCACACGCGCCATAAGGAGTTTGTGGACCAACTCTTTCATCACCTCGACCGAGTCGTTGATGCCTTTCAAGAGTACCGATTGGTTGCCCACCGGAACCCCCGCTTCAAGCAACCGTTCGATAGCGAGTTTCGCTTCAGGCGTGACCTCATTGGGGTGATTAAAGTGAGTATTAATCCATATTGGATGGTACTTTTTGATCATTTCACAGAACTCGGGCGTGATACGCTGTGGCATCGTTACAGGCGTTCGAGTGCCGATTCGAATTATCTGAACGTGCGGAAGATGCCTGAGCCTTGACAAGGCGTACTCTATCTTATTGTCGCCCATCATCAGCGGATCACCTCCACTTAACAGTACGTCCCGAATCTCTGGCCGCTCGGCTATATATGCTATTCCTTTGTCAATGAGATCTCGATTGCTGACGATCGCGTTTCGCCCCGCGCGAACCTTGCGTGAGCAGTGTCTGCAGTATATGGCACACAGATTGGTAATATGAAACAGTACGCGATCTGGATATCTATGAACGATGCAACTCACTTCGGTCTTCCCCTCCTTCCAAAGAGGGTTTTCGGAATCTACACCCGATCGGTGAAATGAGGCGAGCTGATCAATATGGAAGATATCGTCAAGTTCCTTGATGTTAGGGATAGCCTGTAGGCGAACTGGATCGTTTGGATCCTTCTTGTCGATCAGCGAGAGGTAATAGGGTGTTACCCGAAAAACATATTTTTCACCGACCTTGCGGAAAACTTCTTCTTCTTCCGCCGTAACATTTATATGGTCCTTCAATGCATCCAAAGTGGTTATGCTATTTGAAAGTTGCCAACGCCAGCTGTCCCATTCGCTGTTTCGCGTGTCTACTGCGGCCGTTTCTGCCACCATGCCACACCTCCATTCGAGTCACTTATCTGTAGATACATTCGCGATATGCGGTTGGCTCCGAGAAAATCAGTTCTCCGAACTAAATCCCGAAGTAGATGCCCTGGTATTCCGACTTTACCTTCTGGACGTTGGAGTACAAAGAGGTAATGACGGGTTCAAATCCTCAAGCCCCGGTAGATGGATTCGGCAATGGCCGCGCAGCTTCAATCTTAGTTAGCCGAAACGGCGCGCGCAGCGTAAAAATGGGCACCTCTGCCCAGCCGCACTCTCGAACGCTGTGCACTTCAAGCAACGTTCAAGAGCCTTTACATCTTTAGCCCCTGTGTTTCTGCGTGGGACGCGGATCCGCTTTAGGCCTAATCGGTGTCAAAAGCCTTTCGCATGCCGATCGGCGAGTGCCGGTTCGGGTCATCGAAAGTCAGATCCGCCGGCGAGATCTGCGCTAGTGTGTCACAGCCGCTCACCCGTTGCTCTTGCTTTATCAAGCACCTGGAAAGCCCAATAATGCGCGTTTTCCTCGTAGTATCTCGCATCGCTAAGACAAAGTGCCGGCATCAGAAGACCCGCATCCTGCAGACGCCGCACAGCATTTTCAAAGGATGTCGCCTCCGCATAGCTCTTGCGGGTGCTCGCGATGACGAAGCCGTTCGGGCGCGTGACGCGAGCCAGTTCGCGCAGTCCATCCGGTCGGGCATGCCTGTGCGTGAAGACGCCACAGCAGACCGTGACGTCATAGCTCGCGTTGGGGTATTCCGAGAGTGGACCGTTAAGGTCTACACCGCCTGTTACATGGCGGTAAATACGGGTCTGTCGGGCCTTTTCGGCCATCTCCTCGATCAGGTCGAACCCGTCGATCAACTGAAAGCCTAGACGTTGCAGCTGCAGACCGACAAGGCCCGTTCCACAGCCAGCGTCGAGGATTGTAACGGCTGCTCGCTCCTTGGCCAAATAGGCAGTCTGCACGGCTCCCGCCAGCTCTGCCACGACGATTGGCCCGCAATACCCCTGACTGCCGACATGGAGATCGTAGGTATCGGCCCGATCACGATAATACTCGGCTACGTAACCGACATCCGTGTCGAGTGCATGGGAACCTTTTTTTCGTGCGGTTTGGTCCATCGCGGACTTTTGATCGGGGATTTTCATGACGGTTCCTCCATTTAAGATCAGATTGGATGCAGCGCAGATCCCTTCGGCGGCGCAATGGCGCGGCAGATATTTTCCTCTGCCGTATCGGCGCATGAAAACCGGACCGAGCCACCGGGCGGTAAACCGTGCCGCTTCAAATTCTGGCTTACGGTCGTGCCGAGCATTTTGTCTCTCCTATGTGTCTGGGAACAAGCGTTGGCCGCCCTTTCCGCTCCGGTCGGCAGCTCCTGCCGGCCTACGAAGACAGAGTTTCAAAACTCGTGCCAACTGTCCGCAAAAGCGCCTAGAAAGATTATTCTGCTTACTTTGTAATGCCTTATGAGAGTTCAGCAGGAAGCCAGGCGTAAGCGCAGTGTCGGATACTCGACAGAACCCGACAGCAGGTGTCATCGCCCCGCATTGGATCCGCCCGGTCGCTGTAACCTCTTCCTTGTCAGGATCATGGCTCGTGCGGTGCGGCTTCAATTCCGCGTTTCCGCTCAGTTTGCGTATGGTCTAGGACAACAGCAGCGCCACGCGTCAACGATCAGCGCCTGGGGCGAGAAGTTTAGCCGGCACTTCGCCAACCAATTCCTCCGCCGCCTGATGTGGCACCAAATGGCATCTCGATGAAATCGTTACCACTCCCGGCCGGTGAGAAGCAGTGGCTTTTGGCGGTCTTCGAGCACCACGAGGATTGCTCCATCCAATCCGCTCTCTCCGAAGCGCTCCCAGCCCAAAGGCAGACCGCTAGCTAGCAGCCGTAATTTGTTGACTATTATTTTTTACGAAAACAATGCGCTAGAATTACGAAGGTAACAATAACTTATTGCAACTTGGTAGATCTCTTCTTGCCTATTCAAATCCGAAGGGGCATATCTTTTGTGAACAAAATGCCTGAGTGGAAGAACCATTGGGGTCCTCCTTAACGTGGACATTTCTGCGCGATCTCAGCTGCGAGAGCGAACGGGTGAGGATGCTGCGGGTCACGGCAAAGGACCGTCTTTGCCGCACGATCTGGGGACTTCTAAATAACGGGGAGATTGAAAATGTTTCTCAAAGCCGACGGAAGTGAAGTATGGCTGCAGAGCTCGGCAAGATTGCCGTATCTATCCCTTGCCGGCGTTATTGAATCCTCGGAGGACTACGTCGCAATTCGACCAAGGCTGCGTCGGGTTTACAAGCAGCTTTCGGGCATAGCCTCCGATGACGCGTTCCTTGTGCAGGAAATCGAGGACAGTGGCTCCTTGGTTTTCTGCGCCCGACCTGACAAGCACTGCGCCTTGCTGCTGCTGGGAAAATTTCATCGAGGCCGACAGAGTTGCACACCCTATGCTGTTCTCGAAAACCTCGTCGAAACGATCCGGAACAGTGCAGATGGAATCGGCGGGCAAGTCGGCGCGACCATCCGTTTCGACCTCGTGCAATCCGAGTTGGCGATGCGTGCCCGCTGAAGGAGAGGCCATTAGCCAGCATATGCGACGGCGGCCTCGCTAGCGAGGCTTCCCGCGCATCCCCGTTTGCGTACGGCAACGCTGGACGCCGACGATCCGGAACAGTTGTGCAGTGTACTGCGGGCAAATTCGCCGTGCTCGCGCGGTGCCGCTACGTCTAGCTGTCGGCATTGCCCGTGCTGCAGTTGCCGCCGGGGTGCATTATCTTGATCTGACCGAGGATGTCGGGAGTACGCGCCAGAGCAAAATGCTGGCCGCCGGTCCCACAATGCGTCCTCGCTCCGGCTTTATCTCGATCGTAGCGCATCATCTTACTGCCGGATTCGACCGTGTCGACGCGGTGCGGCTGCGCACGGGCGCTCTGCCAGAGTATCCAGCTAACGCGCGCTGCAGACAATCTGACCTGGAGCACCGATGGGGTGATCAACCGATTGCGAGCCTTGCGAGGCGATCGCCAATGGCCAACGTGTGGAAGTCCCAGCGCTTGAGGAGTACGAGGAGTTCTCTGTCGACGGCGCGCGGTATGAGGCTTTCAATACTTCCGGTGGTTTGGGCACACTATGCGATGCCCTGCAGGCCCGAGTGGGGACGCTGAATTATCGCAGTATCCGCTATCCAGGTCACGCCGCCCGAATGAAGGCGCTGCTTCACGATCTTCGTCTGAGCGAGGGCGTGAACTGTTGTCATTGTCAGCGGACACAAGCAGGGCCGCCGGATCCAGGAAACCTACTTCAACAAAATTTACTATCAGGTGATCAACGGCAAGCCGACGAGCGCATCCAGGCGACCACGGCGGCTGGCATCTGCGCACTGTGCTCGACCTGCTGGCTAACGGCCGGCTGCCGCAGCAGGGACTGATCTGCCAGGAGCAGATTAAGTTGCCGGAATTTCTGGCCAATCGCTTCGGCGCCCTTTATGCCTCTGCATCCGCTGCGCCACGGTCGTCCGAGAATCTGAGCTGCAACGCTCTCGTCCGTCTCGTCGACCGGTCCGTCGGGAATTGGCCGGCGTCGGCAGGGTCGCCGCTATCAATCAAGCCCGGCGGGTTCGCTCTGCCGAAGCGAGGCTTCGTCGCTTCGACCAGGCCGACGCCGAAAGCTCCGGCCAGCGAGCCAAATACCTTCTCTGTCGCCGGGTTGATCACCGGCAGATGTAATTCCGTCTTTCCATCACTACTAGTCTGCAGCTGCTGCTGACGAAAGCTCATAGCTCGCGGCGTGGCACATTGCATGCTCAGCTTGAGTGACTCAATAGGTCCAGACCAGTCGATATCCGGATCGTGGGGGTCGCGCCTCCACATTTTCATCACAATGGTAGCGGCGGTCGGCGTGGGCGCCCGCACTGACCGGCTAGCAGGTTCGATACTATTTGGCATGAAGGCGAACTGCGCCCGCATCACGGCTAAAGCGGCGCAAAACGGCTGCGCCACCAACAACCAGCATCAGCGTGAACGATGGAAACATGAGGAGGCATCCAGACCCAAATGGATTACCGTGGATTTCCCGGCGTATTGTTGTGCGAATGAGCAGCAGATATAGGTGTTTGATCCCAGATTTTGATGGGGCATCCTTGTCCTCCGAATCAAGGGATGCGCTATGGGCCAGGTTCTTCATGGGAGCGCCACGACGACAGAGGCGGTCCGTCGAGCGATACAGCATAGTCAAGAGAGCCTGAGGGCGCTGGCGAAGCGCTACGGGATCAACCAAAAGACTGTTGCCAAATGGCGGGACCGGACCTCGGTGGCAGATTTGCCGACCGGTCCGAGAGAGCCTAGATCGACAGTGCTCTTGCCTGAGGAGGAGGCCGTCATAGTCGCCTTCCGGCGCTACACTCTGTTGCCACTCGATGACTGCCTCTATGCCTTACAACCGACGATCCCACACCTGACGCGCTCATCACTGCATCGCTGCCTGCAGCGCC
>NZ_RZTT01000266.1 GCF_003996995.1 Mesorhizobium sp. M7A.T.Ca.US.000.02.2.1 | reverse complement strand
CTCCTGGTCGTGCCGTTCAAATGGGCGACGCAATGGGCAGGGCTCGATCCGCACAAGGTCGAGCTGATCTACACGGCGCCGCAGGAATTCTTCTTCACCCAGGTCAAGCTCGCCATGTTCGGCGGCATGGTGATCGCCTTTCCGCTGATCGCCACGCAGATCTACAAGTTCATCGCGCCCGGCCTGTACAAGAACGAGCGCAACGCCTTCCTGCCGTTCCTGATCGCATCGCCGATCCTGTTCCTGATGGGCGCATCGCTGGTCTATTTCTTCTTCACGCCGATGGTGATGTGGTTCTTCCTCGCCATGCAGCAGGCCGGCACCGACGATCAGGTGCAGATTTCGCTGCTGCCGAAAGTGTCGGAATATCTCAGCCTGATCATGACGCTGATCTTCTCCTTCGGCCTGGTGTTCCAGCTGCCGGTGGTGACCAGCCTGATGACACGGGTCGGCATGCTCTCGTCCAAGGGACTGGCCGAGAAGCGCAAATGGGCGATCGTCATTGCCTTCGTCGTCGCGGCGATACTGACGCCGCCCGATCCGATGAGTCAGATCGGCCTGGCCATCCCGACCATCCTTCTCTACGAGGTGTCCATCTGGGCTGCCCGGCTGATCGAGCGCGATCGGGAAAAGCAGCGCGTGGCACGCGAGAAGCAGGACGCGGCGGAAGAGGTGGCGGACAAAGCACCGGACGAGCCCCCGGCACCTGCCTCCTCA
Source organism: Mesorhizobium sp. M7A.T.Ca.US.000.02.2.1 (assembly GCF_003996995.1). GTDB lineage: Bacteria > Pseudomonadota > Alphaproteobacteria > Rhizobiales > Rhizobiaceae > Mesorhizobium. The sequence goes on along the minus strand of NZ_RZTT01000266.1, from coordinate 7,902 downwards.
TAGGCGACAGAGCGGCTGCAGCGGCGGAAAAACACAGTCGTCGCCCCGTCCTCTTGCATCGATCTCGGATGCGGTTTACGCCCTCTGGCTGAAACGCATCGCGCTCAAAGCGATGCGTTTCAGTTTTGTTTTGAGCATGTCGTTGTCCCAAATCGCTGTGCACTTTTGGGCGACATGCTACCCAGGAGCGTTTCAAACCATGCTTGACATCAAATGGATTCGCGACAACCCGAAGGCCCTTGTCGAGGCGCTGGTGAAGCGCTCGTGGTCGGCCGGTGAGGCGCAGTCCATGGTCGACGGGCTGATCGCCTCGGACGAGGCCCGGCGCGAGCACGTCACCGAGCTGCAGACCAAGCAGGAGCGCCGCAATGCCGCGTCGAAGGAGATCGGCAACGCCATGCGTTCGGGCGATGCCGCCTTGGCCGAGAAGCTGAAAGCCGAAGTCGGCGAGATCAAGGTCTTCATCCAGAACGGCGAGGCGCGCGAACGCGAGCTCGACAAGGCGCTGACCGATGCGCTGGCAGTGCTTCCCAACGTGCCGTTCGACGACGTGCCTGTCGGCAAGGACGAGCACGACAATGTCGTCAAGCACCTCGTCGGCAAGGTGCCGACGCGGCCGAACTGGGTGAAGGAGCATTTTGAGATCGGCGAAGCGCTCGGCATGATGGATTTCGAGCGCGCGGCAAAGCTGTCGGGCTCGCGCTTTACGGTGCTGAAAAGCGGACTGGCCCGGATGGAACGTGCGCTCGGCCAGTTCATGCTGGACCTGCATACGACCGAACATGGCTACGAAGAAGTCATCCCGCCGTTGATGGTCAAGGACGATGTTCTGTTCGGCACCAACCAATTGCCGAAGTTCGAGGAAGATCTGTTCTTCACGCCGCACGGGGAGGGCAGGCTTGGCCTGATTCCCACTGCCGAGGTCCCACTCACCAACCTTGTGCGTGAAGAAATCACCGCGCATGAAAAACTGCCGCTGCGCTACACCGCGCTGACGCCGTGCTTCCGCTCGGAAGCGGGTTCGGCCGGGCGCGACACGCGCGGCATGCTGCGCCAGCATCAGTTCTACAAGGTCGAGCTGGTGTCGATCACGGACCAGGAATCGTCACTTGCCGAGCATGAGCGGATGACGCAATGCGCCGAGGAAGTGCTGAAGCGGCTCGGCCTGCCGTTCCGCACCATGACGCTGTGCACCGGCGACATGGGCTTTGGCGCGCGCAAGACCTACGACATCGAGGTCTGGCTGCCCGGCCAGAACGCCTATCGCGAGATCTCGTCCTGCTCGGTGTGCGGCGATTTCCAGGCGCGCCGCATGGACGCCCGCTACAAGGACAAAGACGGCAAGGGCAACCGCTTCGTCCACACCCTCAACGGCTCGGGCACAGCCATTGGCCGCGCGCTCATCGCCGTCATCGAAAACTACCAGAACGAGGATGGCAGCGTAACCATTCCTGAAGTGCTGCGGCCTTACATGGGCGGCCTGGAAAAGATCGAAGCGAAATAATGCGCATTCTCCTGACCAATGACGACGGCATTCATGCCGAGGGCCTGGCGTCGCTCGAACGGGTCGCGCGCACGCTGTCCGACGATGTCTGGGTGGTGGCGCCCGAGCAGGACCAGTCCGGCTACGCGCATTCGCTGTCGATCTCGGAGCCGCTGCGGCTGCGCAAGATCGGCGAGAAGCATTTTGCCGTGCGCGGCACGCCGACAGATTGCGTCATTATGGGCGTCAAGAAAATCCTGCCTGGCGCACCCGACCTGATCCTGTCCGGCATCAATTCGGGCGCCAATATCGCCGATGACGTCACCTATTCGGGCACCGTCGCCGGCGCCATGGAAGGCGCGCTGCTCGGTATCCGCTCGATCGCGCTCAGCCAGGGCTACAGCTATGTCGGCGAAGATCGCGTCGTGCCCTACGAGACGACAGAGGTGCTGGCGCCGGCGCTGCTGAAGAAACTTGTCGCGACGCCGTTGCCGGACGGCGTGCTGCTCAACGTCAATTTTCCCAATTGCACGCCCGAAGAGGTCGCCGGCACGGTGGTCACCACCCAAGGCAAGCTCGTGCACTCCCTGTGGGTCGACGAGCGCCGCGACGGGCGCGGCCTGCCATACTACTGGCTGCGCTTCGGCGGCGAGCCGGTCGAAGGCAAGCAAGGCACCGATCTCTACGCCTTGCGCAACAGGCTGGTGTCGGTGACGCCGCTGCAGCTCGATCTGACCGCGCATGAAATCCGTGACCAATTGAGCAAGGCGCTTGCATGAACCAAGGGATCGATGACCGTGAAGGTTTTGCTGCCTTTCTGCTGCGTCTGCGCGGTCGGGGGACTGTGCCGAAAGCGCTGATCGCGGCCTTCGAGGCGACGCCGCGGCGCGGCTTCCTGGCGGCCCAGTTCCATCAGATCGCCTGGTCGGACCGCATGCTGCCGATCGAATGCGGCGAGGCGATCGAAGGTGCCGATATGCAGGCGGCGGTGATCGCGGCGCTCGCTATCGAGCAGGGCAACCGCGTGCTCGAGATCGGTACCGGTTCGGGCTACACCTCGGCGGTGATGTCGCGGCTGGCGGCGCGGGTCATCACCACCGATCGCTACAAGACGCTCGCCGAGCAGGCCAGGCAGCGCTTCGAGGCGCTCGGCATCGGCAATGTCATCGTGCGCCACGCCGATGGTTCCGGTGGCCTGCCGAATGAAGGGCCGTTCGATCGCATCGTTGCATGGGCGTCCTTCGACAGCCTGCCGCGTTTCCTGCTCGACCAATTGTCGAGTGGCGGCATCGTCATCGCGCCGATCGGCCCCGAAGAGGGCGAACAGGTGCTGGCCAAGCTGACCAAGGTCGGCAGCCGCTTCGAGCGTGAAGACATCGGCCTCGTTCGCCTGCAGCCGATCCTGCGCGGTGTCGCCGCTATCATCTAGCGCGTATGCCGATGATCAGGCCGCGCCGCGTCGGGTGCGTCTTCGACCCCGGCCGGCATGACCTGAAAATCTCCCCTGGGCTCGCTCTCTAATATTTTAAGAAAAATTGCGCCGGATTCCATGGGGTTAACCGTCGAGTAACATTAACGCGCTTTAATCATGCCTAGTTTGTACCGGGTATGTGCGGGTTAGTGCGATGCAACTCAGTGTTTTGAAGACAAGCGGTCGCAATCTGGCGCGAGGCTGCGCCATACTGATGGTCGCGGGTGCTGCTGCGGGGTGCAGTTCCCAGGTTTCGCGGTTCAATGGCGTCGACGACGTCTTTACATCCTCGACCAACAATCAGCGCACCATCATCAACAAGCAGGATGCCGTACAGCAGCCCTATCCGGGCGATGTCGCCGCCGCTCCGATCGATGGCAGCCATACACAGTCGGTCAGCCGCTCCAGCCTCGATCCGGTCTCGACGCGGCCGCTGCCGCCGCCCGTTGCCCAGGCTCCCGAAGTGGCGCCGGTATCGAAGCCGGTGCGCACCGCATTGGCCCCCGCACCGCATGTCGACAGGACCACGACCGGCACCGTCGCCCCGGTGGCATCGCCTTTCAAGGTTTCGCAACCTGACGAACCCCGCGTGGCTGCTTCCGGCACTCCGCATGCAACCGAGATCGTCGTCAGGGACGGCGAAACGATCGGCGGCCTGGCGCAGCGCTACAAGGTGCCGTCCGACGTGATCATGAAGGTCAACGGGCTGAGCGCGACCAAGGGGCTGAAGACCGGCCAGAAGCTGGTCATCCCGGCCTACGCCTATTCGAGCAAGAGCGAGCCGAAGCTCGCGGATGCCAAGCCGGCGAAAGACACCAAGCACAACCTGCCGGCCACTGCGCCGGACAAAGTCGCCGTCCTGCCGCAGCAGCCGAAGCCTAGGGAGGGCAAATCCACCGCTCAGGTCGACACGTCGGCCGCCGCGAGCCAGCCCAAGGAGCCCAAGCCGCAGGTAGCCGCGGCCAAGGCGACCAATGCAGCTGGCACCTATACGGTTCAGTCGGGCGACACGCTTTCCTCGATTGCCAGGAAAACCGGTGTCGGAGTCGTTGCCATCAAGCAGGCCAACGGCATGCAGGATGGCTTGCTCAAGATCGGCCAGACCCTGAAGGTGCCCGCCGGCGGAACCGCGACCGTCGCCGCCGCCAAGCCGGCCAAGGTCGATCCGGTGACGACGGCCACGACGCAGCCCGCGGCAAAGACCACGCCGTCGGAAACGCTGGCGTCCTACACGCCGCCGAAGAAGGATTCGAAGGTCATCCAGCAGGCCGAGGCCGACGATGCCGTCGCGCCTGACGCCACCGGCATCGGCAAGATGCGCTGGCCGGTGCGCGGTCGCGTGATCTCCGGTTTCGGCTCCGGCAAAGACGGCGTCGACATCGCCGTGCCCTCGGGCACACCGGTCAAGGCAGCCGAGAACGGTGTCGTCATCTATGCCGGCGACGGCCTCAAGGAATTCGGCAACACGGTGCTGGTGCGCCACGAGAATGGCTTGGTCACCGTCTACGGCCACGCCAGCTCGATCGAGGTGCAGCGCGGCCAGAAGGTCAAGCGCGGCCAGGAAATCGCGCTGTCGGGCATGAGCGGCACGACGGACTCGCCGAAGCTGCACTTCGAAGTGCGCAAGAACTCGGCCCCGGTCGATCCCTCGGGTTACCTCGAATAGAAGAAAAAAAGCAATTTGCGGGCCGTCTGACCTCCAGTCCGGCCCGCCGGCTCAGCCCGTTCCGAAAGGAGCGGGCTTTTTCAGTTTCAACGCGACGCGCCAGTCTTCAAGCTTCAAAGATGATCACGCAGAGTGTCGGCGATCATGACGTCAAGGCCGCTGGCCTTGATTCCGAGAAGCGTCTCCGCGTCGGAGGAATCGACCAGCAAGGGATTGTCGAAGAGATAGCTCATCTCGATGAGTTCATGCATGCCCAATGCTTCCATTTCGGGGATGGAATAGGAACGTGTTTCTGGAATTTCACGGTGAAGCATTGCCGCCGTCGTCAGGATGAGTTCCCGGGGTGAGGCGTGTTGCGATGGAACATGGAACGCCCGTCGCCATTCGCCCGTGTAGCGGGAAGCGGCGACCAGCGTCCTGGCCACGTCCTTCGTGAAGGACCAGGCATGAGTCGCGTCGAGGTTTCCAATGAAAGCAGTCGGTTTCCCCTCGATTATGGAGGGCAGCGCGACCAGTGAGAAAGAGCTGACCGCGCCATATCCAAGATAATCGCTGGACCGCACTTCGACTGCCGGCACGTCCGCACGGACCGCCCGTTGCCACATGATCGTGCGGGCGGTCCCTTTCTTCGACGTCGGATCCAGAGACAGGTCGGAGTGAAGCGGACTATCGGCATGTTTCCCATAGCCATAGAGGTTTCCGAGAACCACAAGCTTCGCGCCGACCGCTTCCGCGGCACGCACGGTGCCGTCGATGATTGGAAAGAAGTCGGTCGGCCACCGGTGATAGGCGGCCATGGCACACATGAAAATGGCGTCGGCGTTTCGGCAGATACGCGCCAGTTCAACGGCATCGGTGGCATCGGCCTGCACCGCCCGGACGTTCCGCAACGCGTTTGAGCCGACACTCCGGCTCGTGAGAACGACATCATGTCCTTCTTCGCCCAGAAGGCGCGCGGTCTCGTGCCCGACCGGGCCTGCTCCGACAACTACATAAAAACTCATGGCGTAACCTCTCGTCCAAGCTCGATGGAGAGGCGTAGGTACATGTCCATGGCATTGAAAATCGCGCGGGAATTGCCAATTCTTGGACAGGTTTTGCCAGGAAGCGAGAGAGCATGCATTCGCAGTCTGTTCCGGCCCGATTTCCGCCCGACGTCACAATGGCCTTCTGGCATATCGAAGCGGGCGTCCATCGTCTCTCCAGGGCGGCCCATCATCGCATCATGGTGCATGCAAGCGCGGCGACGCGTTCCTACTGCAATGAGGTTGGTCGATATTTCGTGAGGCGCGCTGGCGATATTGACCTGGTGCCCGCTGGCCAAGAGGGCGGCTTCGAGACCGAAACCCCGTTCGACACGATCGAGATCGCGTTACAACCAGCCCTGATGGAAAGGGTGGCGGCTGAGCTAGGTGGCAAGGCGCGCGCGTTGCCGCTCGACACACGTCATCTGCTTCGTGATCAGCGCATCCAACATCTCGCCCGTGCACTCGAGAGCGATCTCGGCGCAAACTCACCGAGTGGATCTTTGTTTGCCGACAGCATTGGCGCCGCTCTGGCGGTGAGGCTGCTCGGTCTTGAGAATTCCGATGTCGAGCGAACAAACCGGTTGTCAGATGCCCAGCTCAAGCGCGTGTTGGAGCATATCGAAGCTGGCTTGCACGAGCCCCTTTCAATCCAGCGATTGAGCCGAGTTGCCGGGGCGAGCAGCTCGCACTTGCGGGCTTGGTTCAAGGCGGCGACGGGCGTCACCCTGCACCGCTACGTGGTGCGACGTCGCGTCGAACGCGCACGCGCCCTGCTGCAGCGAGGCGATCTCAGCACAAGCGAGGTGGCGGAATTGACGGGCTTTGCGCACCAGTCACATCTGGCGCATTGGATGCGCCGCGAGATCGGCCAAACGCCGCGTGATTTGCGCCGGGCGCAGCCCAAATGATCTTGTCATTGGATGGCCTTGGCGACGCCACCCAACGTGTCAGTCCCTCAGTGGCTTGCCGAGCCGTCCAGCCAGGTCCTGGGTGAACTGCCAGGCAACGCGGCCCGAGCGGCTGCCGCGCGTCGTCGCCCATTCCAATGCCTTGGAGCGCAACTGCTCGGGATCGATGACAAGGCCATGATGGCTGATATAGCCGTCGATCATGTCGAGATACTCGTCCTGCGAACATTTGTGGAAGCCGAGCCACAGCCCGAAGCGGTCGGACAGCGACACCTTTTCCTCGACCGCCTCGGAAGGGTTGATGGCGGTCGAGCGCTCATTGTCGATCATGTCGCGCGGCAAAAGGTGCCGGCGGTTCGAAGTGGCATAGAAGATGACATTCGCCGGCCGGCCTTCGACGCCGCCTTCGAGCGCGGCTTTGAGCGACTTGTACGAAGTGTCGTCATGGTCGAAGGACAGATCGTCGCAAAACAGGATGAAGCGGAAGGGGGCCGCCTTGAGCAGGCCCATCAGCTTCGGTAGCGTGTCGATGTCCTCGCGGTGGATTTCGATCAGCTTCAGCGGCAGGTCGGACTTGGTCTTGGCGTTGATCTCGGCATGCACGGCCTTGACCAGCGACGATTTGCCCATGCCGCGCGCGCCCCACAACAACACATTGTTGGCTGGATACCCGGCGGCGAAGCGTTCGGTGTTGTCGACAAGGATGTCGCGGACACGGTCGACGCCACGGATCAGGCCGATGTCGACGCGGTTAACCCTGCGCACCGGTTCCAGATAGCCCGGATCGGCCTGCCAGACGAAGCAATCGGCCTCGCCGAGGTCGGTTTCGGGCACCGGCGGCGGGGCGAGGCGGCTCACCGCCTCGATCAGCCGGTCGAGTTTCTGGTTCAGGGCTTCAATGCTGCTGTCGGTCATGTCTGTCTTTTGTTTCGCGGTTTCGACATTTGGGAGCGTGAACGTGCCCGATTCCCTCTGATCCAAAACCGGTGGGAACCTTTTGTTCGAGCGTGATCTCTGGCAAACGGTTTCCGTTTGTCTGAGAAAACCGGCTCGCGCTTTTCGCGATCATGCTCTAACACGGCTCAACAGGCCGTAAAAGCAGCCGATTTGGCCGGCCGCGCAGTTGCATTGACAACTTTACCGACTATATTCCGGCCAAATTTCAAGGGCCGCCAAATTGGCGGCTGTTTTCAAAAATCAGGAGTACCTCGATGTTCGTGACACCGGCATACGCCCAAGGCGTCGGCGCTTCTCCCGACATGTTCATCAGCATTTTGCCGTTTGTCCTGATTTTCGTGATCATGTATTTTCTGATCATCAGGCCGCAGCGCACGCAGCTGAAGAAG
>NZ_RZTT01000265.1 GCF_003996995.1 Mesorhizobium sp. M7A.T.Ca.US.000.02.2.1 | reverse complement strand
GGCCGACATCGTCCGAAGCAAAACGGCTCTGCGCCGTCTGCGTCAGCTCGGCGATCGATTTGCGCGAGCGTGTGACATAGAGGAACGACTGGCCGGCATCGACTGGGCGGATGCGGGCGCAGCCGAAGGTACGCGAGCGCCGGTTCTTGAACGAGGATGGCGTCAGCGCCTCGTCGATGCCCGAGCCCGACAGAGCGCGGATGCCACCTGAGGTGCCGATCAGAAGCGCGCCGTCGCTGTCAGCGATCCAGACGATGTCGTTGGCCTGGCCGCCGCCGGCCTGGACGAACTCCAGAGCGTCGTCGTCCTTCTCGCCCAGTGCAAAATTGTCGAAGTCGCCGGTGGCCGAGGCATAGACCGAGAATTTGCGGCTGAAGGCCAGCCGCTCCTCGTAGAGCGACCCGCTTTCGACGTACTTGCCGGGCACGAAGGTGCCGAGCCGCCAGCGCGTGATCGGGTTCATGTTCGGCAGCGCATGGCCCTAGAGAATGATCTTGACGACCGTCGTGCCGGTGCGACTGGTGATCCTGGCCCAGCGCCAGATGCCGTCAGCTCCTAGAAGGCGAATGGATCGACCGACATCAGAGACCTGAAATCCGGTGTCGTTGTTGATGCCGATGGTTGAGGACGCCGTGAGATCGAACGGCGTCTGATCGAAAGCGGCGATATGCATCGCTAACTCGGCCGAGACGGTGACAACTGCATCGTCTCCACCGCCGCCGCTGAACACCAACTGATGGTATTCGAACGCCGATTTGTTCGTGAAGTCGTAGAAGCGGGTCTCGCCATTGCCCCAGCCGAGTTCGCCCGTACGCGTGTCCAGGGTGACCCAGTTGGTGCCATCATTGGAACCCTGCAATTCCCAAGCAGTGAAGAAATCGTAATCGCCCGTTGCCAGCCGCGACGTGGTGATCCAGTAGGCATCGACCACGCGCTGAGCGCCGCCGGCATTGCGGAACCGGATGTAACCGTCGCCGCCGCTCGCAATTTCGATATCCTGCGTCTTGTCGCGGTCGAACATCTGCCAGGCAGAGGCGCTGCCGCTGCCGGTGGAAGCGGTGCCGGAAGGGGTCGTGTTGCTGGTCATCCGCGGCGTCAGATGCCCGGTATCGGACGGCGTCAGCGTTGTCGCTGTGTCATTGACCGGGTCGTAGGGACCGTCGAGGAATTCGAAATCCGTCAGAGCCCACGCTGTATGCGCGCTGCGGGTCAGCACCTTGGGCGGATGGTCCCGGTGAGTGATCCACATCTGGTCGGCCGATTGCACATAGGCGAGCTCGAACAGGTCCGCCTCGAGATAGGGCGAGGCGACCTCCACCGCGCCGACGCGCGCGCCATAGGCATGGACGCGGATGTACCGATCGCCGAATTCGAGCGCATAGGCTTGATCGGCCGAGAAGATGAACGGGATCAGCCGCGTCGTCTTCGCGGAAATCTTCACCTCGCCGGCAAAATAGGTGCCGCCGCGCTTGCGGATGCCGCCATGCGGCAGGGTGATGAAGTTCTCGCATTTGGCCAGCGCCGCCCGATAGAAGTCGAGCGAGGCGCGTGCATGCAGGCGCGGCGAGATTTCGCCGCGGGTGAAGACGTCCTGGATCGGGTACAGCGTCGTCATCAGCGCGCAATCCTGTTATTGCCGGGCCTGCTGTCGCCGCGCTGGCTGGACCAGGACGCGGTGTAGAGCCGGCCGCCGCGCTGGACGGCGTTGGCGCTCAGCGCCGCCTCCAGCGCCCGGTCATAGGCAGAGCGGGCAATGTCGATCATGCCCGATTTGTGGGTCAGCGGATGTGCGACCTTGATGGCAAGCGCCGCCACCAGGACCTCGGTGAACAGCGCATCCCAGTCGTTGGGATCGGTGAGGTTGGCGACGTACCGGATGGTCAGCGGGCCGGACTGGTCGGAATAGATCAGCCCCGCCTCCTGGCGCCACGAAATCGGCGCGCCGTCCGGCTCGCCATTGTGGGTCAGCGGCAGCGGCCGCAGGCAGTCGGCCGGCAGTTCGTAGGCAAAGGTCAAGCCGCAATCGCTGCCGGTGTCCGCCCCGGCAACCGTGGCGCGCAGGATCGCGAACACCCAGGCGCATTTGGTGAGCTCTGCTTCCCGTGCGAGGTCGAAATGCAGGTTCAGCAAGCGCGCTGCCTTGACGTCCTGGTCGAGGCTGTCGATTGGTGCCTCGTCGAGCACGGCCAGCGCCATGTTGGCGATATCGAGCGGGGTGATGGCCATGGGTCAGCGCCTCGTCCATGTGGGTCGGGTCATGATTTTCTCCGGGCATGAAAAAAGCCGCTGCGAAGCGGCTGGGGTTTAGATGGCAATATTCAGAGATCGTGCTCTACGACCCCCTCCGATCTCCCTTCGTGGGGTTGAAGAGTGATCCGCGTAGCGGACGGAAAGCCAACTGCTTGGCTTTCCGAATGACGAAAGCCGGCAGGACGGAGGGGGCGCGAAGAAATATTGTCAGAACGAGGAATTACGGCGGCAGCGCACTATTTTCCAAGTCTCAGTCCGGACATGCTATCGACAAAACGCGCGAGATCTCCGGCATCTCACTGTCATTCGTGATTCCAACCCTTAAAATACCGGACGAAATCCACTAATCGAGCAATTCGAAAGATGGAAACTTACGTACCACCCAAGCCATGGAGATAGATATCCATCCCGGCTTGTAACTTTCCCATCTTTGCTGCAAGAAACGCTCGCGCTGGATTCCTCATTCACGAAAACGAGGTGGTACGTCGTTCCAGATCCTGCCGCTTCATCCAGTTTGGTGCCTGCAATTTCCAGCGTTCCGCCCACAAATCCGTCCGTCTCAAGCTTGACGAGAAGAGGGCTGCAATAAACAAAAGTTGCAGCAGCCACCAAGATAGTTGCGGTCGTCAGAACCATCACTTTCTTCATTTTCTTTTCTCGTGAAAGATCATTGCCGGAGGTAGTGAAGTCTGAAGTAGTCCGGCCTCCAGGGCAAGGCGCGCGATTTCGTCGGGCGCGACCCCGGAGCGATGCCGTTCCCATGAGGAATTGCGTGACAGTGCACTATTTCCAGTTCTCGGTCTGAAGATTCACTGCAGTCACATGGGTGCGGCCGACAAAAATGAGCCGTCATCGCAATTCAAAAGCGTAATCCCGTTACTGTTCGTAAGGCTCGACCACTGCAAACGGTATTCCCAGCGATTCCAGCAGATCGAGAATGCGTTTCGAAATGACAAGGCGGAAGGGTATCGCGATCCCGAAATCGTCGCGGCCAGCTTTCCCATTTACTTTCAGCCACACGAAAGGTGGCAGCTCCAGCCCGGGTTGATCCTCTTGACACTCTTCCGAGGTAGTCACCTCGGCGTCGGCGAACGTCGCACCTTAAAAGCCCATCTTCTGCAGTGCGCGCTGGGTTTCCTCAGTGACGAGAAAACAGGGGAATGTCGCAACGATCACATCACCGAACCAGCCCTCTACCACATAGTGAAGCCTGGTCACGATTGGCGGATGGACGCTCGAGTCGAGAACGGTGTTTTCGCCGATCCCGCCAGCGACGTTCGGCCTTATTTTAAAGTATCCGGTCGATCCGTTGGTCGGATGCCCCCGTGCCGCCTCACGTGTCGCTTCGGCGAATTTCGCCCTCAGGCCAGCAATCCATCGCTTCAACACCGCCCCCCAAAGAGCCGCCAAGGCTAAGAATACATCAAAACGCTTCAAACGGTTCTATCAAGGCATTGGAGATCTCCAATGGCTTGAGGGCATCGAGAACGCGCTCGGAAACGACGAGGCGGAGATCTCTCGCGATTCTGAAATCATCGCGGCCAGCCTCCCCGTTCACTTTCAGCCATACGAACGGCGGAAGCTTCTGGTCCGGTTGCAGAAGTGGTCACCTCGACCTTGTCGAAGGTTACGCCTGAAAATTCACCCTTGACAATTTTCTCTTTCACATCTTCGGTGATAAGATAGCATGGAAACGACGCCGCCCAGCCATCCATCAAACTCATAATGCAAACGAGTTATGAGAGGAGGATGAACACTAGCGTCCAAAATGACGTTGTCACCAAAACCGCCAGACACCTCTGGCTCAAAATAATAATATCTTCTCATCACCTATTTATATCGGGAAAATCGAATTTTAAATTAGACGCCGATCCATGCAATCTTTCTACAATGTCTTTATAATTACTACCAACAACTTCAACCACTTCGAAATATTGAAATCCCATCAGCCTTCCAACGACCTTTTTGAGGAAATCGAATTCTTCTTTACTCCTTGAATCCCTTCTCTCAAGCAAGAATTCATTCATAGCCTTAGATGTGCCAAGAATTAATTGCACAATAGCCTCTGCATCATCTCTGCGGAGATTGTCTGCCATTTAATTCATCCTTCAATGCCCGTAATTTTCCATACACCTGGCCATACAATAGTGAAATGGTGCTCCGTCGTACGTGCCGGTGGGCAGTGTGGCGTTGGTGCAAAAGTCGATACACAAATTCCTTGCGACTGACTTTGATATACCAGCTACCTCGACGGAAGGATAGATGTTCTCATTTTGTTCATAAATTACGGACGCGGCTTGGGTCTGCTGGTTCTCCAACGCCTCAGAACGTTGCCCGCTCCCCGAATTCGGTTCGGACGCATCTGTTGATGCATCTAGTGTACCTGCTCCCGTGTCGGTCGCATGGTGCAGCAGTTCACGGATATCTAATGTGTTGGTCGGATCGGCCGAGAATGAATTTGGCAAGGGTTGGATGATCTCAAAATCCAACTGTTCTTGAGCAGCAATAGAACGGGCAATTGCGACTTGATAGGCAGCCGGATCGTTGCCGTCCGGGCTCGTTGCCGCCCTCCACGCGGCGTCGACATTGGGGAAGACCTCGCGGACGTAGCCAGCAGGGTCCGCCCGCCTCATGTCCAGGGTCTTGAGCGCAGCGGCAGCCGTAACCCGATACCGTGTCTCCTCTTCGTTGGAGCCGACCGGCCCAGGCTCCGCATCGCGCAGCGCTGCGTGGATCGCCTGGTTGGGCATCGTCCGCATGCCAAAGGCTTGGCGACCGACATCCATCTTCAAGCTGAAGTCTTGGTACCGATCGCCGCCCTCCTCAGCGCCATAGACGGCGGCGAAGTCGGCGGGGCTGGGCATCTTGCCGGAATAGCTTCCCGTATTGGCGATCGCGTTCGGGGCGTTCTGCGCAGCGAGAGCGATGTTGGTGCGCGCCTCGATCAATTGGGCCGTATTCGCGGCGTGTGCCTGGTTGATCAGCCGCTGAATGTCATCTGGAGACAGGTCGGCGAGATGGTCGGTTGCGGGCTTGATCGCCGTATCAGGCGCCGGAGCAATGTCCCCAAACGCCTGCGCCACGCGCTCGTCTGGCGTGAGCTTGCCAACGCGATCGCCTTTCGCGGCAGCCGCCTCTGATCTGCCCGAGGCAAGAACCCAAGTGATCGGCTGAACGTCTCCCGAAGACTCTTCCGGGGTCCTGACACCAAACGCCTCCAGCGCGCGCTTCGGATCCTTGGCGATCAGCGCCTCGAAACGCGTCTTGGCCGCGGTGCCGAACCAGTCCTTCACCTTCTGCTGTCTGTTCCCGGGGTCGAGCCCCATCTTGTCGATCAGGTCGAGTCCTTCTTGGCGGGCTGCTTCGAAGGTGACCAGGATCGTCGGGATCGGCGTTGCCGATGGCGATGGCGGTGGTCTTGAGCGCCGTGTCGACCTGCGCCTGCTCGTAGTCCTTGCGCTGCTGGAGCTGCCGCTGCGCCATGCGCCGCGCGCCAACCGCACGCATCGCTTCCTTCTGCCTGGCGAAGTTGGCGCGCTGGCTCTCGGGCAGGCCAGGCAAGGCATCATCGAACAGCGTGTCGAACAGGCCTGATTTGACCACCTGGCCGTTACGCGGGTCGACCTGGCCGTACATGGCCTCATACAGGCCGGCGCCGTCGGGCGGCGCATTCGCTGCCGCCTCGTCTTCCGCCTGCGCGATCCGTCCGTTGAACCGCCGCCGCGCAAGCTCGGCGTCGAACGCCTCCTGCTGATCCTTCATCTGCTGGTAGCGCTCGGCGACAGCGGAAAACTGGTCGCCAAGCCCCTGCATGGCGCCGCCGATCGGCGATCCCTGGGGATATTGCGCCGCATTGCCGGTATCGAGCCGGCGCTGGCCAATGGAAAGGGGGATGATGTGTACCATGGCTGTTTCCTGCTCACGAAGCACTGAGGGCTGAACCGCCGAAAATCACCCGGCCGCTGCGGCACGGCCGGCAATGGCGCTCGAGGCCGATGCCTTCGTCGGATCCGGATTTTGGAGAGGCCGCCAACGAGCGTGTTGCCCACGCATTGATTCGGCGGGCCAATCCTGTGCCGGCGACGGATTCCGGCTCTGTTTGTCACGCCAGGATCGGAACATGGCCGGCGCCAAGTTTAGAAAAGAAGCGGGAGCGCATCGCCCCCGCCCTCCACCTCGGTCCTATCAGGCCTCGGTCGTCTTCAGCGCGATGAACGTCATGTTCTTGACGCTCGACGCGGTGCGGTCCCAGTTCGCCGCCAGCGCCAGTTCCGCATCGGTGGCGAACTCGCCGGCCGAGGAGGCGTCGAGGAAGCGGGTGCCGGGCACATGCGGCACAAAATGCCGGCGGCCGACCATTTCGGTAACGCCGCCGCCATGGCCCTGGCGCGGTTTGCGGTCGAACTCCAGCGGGCCGCCCTCGGTGTTGACCGGCAGTTCGTTCCACAGGATCGCCTTGTCCTTGAACATGAAGGCGGTGTAGACGCCCGCCGTCACCGGGATGTCGTCGTCGACCACGGCGCGCAGACCCATGTAGTAGGGGATCAGCGGTCCGCCCTGCTCGGAAGACGGCACATAGTCGATGAGGTCGGCGAGCTTCAGCGCCTTCATCTGCTTGGAGTGCATCCAGATCGTCTTGAACTTGTCCGCGCGGTCGCCCATCAGATAGGCGGCCTCGATGATGTCGGTGTCAACGATGGAGGCGCCGGTGGTGCGCACAAGATCGCCGCCGTCATTGGCGATGTTATCGGCGACGACGCCTTTCAGGATGCCGAGCAGGGTCAGCTTATTGGCGCGCTGCCAGTACTCGGTCTGCCGCTTGACGATCAGCTTCTGCGGATCGTCGCCCGCCAGGATCGAGGTCAGGTCCGGAACGCCCCACGCCTGGGCGCGGACATTGCGGGCGGCGACCTCGCGGCGCGAGCCGATCTTCTTCATCTCGATGGAATCGGCCGGATCGTCGTTGACCGGTTCGGACGGGTCGTTGCCGAGATCCTTCCAGCCGGGCATGTCGACGGAGCGGCCGCCCATCGACAGTTTCGAGGAGATGGCCGGGTCGGAAAACAGGATTCCGGCCTGGTAGATCTCGAGCGACTGGACATGCTCCTCGAAAGCATATTGCGCATAGACGGACGGAACGATCGCGTCCGCGATACGGGTATAGGCATCTGCCATTTTTCTCTTCCTTCAGGTTTGGGTTGGCGGCGGGCGCCCCTACCCAGCCTCCGCTTCGCTCGGCTGACCTCTCCCCGGGGGGAGAGGAGACTTGCGACGTCGGCGCGCCTCTTCTCCCCGGCGGGGAGAAGGTGGACGCGAAGCGGCCGGATGAGGGGGCGTTTCAGTGCGGCTGATCGATCGTCAGCGCGGGTTGTTGGGCATCCAGCGATCGGGATTTTCCCCCGCCTCGCGTGCCAGCCGCCGGGCGCGGGCGGGGTCGCTTTTGACGAGGGCTGAAATATCGGTCAGGTTGCGTTCGCCGGCGGCGTTGCGCTTGAACGGATTGGCTCCGCCGAAAGAAGCACCGCCGTCGATCGTGTCTTCCCGGAACATCGCCTCGCCGATCGCCTGGAACGCCCTGGCGATCTGCGGATCGGTCAGCGCCCCATCAGGCAGAAGGATGCCCTTCGCCTTGTAGGCATCGACCAGGCCGAGCTTCTTCATCGCCCGGTTGGCGACCTCCAGTCTCTGGCGAAAGCCGTCGCTGTCGATCGGTCCCCAGTCCCTGACAAGCTCGTCATGGGTGGCTTCCACCGAGCGGGCCAGCGCGATCTCCTGATGCTTGGCCTGCTCGGCCATGTAGCCGACGAACCTGTCGTGATAGGCCTGCGCGGTCTTCGGCGAGGCACCCGCCTCGACCGCCCAGGCTTTGGACGCCTGAGCGAGTTCGTCCGAATAGGCGAAGTTCTCCGGCAGACCTTCCGGCCTGAGGTATTCGACCTTCTCGGAAGAGGTGACCGGACGCATGGTCTCGGGCAGCCGGGCATGAAACCGGTCCCAGTCTTCCCGAGGCGCGTCCGGGGCGGGAACGCGCAGGCTCTCACCCTGCTGCCGCTCCAACTCCGCATAGGATGTGAAAACCCGATCGAGGCTTTCAGGCTTGGTCCAGCCCTTGGTTTCAGCGAGCTTGCGGTTGCCTTCGGAAAGACCGTCAAACCAACTTTTGCCGCCAGGCGCGGCGGACCCGTTGTCCGCGCCTGCCGGTGACTGTGCCGGGTTGCCCGCCGGCTGCGCACGCGCCGCCACGGACCCGGCGTCTGCCAGATCTGTCATGTGATGTTCCTTTGTTGAGAGTTAGAAATGGGCCGGCGGCAGGTATCTCCCCCCTCGAGGGGGAGATGGCCGGCAGGCCAGAGGGGGTCGCCGCGCGTGGAGCGCCGACTTTGTCTGTCTCGGAACAGGGAGTCGCGTCCGGTCGAACCGACCCCCTC
>NZ_RZTT01000264.1 GCF_003996995.1 Mesorhizobium sp. M7A.T.Ca.US.000.02.2.1 | reverse complement strand
GGCCACACCACCGTCTTCGTCACCCACGACCAGGAAGAGGCGCTGGAGCTTGCCGACCGCGTCGTCGTGATGAGCCAGGGCCGCATCGAGCAGGTCGGCACCGCCGACGATATCTACGACACGCCGAACTCGCCCTTCGTCTACGGCTTCATCGGTGAATCGAGCTCGCTTCCCGTCAAGGTCGAGAATGGCGAAATCTGGCTCGCCGACCGTCCGATCGGGCTTGCCGCGCCCAACGAGCCCTCGGGCGATGCGACGCTCTACTTTCGCCCGCACGATGTCGAATTGCTGGACGGCTGCAGCGGCTGCATCGCCGGCACGGTCGCCGCCAGCCGCCGCGTGGCCGGCACGCGCCGGGTCGAGCTTGAAATAGGCGGAGAGCGCCAGCGGGTCGAAATCGAACTGCCCGTCGACCACCCTGCAGCGCAGAAAAGCCGGGTGGCGTTCCGCCCCGGACGCTGGAAGCTTTTTCCTGCGGCTTGATCCTCTGGTCTATGGCTACGCCAGCCAGTTCTCGACCTTCAGGCCCTTGATCCGGTTGAACTCTCCCGGGTTGGCGGTCACCAGCGTGGTGCCCAATGCACAGGCATGAGCGGCGATAAAAAGATCGTTGTGGCCAATGGTCTGGCCCGCGGCTTCAAGCTCGGCGCGAAGTCCGCCATACTCGGCATCCACCGGCACATCGAGCGGCAAGACAGGAATCTCGGCCAGCAAGTCTTCAACCTTCTTGAGCAGCTTGGCCGATCCCTTCTTGGCGCAGCCATATCGCAATTCCGAGGCGACCACGATGCTGGTGCAAACGGCGTCATCTCCCTCGCGCGACATTGCCCTCGCGGCCTTGCCAGCCGGGTTTCGGATCATGTCGCTGATAATGTTCGTATCCAGCATGAACCGCATCTAGAAAATGTCCTCGGATTTGACTGGCGTGTCGTAGATCTCGGGGAAGTCGTCTTCAGGATCGAGCGGCGGCTCTTTCGCCCACTGGGCGAGCAACGCGGTGAGGCCAGGTTTGCGAACCGGCTCGATGACAAGACGATCGCCTTCCCGGCTGATCAGGACTTTTTCGCCGGGAAGCTCGAACTCGACAGGAATGCGCACCGCCTGGCTGCGGTTGTTGCGAAACAGCTTCGCCTCCTTGGGCGGCGTTGTTGAATGTCGGCTCTTGGGCATGTTGCAGCTCTTTTGTATATGCCTGTTGTATATGCCATGCAGCGCCGCAAAACAAGGCGCAGAAAAACTCCGACCAAGGTAGCATTCTCCTGGAACAGAATTCCAACATTCATCGACTTAGGCGACATATTTTCCTACGATGAGGCCACGAACCTACGGCGCATGCCTCGTCGCACACCACGCACCCCGGCTATGGTCCCACCATAAATTGCATCGGAGCCTGTTTCATGAGACGATTTTTCCTCGGGCTTGCCACCGTCGCAGGCCTGTTCCTTGCATCCTCCCAAGCCTGGTCGGCCGACAAACTGCTCAATGCGTCCTATGACGTCGGCCGCGAACTGTTCGTGCAGGTGAACAAGGCCTTCATCGCGCAGCATCCGGGCGTCACGGTCGATCAGTCGCATGCCGGCACTTCGGCGCAGGCGCGTGCCATCGCCGAGGGCCTTGGCGCCGATGTCGTTACCTTCAACCAGGTCACCGACATCGACTTCCTGGTCAAGAAGGACCTCGTCTCGGCCGACTGGCAAAAGGATTTTCCCGACAACGCCTCGCCCTTCTATTCGCTGCCGTCCTTCCTTGTCCGCGCGGGCAATCCCAAGCATATCAAGGACTGGAACGATCTCGTGCGCGACGACGTGCAGGTGATTTTCCCAAATCCGAAAACCTCCGGCAATGCGCGCTACACCTATCTGGCGGCCACCGCCTACGCCAAGGAAGCCTTCAAGGGCGACGAGGCCAAGGTGAAGGAGTTCATCACCAAGCTGTTCAACAACGTGCCGATCTTCGACACCGGCGGCCGCGCCGCGACCACCACCTTCGTGCAGCGCGAAATCGGTGATGTGCTGATCACCTTCGAGTCGGAGACGCGCGGCATCCGCAAGGAGTATGGCGACGGCAAGTTCGAGCAGGTCACTCCGACGGTCAGCCTGCTGGCCGAATTCCCCGTCGCGATCGTCGACAAGGTTGCCGACGAGCACGGCACGCGCGATCTGGCCAAGACCTATCTCGACTTCCTCTACACGCCGGAGGGCCAGGACATCGCCGCCCGCAACGGCCTCAGAGCCCGCGACGCCGCTGTGGCGACGAAATACAAGGCCGATTTCCCCGATATCCGGCTCCTGACGGTGGAAGACGTCTTCGGCGGCTGGGACAAAGTGCAGAAAGAGCATTTCGCCGCTGGCGGCCTGCTCGACCAGACCTACGGCAGCCGCTGAAGGCCGCGATATCTGCGCAGTTGACGGAAAAGCCGGCGCCCTGCCGGCTTTTTTCGTTTTGAACGCCGAAAACCTGGTTATCAGCGGAATATCCGCCTTCTCAGTGCAAAACGCTACAAAGAATCAACGCGTTTGTGCCTAACTGCAATCCGGCGGCTTGTTTTCGCGAAACATCATCGCGCGGCGAAAACGTCATTATTTGCACACAAACAGTCGCCAGATGCGAGTGGTTGGGGCTTCAATGGGTTGATCTGGGCATGCTGACGAAAAAAGGCAAATACGGCCTCAAGGCCCTCGTGCATCTGTCCGGCCTGCCGGCCGGCCAATTGGCTTTCGTCAATGACATCGCGGTGGCCAACAACATCCCGAAGAAATTCCTCGATGCCATTCTGGGCGAGTTGCGCAATGCCGGCTTCGTCCAGAGCCGCAAGGGCAAAGAAGGCGGCTATCGCCTCGCCCGGCCGGCCTCCGAAATCAAGATCGGCCATGTCGTGCGCGTGCTTGATGGGCCGCTGGCGCCGATCCCTTGCGCCAGCCGCACGCAGTATCAGCGCTGCGAGGATTGCGACGAGGCGACCTGCCAGGTCCGCCACATGATGCTGGAGGTGCGGCAGGCGATCGCCGAAGTGCTGGACAATCGCAGCCTTGCCGCCATGCGCGACGCCGACAATGACGATTTCCCCGTTGAGCTGACGTCGCAGATATAACCACCCACTGCAAGCTGACCGCGCTCAGACAGATGAAGGAGGGAGTTCTCCAAATCCCGGGTTGCGAACACCCGAAATCACAGGAGAACCCCATACAGTTTGGCCTACCCGTTCACATTTGACGCAGCCTCGAATACAGCCCGTGCGGACGTCGTACCCGCTACGTGCTCCGTACCCGCCACACCGAGGTCCATCCATCCTGCATTCACGGCCTCGTACATTTCTTCGGCAGGTCCGCTGTGGCCCTTCGGGATGCCGAATTGTTCGAGCGCTTCCGCCCACCCTGCACGCGGGATTGCAAAGGCTTTCACGTCGAGATTCAGGACTTCGCCCAATTGCTCGGCGACGTCGTCCGCGCTGACCATCGAACCAAGCTCGACGATGCGCTGCCCTGACCACGTTGGCCCGGTCAAAAGCGTCGCGAATTCCGCGCCGATGTCGTTCGTCGCGACCATTGTCGATTTCCGATTTGTCGGATTGTAGAAAGCCGGCAGCGTTCCGCCCTGCGCGACCTGCAGCCCGAAAAGAAAATTCTCAAAGAATCCGCCTGCGCGCACAAAAGCAACTGGCGATGTCAGGTCGCGAAAACCTTGCTCCAGAAGGGACAAGGCCGCGATCACCCCGTGCCCGCTGGTTCTGTTCGCGCCCATCGACGAAAGCGCAACCACTCGCGGCGGCGCTGCCTTGGTGAGCGCCTCGACATAGCTTGCAATCACGCTCTTTGCTTCCTTGTAATCGGGCGAAGGCGCCCAAACAGGAGGCAGCATGACGAACGCGCCTTCGACGCCTTCGAGCGCCCGCTCGATGGCTGCCGAATCATTCCAATCGCCGTCAACCAGCTCCACGCCCCGGTTCGCCCAGCTCAACGCCTTCTCGCGGTCGCGGACCAGCGCGCGCACCTTTTTGCCTTGCGCTAGCAAATGCCTTGCCGTCGCGCCGCCCACGTTTCCGGTGATTCCCATTACTAAGAACATGTGTTTTCTCCTGATGTTGAGGGACAGAACTGCCCCAGTTGGTTCAATGGATGAGCGGCAGAATGGCCCGGATACGGGGATCGCGCAGATAGAGGCCGCCCCAGGTCATCGCGCCCAGAAGCAGGGAAATGATTTCCGACGGCGATCCCAACTCACCGATGCGGAGATGGGCGCAGATGGCACCTCCCAAAAAGCCCGTCACCAGGATCGCGCCGAGGACGGCGGTGACCGGGATGGCGTAGAGGATGGCGCAGGCGAGGATGATCGGACCCACGACGCGCGTCAGGTCCATCGCGAACCCGGTTTCCTGCAACATGCTCGCGATCCGTGCCGGCGCGAAAAGCTGAACAGTGCCGTCTGCCATTAAAGCGATAACGACAAGCGCGCTCATTATCCGGCCGGCCCACAGGGCGCGATGCAAGGTCATAGTTTCAGGTGTCTGATGCGGGTTCACAGTTTCGGACACTTGTCATTCTCCGATGGGAGATCCCATATTCGGAGCTTACTGTGCCCCTCAGGTGTGATAAACACCGAGGAAATGAACCGACTGTTCTCTTTTTGGGGAACAATACCGGGGCACGAAAATGCAAAATCTCGAACCCATCCTCATTTTCATAACGGTAGCGGAAATGGGGAGCTTCACCCGCGCAGCCGACAGCCTGGGCATCCACAAGGGGAGAGCCTCAACGGCGGTCCGGAAGCTGGAAGAAGATCTCGGTGTCAGGCTCCTGCACCGGACGACGCGCAGCGTGCGGTTGACGGAAGACGGACGCGCATTTCATGCCCGTGCCCGCGATCTGCTCGCTGAAGTCGATGATCTGCACTCGATGTTCGCAGGCGATCGCGTGGCACTTCGCGGGCGTTTGCGGGTCGACCTTCCGACCGAAGTGGCGCGCACAACGATCGTGCCGGCCTTGCCGGATTTCATGGCGGCGCACCCCCAATTGGAGCTGGAGGTGCCGAGTACGGACCGGCAAGTCGATCTGGTTCAAGAGGGGTTCGATTGTGTATTGCGGCTTGGACCCATTCGCGACGAGACGCTGATCGCCCGCCCGTTGGGCCTGTTGCGCATGGCCAACGCTGCCAGTCCCGCCTATCTGGCGCGCCATGGCGTCCCTCGGTCGCTGGATGATCTCCAGCGTCAGGAACATAGGACAATTCACTTTTCGACGGTGCTGGGCGCGAGACCCTATGGATGGGAATATCCGGACGGCGACAGCTACGCGACGCTTCAGTTGCCAGGTGCGCTGCACGTCAACAGCGCACAGACCTACGAAGCCGCCGCCCTCGCCGGCCTTGGTGTGATTCAGGCGCCACTTTTGGGCATTGGCCGATATTTGGAGAGTGGAGCGCTTGTCGAGATCATACCCGATTTTCGTCGCCGGCCGCTCGCCGTGTCCCTCGTCGTCGCACATCGGAGCAATCTGTCGCGCCGAGTCCGCGCGTTCATGAAATGGATCGAAGATGTGCTGACGCCGTATATGGAATAGCGACTGCCGGTCAGCGATCAGCGATCCGGCGTCACGGGCGCCAGCTCGCGCTGCACGAAAGAGCTGATAATCCCCTTGTGTCGGATGCCGATGACGTAAGCAACGCGCCTGGCCCAGATATAGGGCAAGCGGAATTTGCAGAAGTCTTGAGCGCGGACATGACCTTGCACGTCCCAAGCCGACGCAGTAAAGCGGGGGTCGAAGAACGGGCTGGACCGATGAGGCTGTGGTGGTTCGCAAAATCCCGCAAGGCCGCCCGCAAGCTGCCATCGGCAGCCAGTTTCCGTACTGAAATCATCGCCGACGTCTTCGTCCCGGAACGGGCGGAGGACGTCCGCTTCTTCAGCCGCAAGCTGGTTAACCCCGGCCGGCTTCGCCGCTTTTCCAACAAGGACCTTCGGGAAGGCCTGCTGTCCGTCTTCTATCTCGTGGTGGCAGCGGCGCTGCCGGTGCGCTGGTGGGCGCCGATCTGCGGCCGCATATCGAGGGTTCGCCTGAAGCGCCATATGCGCAAGGAATTCCCGGCCTACGCGGCCGCGACACGCGCGGTGCTTGGCGATGGCATCGATACACGCAAGCTGTTCGAGGGATTGCTGGCGGCGCGCCATCGGCGCCGCCTGCAACTTGCCGCACATCTGGTGGCTGGCCGCTGGTCGCCGACGATCCGGCTGGAGGGGCTGGAGGGGCTGCGGTCGGCCTTGCAGCGCGGCCACGGCGCCATCCTCTGGTGCGATCAATTCACCGCCCAGACCATCATCGGCAAGCGCGCGCTATACGAGGCCGGTGTCGAGGCGCATCAGGTGAGCGTCAACACCCACGGTATTTCCGAAAGCGCGTTCGGCCTGCGTCTCCTCAACCCGCCGCTAGTCAATGTCGAAAACCGGTTCCTGAAAAGCCGGGTCGTCTTTGATCGCGACGACGCCTATCAGGTCACCATCCGCATCCAGAATATCCTGAAGCAGAATGGCGTGGTGACGATGACCAACACCGTCCATGCCGGCACGACTTTCACCGAGGCAGCCATGGGCGAAAGCGGCTGGACGCATCTCGCCTCGGCGCCGGCGAATTTTGCCGCCAGGGGCCGAACCGCCCTGTTTGCCATGTCGACCTTCGAAGTGGTTCCCTTCATTGAGTACCAGGCCGTGCTCAGCCCCGAGTTGACGCCGGAGGCGTCTGTCACCCCGGCGACGGACATGGCCAGGGATGGCGCCAAGAACATGGCCGTGCAGGCGCACTACATCCTGCTCAAGCGCGACCGCCTGCTGGAAGCGCTGAGGCTCTACCCCGAGCAGATGCTGACGTGGTCCCGCCGGCAGCGGCTGACCGAGGCCCAGGACGGCACCGGCATCGGCACAGATGAAGGCTCATGACCGGCCTATCAGGCGGACCGCGGCAGCGACGAGCTCACCGACCGGGCGTGTCGCATCGAGTGTCAAGGCGCGCTCTTCCGCAACCGGCGGCTCGAGGATGGCGAACTGGCTGTCGACCAGGCTTGCCGGCATGAAGTGGCCCTTGCGGCTGCCGACACGCTGCCTGGCCGTGGCAGGGTCGATCTTCAAATAGAGGAAGACGATTTCCGGGCAGAAGCCGCTCAACCGGTCGCGGTAGCTGCGCTTCAGTGCCGAGCAGGCGGCAATCACGCCCTGTCCGCTGCCCACCGACTCCGCGATGCGCTCGCCGATCGCGTTGAGCCAGCCTTCGCGCAGTTGATCGGTAAGCGGTTCGCCGCTTGCCATGCGTGCGACGTTTTCCGGCGGATGCAGCTTGTCGCCCTCGATAAAGGCAACGCCCAGAGCGGCGGCAAGCCCGATGCCCACCGCCGACTTGCCGCAGCCGGCGACACCCATAACCACGATGGCCGGCACCGAGCCGGGGGCGCTCGTCGGCGCCTGTGCTGCCGCTCCGTCCACGGTCAGCGGCTTGCCGGCGCGCGGCCGTAGAGCAGCAGCATGGCGACAATGACGACGCCGTAAATGATCTGCCGCCCCGACTCCGGCATCTGCATGACGGAGAGGATGGACTGCAGCAGCGTGATGAGGATGACACCGGCGACCGTGCCGAGATAGGAGCCGCGCCCGCCCAGGATCGAGGTGCCGCCAAGCACCACTGCGGCGATCGACGGCAGCAGATAAGCGTCGCCCATCGACTGCGCCGCCTTGGAGGCATAGCCGGCGAGCAATACGCCGCCGAAAGCCGAGAGCCCGCCGGAGACGGCGAAGGCGATCATCACCACGCGCCGCGTATCGATGCCGGAGAGATAGGCCGCGCGTTCGCGGTTGCCGATGCCGTAGACGGTGCGGCCGAAGCTGGTACGGGTCAGCACGAATACCATCGCGGCTCCGATCAGCGCCCAGATGATAACCGCGTTGGGCACGCCCGGAATGGCGAAGCCGGTCGCCAGGTAGCGCATCGCGCCCGTTGCCGAATCCTGCGGCGAGAAGCCGCCGGTGTAGACCACCATCAGCCCTTGCGCGACAGCGTTGGTGGCCAATGTGATGATCATCGAGGGGATGCGCAGATAGGCGACGCCGATGCCGTTGACGACGCCGATCAGCATGCCGCAGAAAATACCGAACGGAATGGCCAGCGCCACGCCGACCGGGCCGTACGCCGCCGCAGCGCAGGCCATCATGGCGCCCGCCGCCACCGCCCATGGCACCGACAGGTCGATCTGACCGAGCAGGATGACCAGCATCATGCCGGTTGCGATGACGCCGAGGAACGAAGCCACCTTGAGCTGCTGCAGAAGATATTCAGGCGACAGGAAGCTTCTGGAATAGAGGCTGCCCAGGAACAGCAAGAGAACGATGCAGGCAAAGGCCGTCAGCACCGCCGGATCGGCGCGGCGGATGAATCTGGGCATGCGGCCGGCAATACCGCCAAGCGTCGTTTCGCTCACAGGAACCACTCCAGCCGGTTACGGACCCGAAAAAGGGCGAAGGCGCCGAGGCTGACGGCGACCAGCAGGATAACGCCCTGGAACAGCGGCTGCCAGAGCGGATCGAAATCGAAGACGAACAACAGGTCGCCGATGGTGCGGAAGGCCAGCGCGCCGAAGATGGCGCCGATGGCGCTGCCCTTGCCGCCGAACAGCGAGACGCCGCCGAGCACCACGGCTGCGATCGAAAACAGCGTATAGG
>NZ_RZTT01000263.1 GCF_003996995.1 Mesorhizobium sp. M7A.T.Ca.US.000.02.2.1 | reverse complement strand
GTGGTGTTGCCACCGCGCCAAAAGGTTTTGGCCGGGCGCGCGATCTGCCGTGGAAGATGTTTCCCGCCCGTCTTGTCCAGGACGCCAGGGCATCGGTCATCCCGATGCATTTTTCCGGACAGAACGGCAGGCTGTTCCATCTGGTCAGCGGCCCGATGAACATGGCAGAACGCGACGGCCGCCTGGCGAAATTCGTCGGCAGGGCCTCTCTGACATTGCGCACGTCGCTGCTCATTCACGAATTCGCACGCCTGTCCGGCAAGGCGATCGAGGTGCGCGTCGGGGATGTGCTGAGCTGGAGCGAGTTGGAGCCGTTTCGCGACCGCAAGGCATTGCTCGACCGCCTCTATCGCGGCGTGTTCGACCTGGCGCCAATCGTGGCGCGCCGCCGGATTCCGTTCCTGCCAGCGCGGACCAAGATGGCAGCCTGAAAACAGGAAACCTGCCGCGGAAGGTTAGTCCGCGCCTTCTTCGGGATCCATCGCCGCGGCCTCGGTGGCCAGAACCTCGATCTCCTGGTTCTGCCCGGCTACGACCGTAAAATCCTTCTGATAGATGCGGTCGCGGTTCTTGGCGATGATGGTGTAGTCGCCCTCGGCCAGCACCATCGAGGCGAAGGCGCCGACGGTTTCCTTGATCGGATCGCCCGATTCGTTGAGCAGCGACCAGGACGTGTCGGCGATTGCCTCGCCACCGGTCTCACGCACCAGCTTCATCGTGATCTCGGCGGCGTGGTGCTCGACGGTCGCTTCGGTCAGCTTGCCGGCCTCGACACGGATGTCGGAGCGAATGACCGCATTGACCGCGCCATAGGTCGAGACGACATGGTAGATGCCGGCGTTGAGCCGCACGACGCTGTTGGGCTCGACATCGGGAATGATCAGCGCGCGGTCGCCATTGGCCTCGGCGGTGCCTTCGTAGATCGAAAATCGCAGCTTCTTTGGTGGAATGCGCACGCCGCCGGACAGCACTGCGTCGAGCTTGAGGCCGCCGGCGTCGAGCACGAGACTTTCGCGCTTGGCGTCCTTGCCGACAGTGATGCGCTTGGTGGCGCCGGCCCGGCCGTAGGAGGCGTGAACCAGATAGCTGCCGGGTTCGAGCTGGAAGACGGCGGTGCCGCCATGGGAGGAGGCAACCATCGGCAATTTGCCGTTGACGGCTTCGGGCTTGAAAACCCGCCAGACGATGCCGCGCGTGATGTCGGAACCCTTGTCGGTCAGTTGGGCGGACAATGTGATGGCGCCGCCGCCGCCGCTCAGCGCCAGCGACGTCTCGCCTTTCGGCGTCGCGTAGCTCGAAATTCCCGGAAGCTTCAGGTCGCTGACACCGTCGACGTTCTGCGCCATGGCGAACGAAATCGGCGCCATGAACAGCAGGGCGCCGAGCCAGACCAGGAAAAGACGGACAGTCCCCTCAAACATGCCTTGCGTTGAAGCCCATGGCGGTGGCAATTTCAAGGCTTAAGAGTTGAAACGACTCTTCCCTCCGGCGTATCCCGCGCCAATGCCCGAGCCGCCCGAATTCCCGATGGCGCGCTTCAGCTCAAAACAGAATGTCCAGGAGACTTGCGCCCATGGCGTCGCCGATCATCGACTTCCTGCTCACCCGAAACTCCGCACCGATCCCCGATCTGAAGGAGCCGGCGCCGAGCGATGCGGAGATCGCGACGATGATCGCCGCTGCCTCCCGGGTGCCCGACCATGGCCGGTTGGAGCCCTGGCGCTTCATCCTCTACCGTGGTGACGCCCGCCTCGAAATCGGCAGCCAATTGGCAGCACTTGCCGAGCAGCGAGAAGGTCCCTTGTCCGAAGGCCGCCGCAACCAGGAACTGGCGCGATTCTCGCGCGCGCCACTGGTGATCGGCGTTGTGTCGATTCCCAGGGAGAATCCAAAAATCCCGCAATGGGAAATGTTCCTGTCGGGCGGCATGGCGGCGATGAACCTGATGATCACAGCGAACGCGCTGGGCTATGGCACCAACATGATCAGCAACTGGTATTCGGATGTGCCGGAGGGCAGGGCGCTGCTGGGGCTGGCGCCGCAGGAGCGGGTCATCGGCTTCATCCATATAGGCTCCTATGCCGGCCCGGCACCGGAGCGGCCCCGGCCCGATCCGGCAAAGCTGTACAGTGACTATTCGGGGCCGTGGGCGGGCTGAATGTTCTACGAACCCTCAAAGGGCCACGGCCTGCCGCATGACCCTTCGAAGGCGATCGTGGCGCCGCGTCCGATCGGCTGGATTTCGACACTGAACAGGGCTGGTGAGATTAACCTCGCGCCATACTCCTTCTTCAATGCCGTTTCGACGCGGCCTTTCATCGTCTGGTTCTCCTCCGAAGGCGAGAAGGACAGCGCCTCCTTCGCCCAGGAAACCGGCGAGTTCGTCGCCAATCTGGTCAGCCGCGATCTTGCGGAGAAGATGAACCGCACATCGGTCAATGCGCCGCGCGGGGTCAACGAGTTCGTCTATGCCGACCTTGCCATGGCGCCGTCGCGCCTGGTGGCGCCGCCGCGAGTGGCGGCAGCGCCGGCAGCGCTTGAGTGCAAGGTGACGGAAGTCTTTCGGCCAAAGGCACTGGACGGATCGCCGACAAGCGCTGTGATTGTTGCCGGTGAAGTGGTCGGCGTGCACATCGATGACGCCTTCCTGACAGACGGCCGTTCGACATCACCAAAGCCGGCAATGTCGCCCGTCTAGGCTATATGGACTATACCAGCGTAGATGAGGTGTTTTCGATGCGCCGGCCGCGCTGGGACAAGGACTAACCCAAAACTCCCGCCGCCTTTGCCAGCGCCAGAAGCCGCTCCGCCAGCCGCAGGTGTGGGCGGTCGAACATCTTGCCGTCGATGCCGACGACGCCGGGATTTCCCGCTGCCGCGAACGCGGCAACGATTGCCGCCGATTGTCTCACGGCCTCGGCCGACGGCGTGAAGGCGGCGTTGATGACCGGCACCTGATCGGGGTGGATCGCCATCTTGCCGGTGAAGCCGTCGCGCTCGGCCTCGGTACATTCCGTTTCGAAGGCCGCCATGTCGCGAAAATTCGGGAAGACGGTGTCGATCGCCTCGACCTCCGCCGCACCGGCGGCAAGTATGGTCATGGTGCGAGCGTGACGGAACACGTCCGTGTAGCGGCCATGCTCGTCGCGGGCGCTGCGCGCGCCGATCGCCGCCGACAGGTCTTCAGCGCCCCAGGTGAGGCCGGCAAGCCGCGCACTTGTCCCGGCATAGGTCGCCGCCGCCAGCACGCCTGCCGGCGTTTCGGTGATGATCGGCAGGATCTTGATCGCGCCGTCGGCCAAGCCATTTTCGGCCTCGCGCACCCTGAGCTTTGCTGACAGATGCTGCACATCCTGGCCGCTGTTCGACTTGGGCAGCATGATGCCGTCGGGTCGTGCCGGCACCAACGCCGCCAGATCGTCATCCGTCAGCCCGGTCGTGAGGTCATTGACCCTGACATAGATGGCTGAACTGGTTTGCGCCCTGCGTTCCAGGATGAAGCGCGCCGCCACCTCGCGTGCCAGCGCCTTGTTGTGCGGCGCCACGGAATCCTCAAGGTCGACGATGATCACGTCGGCGCCGGCACCAAAACTTTTTTCCAGTTTCCTCTGGGAATCGCCAGGGACGAACAGCAGCGAACGCATGCGTCAGATCGCCTTCTTCAGCATCATCGCTTGCCTGGTGCATTTGGCGACGAGATCGCCATGCTGGTTGTAGGCGCGATGCTCGAATTCGACGATGCCGCGATCGGGTTTCGACCTGGATTCGCGCACCGAGATGACTGTCGTCTCGACCCGGATGGTGTCGCCATGAAAGACCGGATGCGGAAACACGGTCTCCTTCATGCCGAGATTGGCGACCGTAGTGCCGACTGTGATGTCATTGACCGAAATGCCGATCATCAAGCCGAGCGTGAACAGCGAGTTGACCAGCGGCTTGCCCCATTCGCTCTTGGCGGCGAAATCGAAGTCGATATGCAGCGGCTGCGGGTTCAGCGTCATTACCGAAAACAGCATGTTGTCGCTTTCGGTAACGGTCTTGCGCAGCGTGTGCCGGAAGACATGGCCGACAACGAACTCTTCGAGATAAAGCCCGGCCATTTCTTTCTCCTCAGGTGCTTGACGGTGATAGGCGCTGCAAATCAGCCTCGCAAGCCAGTTAATGAACATGGTGAACGGTTCGTAAACCAATTCTGCCTACGGTCGTCAGTGGGGTCAGAAGCTTCTGACAAGGGGCGTAAGCAGGCGGGCATGGTTGTTGTTTCGCATTTTCTGAAATGGATCTACACGGCCAGGGTGTCGGAGCGTGCAGCGGCGGCGAGCGCTCTGGCCCGGGCCTATATCAATTCCGAATTGCCTTTCGAGGACCGTTGCGCCGCCGAGGCGGCGCTGACGCTATTGCTCGACGATGCCTCGTCGAAGGTGCGGCTGGCGATGGCCGAGGCGCTGTCGATGAGCCACCAAGCGCCAATGCAGATCATCAGCGTGCTGGCCTCCGACCAGCCGGAAGTCGCCGGCGTGGTGCTGGCGCGCTCGCCGCTGCTCACCGACGCCGACCTGATCAACCGCGTGGCCTCAAGTCCGAAGGCGACACAGAAATTGATCGCCGACCGGCCACTCGTCTCGATGGCGCTGTCGGCGGCCATCGCCGAGATCGGCGAGGCGGACGCCTGCGCGGTGCTGCTCGCCAACAGCGGCGCCGACATCGCCTCGCTCAGCTTCCGCCGCATGGCCGAACGGCATGGGCACCTGCCGCTGCTGCGCGAGGCGCTGATATCGGATATCAGGCTGCCGGCCGACTGTCGGCATATGCTGCTCGTCAAGCTCGGCGAAATGTTGAAAACGTCGCCACTGGTGATGGCGATGATGGGCGCGGCGCGAGCCGACCGCGTCATGCGCGACGCCTGCGTCAAGGCTTCGGTGACGCTGATAGAAGGCACGCGCCAGGAAGAACATGCGGCCCTGATCGAGCATCTCAGGCTGCGCGGCGACCTTACCGCGAGCTTTCTGATCCGCACCATCGCGCATGGCAAGGTCGATTTCTTCGGCTCGGCGCTGGTCGCGCTCAGCCAGCAGTCCGAACAAAGGGTGAGGGCGCTGCTTGCCGGCGGGCACGATGTCGCCTTGCAGGCGCTGTTCCGCAGCGCAGGACTTGCCGCAGTCACCCATGCCATCATCCTGCGTGCGCTGAAGATCTGGCGCGAGGTCGCCAACGGCAAGCGCGTCGCCGGTGTGCAAGAGGTCAGCTGGCTGATGCTCAAGGAGGTGGGCGGGCAGTCCGCGGAAGGCGATCTTGCCACACTGGTCAAGTCGATCCATCTCGACGCGCTGCGCGAGAACGCGCGGGATCACGCGCTGGCGATCGCTGCGGCCTAAAACGTGTCGTGATCTAAGGGATCAGGATTCCCCTTAGATTGAGTTCGTGATTCATTGCGGTTGAAAGGAGGCCGCGATGGGCAAGCCGCTACCTCTTGAGTCGCGTCGTTGTGTTGCGGTGTATGCCGATGCGGTGCACGGGCATCGCGAGGCCGCGCATCGTTTCCATATTTCGCCTCGCTTGGCGAGGGAGCCGGCGTGCGGCTAGCGAACAGAGTGGCATCGAAATGACCATTAGCCGACCCATAACCATCATAAAAGTGCCCAGCGAACTGACGCATTTTACAACGCTCAGCGGGCTTATGGGAATCGTCGAGAAGCGTTGCCTTTGGGCTTCGAATGTCTCCTTTCTCAATGACCGACGAGAACTACAGCATGGAATCGCGGCGGCCGAGAAGGTGCTGCGAGACTTTGCTACCCTTCAAAAGAAGCATGTTTTCGCTCAGATCATTGACGACGTGATCGTTGATCTTAGGAAGACAAAACTTCCCGATACGTACGCTACCTGCTTCTGCAAGGCGCATGATCTGCTTAGCCAATGGCGGGGATACGGCGGCCGCGTACAAGGTGTGAGCGTCACGTTTGCTGGCCCGCAATTGCATACCTTGTTCCGTGGCTATGGTGGGGTGGCGATGGACGTTATCTACGACAAGGAACGCACTGTAGAGCGCATGCGCAGAAGTATTGTCACCTTCTCGGGTTTGGCTGATCTTCTCCGGGAAAAGGAGGTAGATAAGATCCGCGTTGAGCTGACAAAGCGGCTTCCCAAACTTGTTCCGCGGTTCAAAGATGATGGGTTCAGCGAAGAGAATGAGTGGCGGTTCGTCATTCAAAAAGACAACGATTTTGAGCGGGTGAAGTTCAGAGACGCCGATGGCGTCCTAGTACCTTACCTTGAGGTGACAGCTCCAACCGGCAAGAAGCTGCCAATCAAGCGGGTGACCGTGGGGCCAGGGAAAAATCAAGAGCTAACTATGCGCAGCGTGCAGCTCTTCTTGGAAGCAAAAGGATATGAGAAAGTCTTGGTCGAGCCTTCGGCAGTTCCATACAGAAGCTGAAATCCTAAACGGTCACTCCTCCCATCGACCTTGACGGGATTGAAACGACCTCCGCACACGCGCGCCGGAACGAGACGGGCGGTTTGGCGGAGATTCAAGATGGGACAACCTATCTAGCCGCCTGCAGTTCATGAAGCGTGATGGCTCGCCCATCCAAAAGCACCGTTCATCGGTGCTTGGGTTATTACTACACGGTACATTGTCGACTCCTGAAAACCAATGTGCTCTTTTGAATTTGGGGAGGACTCAAGATGAAGCTTACTGCTGCGCACGTAACAAACTATCGGAATATCATCGATTCCAACGTTGTCGAGATCGGGTCAACTACGTGCTTGGTGGGAAAGAACGAAGCCGGGAAGACGGCCTTTCTAAAAGCACTAGAGGGGCTGCGGTCAACGGATGCAACATTCAAGGAATACGGCAAGATAGAAAATTACCCCCGTCGTTACCTCGCCGATTATGCTGAACGGCATCGGAGCACAGAAGCCATCGTCATAGCGTCCACCTGGGCATTAGAAAATACGGACGTCATTGCTTTGGAAGCTGAATTTGGCAAAGGCTCGGTAGTCGGTCGGACCGTCACTATTAGCAAAAGCTTTGGAGGGTCTGGGACGCTTTGGTCTGTGCCTGTCGACGACAACAAGGCCCTAAGCAACTTGGTTGCGAGATATGGGCTGTCCGCTGAAGAACAAAGGCCGCTCGCTGGGGTGGTTGGCTCCCCCGCCGCCGCCGCCGCCTTGGAGGCGCTTGCCGAGAGGACCCCGCGACAAACGGAGTTGCTGTCGGCTCTGAAGACCTTCCGCAAAAGCGACGCGAGCCTCAGGGCCATCGACTTGATCGACGAGCGCACACCAAAGTTCCTCTACTTTTCCCATTACGACCGAATGAGCGGCGAGGTCGCGATAAGCCAACTGGCTACCGACAAGCAGTCGACCGGTATCAAAACAGGCGATCAGGTTTTCCTCGATTTTCTAGAGTACTCTGGAACGACACTTGAAGAACTAACGTCGTCGAAGCGTTTTGAAGACTTGAATGCTCGGTGCGAGGCTGCGGCCAATCGAATTACCGAGCAGATATTCGAATACTGGACCCAAAACGATGAACTCCAAATCCAGGTGCTCCTTACGGAAGGCAAGCCTGAAGATCCGGCACCCTTTAACAAGGGCCCGATTGCTCGTGCCCGCGTCCAAAACAACCTGCATCGAGTTTCCGTTCCGTTTTCGGAAAGATCGGCAGGCTTCATTTGGTTTTTCTCTTTCCTTGTGAAGTTTGCTCAAATCAAAAAGAGCGAGGGCAACGTAATAATCCTACTCGATGAGCCTGGATTGACGTTGCATGGTACGGCGCAAAAGGATCTCCTCCGCTATTTTACGGAGCAGCTTGCGCCGAAACATCAGCTGATTTACTCGACACACTCACCCTTCATGGTTCCTGCCGACAACCTTGCAAGCGTTCGCACGGTGGAAGATGTCGTGACCGTCGACGGTCGGGGCCGCAAAGTCTCGCAAGGGACGAAAGTCAGATCCGACGTTCTGACCACCGATCCGCAAACCAATTTTCCGGTCTTCGGAGCTATGGGATTTGAGGTGACTCAAGGGCTCATAATCGCACCGAACACGCTTCTGGTGGAGGGAGCGAGCGACATCCTCTATCTGCAGGCTGCCTCCCAGGTGCTACAGAAGAAGAAGCGCGCATTTCTAGACCCAAGGTGGGCGGTATGCCCCGCAGGCGGCATTGACAAAGTTCTACCGTTCGTCCGTTTGTTCTACGGCAACAAACTCAACGTGGCCGTTCTCACCGACTTTGAAAGGGGCCAAAAGCGAAAGCTTGAGGATCTCTATAAGTCTGACTTGCTTGAGCATGATCGAATCACACTTGCGACTGACATCGCGGGGAAGGATGAGGCAGATATCGAGGACTTTTTCGAGCCCGAAACTTTCGCTGATCTCCTCAACCTGTCATATGAATTGTCGGGAAAACATAAGCTCACATCGCAAAAATTAATGGACGCAGACAAAGAGACCGTGCGGCTTGTAAAAAAAGCTGAGGCCTATTTTCGGCTGCTGCCGAGCACCATCCCGGAATTTAGCCACTATGTGCCTGCCCTTTATCTCCTGAAGAATCCAGATTTCTTGGACGTAGACGATGAGGGACGAGCTAAGACTCTATCTCGCTTTGAGCGAGCTTTTCAACGTATTGGAAAATTTATCTAAATTCAGCCTTTATCCCTCGCGAAAAAGTCCGGGAAATCCTCCATCGCCGCGGCGATGATGCGCAGCGA
>NZ_RZTT01000262.1 GCF_003996995.1 Mesorhizobium sp. M7A.T.Ca.US.000.02.2.1 | reverse complement strand
GTAATGTCCCACGAGGCCGGAACATCCAGCGCCGGCAGTGCCAGGGATGACGGCAGCCACACCGGAACCTTGCCCGCCTCCAACGCTCGCCCGATCTCGTCCAGCGACCGTGCCGGCGTCAGTCTTTCGTCCCGGTCGAGGATGACATGGCCGAACTGCTCCATGGCCAGGATCGCCATGGCATGCGCGGCGGCGTCGGAAAAATCCATGCGTGTCTGCGTCTCGCGCACATGGTCGGCAAAGAGGCCGCCGCCGGGCACGATGACGATCGGCAGCCTGGAACCCGCCAGCGCTGCGATCCAGCTCTTCATCTCCGCCGCATGGGCCGTGCTGCCGCCAAGCTTGACGATGGCCCGTCGGAGCATTTCGGGGCGTTCCTGGCGCGGCCGGAAAACAACGCTCCGGTCTTTTCGGCCGGCAGTGCCGGAGGCAGCGCCGCGTCCCGCCGATTGGCGCTTGCGTTCGATCTCGACGCCGACGCCGCCAGGGCCGAGCTCGAGCTTCTCCACCCTTACCGTGACACGCACGACACGCTGGTTCTCCAGGACGTGCGCTGCCACCTGCTCGGCCAAAGCCTCGCTGAGCTGGATATGTCCCCGCGCGACGATGGTGCGAATGCCGTCCATGATGATGTCATAAGAGAACACATGGCGCATGTCCTCGGGATGGTCGGTGATTTGCAGCACGTCGGCGGCCACATCAAAGCGCACTTTTTGAGTATGGCCATGCTCGAAGCTGTAGGCACCGATCTGGACCGGCAGAACAAAATCCCGCACAAAAATCCTGTCCGTGCCCAATGTCGGGTCGGTGTCCGGCGAATAGCCTCTCGCCGCCAACAGGCGATAGTCGATACTCGATTGACCGCCGGTCCCGGATTCCGCCGGGATCAACTCTCGAATCTGCGAGACCGCCTCGGCGCTGATCGAACTCGTGCGACCGGAATGGCCACACAGCGCCCCCCGAAAGCCGAGAAAATCGGGAGCGAAAGGCAATAGGCGCGGAATATCCGGAACTTCCAGCGATCCACTCAGGCCGACCATCAGACCGAGCGATTTCGTTCGGTCGACGAATCCCGGAATACGCTCCGGCGGCAGATGATCGAGCAGCCGGCCCTTCCCCTTTTGCGCGGTATCGACCATCACGCCATGGAAGCGATGCCTGGCGAATATCGGCAGAAGCTCGAAGTCCGGCGCCAGATCGGCAAACAGCACGGCAATCAGCTTCGTTCGTGCGGCGAGCGGTTCGAGCGCCTGTGCGCAGGCAGAGATATTCGCCGAAGGAAAAAATCCGATCTTCACATAGTCGACGCCGGTCGCCGCGATCTCTTCGGCCTTGATGCGGATCGTTTCGGGCTCCATCGGCAGGTCGCCGCAGACCGCGCTGACCGGAGCCCGACCAGCGATGAACGAAATCGTTCGGCGCATGGTTTCCGTGGACACCGCGCCCAGAGCTCCCGCCTTCGGGTCCTTCAGGTCGACGATGTCGACACCTCCAGAAAGAGCGATCTCCGCCTCTTCGATGCCGGTGACGCTTGCCAGCATTCTGGTCATTTGAACAGTTTCTCCAGTTTGGAGGACAAGACGTTTTTATAGAGGCAGTCGATCCCCCTGCGCCACGTCTCGCCGGTGTTGCCATGCGAATCGACGCCGGCGACCTTCCGCACCGTTCTGGCAGGCGCGAAAAGTCTTCCGATAGGGTTTGATAAATTTTGCGGGTCGGCTAAGTTGATCATGGGCACCTTGACTTGGCGCGGGTCCGGCAACCGTCGAACCTTTGCGCAAGAATGGGTAATTACTATCGATGACGAGCGCGGTGCCAGGCACTCTCGCTGCCTTTTTGTGCTTTTTTTCCCTGACCGTCAACGTTTCCGACGCGACAGGCCAGGAAACGGTGGCGAAGCCGGAAAAAAAGACAACCGAAATCAAGATAGGCTATTTGCGGGCCTACGCACCGCAATTGACGCTTTCCATGCTCGACCTGCCGCCACGTGACGAAGGTGTCGCCGGCGCCGAGGTGGCGATCGGCGACAACAATACGACCGGAAAGTTCACCAACCAGAAATTCAGCCTCGACGTGACCGAGATCAAGCCCGACGGCGACGCGGTTCAGGCATTCGCAGGCATGATCGCCAAGGGCGACCGCTATGTGGTCGCCGATCTTTCAGCCAAACAATTGCTGTCGATCGCCGACATCGCCCGCGACAAAGGCGTGCTGATCTTCAACGTCGGCGCCACCGACGACAGCCTTCGCGAGGAGGACTGCCGCGTCAACGTTTTCCATGTCGCGCCGACGCGCAGCATGCTGGCCGATGCGCTGGCGCAGTATCTCATGGTGAAGAAGTGGCCGAATTGGGTGCTGCTCTATGGGTCGCATGAGCAGGATCGTCTCTACGCCGATGCGTTGCGCCGCGCGGCAACCCGCTTCGGCGGCCAGATCGTCGCCGAGAAGGAATTCAAGGATACGGGCACAGCCAGGCGCACCGACACCGGCGCCACGCAGATACAGCAGCAGATTTCCGTGTTTACGCAAGACCTCCCGGAGCATGACGTGGTGCTTGTCGCCGACGAAAGCGAGGTTTTCGGGACCTACGTGCCCTATCGCACCTGGACGCCGCGGCTGGTCGCCGGCACGGCCGGTCTGGTTGCATCGTCATGGCATCCCGCCAGCGAACAGTGGGGCGGCATCCAGATGCAGAGCCGCTTCTTGAAGACGGCGAGCCGGCGGATGCTTTCAAAGGACATGTCGGCCTGGACGGCGGTGCGTGCCGTCGGCGAGGCCACCACGCGCACCAAGGGCGACGATGCGAAAAAAATCAGCGACTACATGCGCTCGGACGACTTTTCGGTTGCTGCTTTCAAGGGGCAGAAGCTGACCTTCCGCAAATGGAACCTCCAGCTTCGCCAGCCGATCTTGCTTGGCGATACCAAGTCCGTCGTCTCGACATCGCCACAAGAGGGCTATCTTCACCAGGTCTCCGAACTCGACACGCTCGGTGTCGATCAGCCGGAAACGAAATGCGCTCTCAAGTAGAGTCAATCGGGAGGAATTTGCGTGCAGAAACGAGCTTGCGCATTCGCCATTCTCGCGGCCGGCCTGACGGCCAGTCCGGCATCGGCCTATACGGCCTACGTTTCCAACGAGAAGGACAACACGATGACCGTCGTCGACACGGCGACGATGCAGGTGGTGAAGACAGTTGAAGTCGGCCAGAGACCTCGCGGCATCACCATCTCGCATGACGGCAAGTTCGTCTATCTATGCGCCAGCGATGACGATACGGTCCAGATCATCGATACCGCGACGCTTGAAATCGTCGGTACGCTGCCATCCGGCCCCGATCCCGAATTGTTCGTGCTCTCGCCGGACGGCAAGACGCTTTATGTCGCCAATGAGGACGATAATCTCGTCACCGCCATCGACGTCGAAAGCAAGCAGGTCCTGGCCGAGATTCCGGTCGGCGTGGAACCGGAAGGCATGGGTGTCAGCCCCGATGGCAAGACCATGGTCAACACCTCGGAAACCACCAGCATGGCGCATTTCATCGACACCGGCACGCATGAGGTGACCGACAACGTGCTGGTCGACACGCGCCCGCGCTTCGCCGACTTCAAGCCCGACGGCTCGCAGGTCTGGGTCAGCGCCGAGGTCGGTGGCACTGTCAGCGTCATCGACAACGCCAAACGCGAAGTAGTGAAGAAGATCCAGTTCGCGATTCAGGGACTGCGGGCCGAAACCATCCAGCCGGTAGGCATCGCCATCACCGCCGATGGCAAGAAAGCCTATGTCGCGCTCGGCCCGGCGAACCATGTCGCGGTGATCAATACCGACACCTACGAGGTGGAGAAATACATCCTCGTCGGCCAGCGTGTCTGGCATCTGGCCTTCACGCCCGACCAGAAAACGCTGATCACCACGAATGGCAATTCCAACGATATTACCTTCATCGACACGGCCACCGACGAGCCGGTCCAATCGCTCACCGTGGGCCAGCAGCCCTGGGGTGTGGTCATTTCGCCCAAATAGCAGACATTGATCATCGGGAGGCTCAAGACATGAAACTTTTCCGCAGGTTTTTCTTCGCCGCGCTCGCCGGATTCGTCCTTGCTCCGACCGGAGCAAGCGCCGACGACGCAACACCAAAACCGTCGCGTGCCAGCAAGAACCTGCCGGAACTGATTATCGGTTCGGCCGATTCCACTTACGCCGTCAATCAGAAGGATTTCGAGCTGATCGCCGGCCAGGGCTATCGCTGGAAGATCACCTCCAAGGGCGGTTTCGAATACAAGTTCGTCACCGACCTCTTCCGCAATGTCTGGATGGACCAGATCGTCATCAACGATTTGGAAGTGCATATGGACGGCGGACCAGCCTGGCTGGAATTCGACGACGCGGGAACGATCCAGGTGCAGTTCCATACCGTTCGCCCGGGCGAATATACCTGGTCGGTTCCCGACCTTGCCGACAAGGGACTGAAGGGCAAGATTACGATCAAGTGAGACATCAAGGCGCCAGATAGCCAACGCGTCCTGAAGGAGCGGCCCGGCATGCAGCATATGAGGACAAGCGGTCCGGGAGAAGAGGTGGCGGCGCTCGATGTCGGTGCCGTCAGCCATTCCTATGGCCAGAAGCGGGCGCTCAACGACGTCTCCTTCTCGATCGCGCCGGCGACTTTCACCGTTCTGCTCGGCCTCAACGGGGCCGGCAAGACAACGCTGTTCTCACTGATAAGCCACCTCTACGACACGCGTCACGGATCGATCCGCATCTTCGGCCATGACATTCGCCGCGCATCCGGCGAAGCACTCAGACGCGTCGGCATCGTGTTCCAGGCACGCACGCTCGACCTCGACCTCAGCGTCTACCAGAATCTCTCATACCACGCCTCGCTGCATGGCATTGGCGGACGCGACGCTCGCCAGCGCATTGCCGCGCTGCTTGAAGCGGTCGACATGCAGGGCCGCCAGCATGACAAGGCACGCAGCCTCTCCGGCGGTCAGATGCGGCGCATCGAAATCGCCCGGGCGCTGTTGCACCGCCCTTCCCTGCTCCTGCTTGACGAGGCGACCGTAGGCCTCGACATCGAGTCTCGCGCGGGCATCCTCGCCACCATCCGCAAGCTCGTCCAAGCCGAGGGCATCGGCGTGCTCTGGGCCACGCATCTGATCGACGAAGTCGAAGACGCCGACCATGTCGTCATACTGCGGCGGGGTGAGTTGGTCGCGAGCGGCAAGGTGTCGGATGTGATCCGTGCGAATGGTGGAAGTTCGATTCGCGAAACCTTTTCGAAGCTCAGCCGCGTCGATGCGGCGGGCATGGCGGAGACGTCGCCATGAGCGCTCCTGCGATGCCTGGAAAGCTCGCCGGCATCATGCCGGTGCGGTCTGAGCCATTCGGCCTGCGCCACTATCTCATTTGCCTGAAAGGCGTCGTCCTGCGCGAGTGCCTGCGCTTCCTGCACCAGCGCGAACGCTTCATTTCCTCGCTGGTCCGGCCGCTCGTCTGGCTGTTCATCTTCGCCGCCGGCTTTCGCCAGGTGCTCGGCGTGTCGATCATCCCACCCTACAAGACCTATGTGCTCTACGAGGTCTATATCACGCCGGGCCTTTGCGGCATGATCCTGCTGTTTTCCGGCATGCAGTCTTCGCTGTCTATGGTCTACGACCGCGAGATGGGCAACATGCGCATCCTGCTGGTCAGCCCGTTTCCGCGCTGGTTCCTGCTGGTGTCGAAGATGCTCGCCGGCGTGGCCGTATCGATCGTGCAGGTCTACGCGTTCCTGATCGTTGCCTGGTTGTGGGGCGTCAAAGCGCCGCCACTCGGCTACCTCTATGTGCTGCCGGCGCTGTTCCTGTCGGGCATGATGCTTTGCGCGCTCGGCATGCTCTTGTCTTCGCTGATCAAGCAGCTCGAAAACTTCGCCGGCATCATGAACTTCGTCATCTTTCCCGGCTATTTCGCGTCTCCGGCGCTGTATCCCTTGTGGCGCATCCAGGAGGCGAGCCCGCTGCTCTACAAGATCTGCCTCTGCAACCCGTTCACCTATGCCGTCGAACTGATCCGCTTTGCCTTCTACGGGCAGATCGAATGGCTGTCGCTGGGCGTCGTGGCCGGCTGCACGCTGCTGTTTCTGGGCGGCGCCATCATCGCATACGACCCTTCGCGCGGTTTGGTGATCCGCAAGCAGGACATGGGAGGAAACGCCTGATGGCGCGAATGAGACTTGTTCACGCTCTCGTTGTGGTCGCCACGCTTGCCTCGATGGGAGGCGCCGGCGCGGCAAACACCGATCCCGACTGGCCCTGCATCCAGCGTAAGGTGCCACGGCTCTCGCTTGGCCAGATCTGGAATGGGCCGGAGCTTCCTGCGACCGCGAAAGATTGGGCGAAGGATGCCCGTGTGTCGGCGCTTGTCGAGGCGGTGGCGGCCCGGCGGACGCCGATTGCCGAAGCTCAAAAAGAGATCAAGGATTTCGCGACTTCCCTGCCGCCCGAGCAGGTGGCACCAAAAATGACGATGCTGGTGCAGGGAATGTTCGACCATATGGACGCCGAGCGTTCGCACGTGATCTCCGGCATCTCCCGCTATGCGCACAAACAGCTCGAAATGGCGGCACAGTTGCGTAAGGAAGCATCCGAAGTCGACGCGCTGCGCGCCAAGGCCGATGCGGATCCGGACGAAGTCGAACGGCGAACCGACCAGCTGAATTTCGCGACGCGAATTTTCACCGAACGGGTCCAGTCGCTGACTTATGTCTGCGATGTGCCCACGATAATCGAGCAGCGGCTTTACCAGTTGTCGAAGACCGTCTCGGAAACGCTCGTCGTCAAGAAATAGACCTTGGCCGCCTGCCTCATGACCCCCTGCCAGGCAGCACACGCCAGCGCTGCACGAAATAACCGGGATGCGTCTCGATCCACCGAGCCACCAGCGGCTGCGCCTGCATGAAGGCAGTCCCGGGATTCATCGCCAGACCGTCTACCATTTGTTCGCGTTGTTCGCAGGTCCGCGGTACATCCGTCAGACAGACCATCATAACTAGTGTGTAAAGCATTACCCCTTTTCCCCATCGAATTCCCGAACCCTACCCGGGAGGTTTCCGAACAGTCTGCAGGGGTTGCACATACAGATCGCTTACGGGTGTGAAAGGACGTGGCCCCCGCTCTTTCGCACTGCAACATAACATATCGCTTATATAACACCAACGATCGCGGGCGTTCTCCACCGGACTTTCATCCGTTGCATTCGTAAAATGTCATCCCGCCTTGTCTGGATACAGCTTTCCGAAAAGGGGCAGATACATCGCGCCCTTGCGCATCAGGAAATCGTTGAACGTGGCCATGGCCGGCGAGATTGCGTGATCGGTTCGCATCACCGAGAACCATTGCCGGCGGATTGGCATGCCGACAACGTCGAGGATGACAAGCCGGCCTGCTTCGGTTTCCGCAGCGATGGTGTGGGCAGAGATGAAGGCGATGCCCAGACCAGCCATAACCGCCTGCTTGATCGTTTCGTTCGAGGCCATCTCGACACCAAGGTCGTCGATGCGCCCAGGCACGTCGCTCAGGAATATTTCCAGCGAGATGCGGGTTCCGGAGCCGGGCTCGCGAATAAGGAAATGCTCCTCCGCGATCCGCTCCTTGGAGATATCCCGCGCCGCGACCAACGGATGGTCGGGCGGCGCGATGATGACCAGCGGGTGATCGCCGAAGACCGAAGCACGCACCGGAACCTCTTTCGCCGGGCGCCCCATCAGCGCGATGTCGATGTCGTGGTTCCTGAGGTTGTCGATCGTCTGGGCGCGGTTGCCGATGGCAAGCCGCATGTCGATGTCGGGATGGTCCTTCATGAACGCAGCCATCAGCCGCGGCGCGAAATATTTGGCGGTGGAAACGACGCCGAGCCTCAAGCTGCCGGTGCGTACGCCCTTGATGGCATCCATCTTGTCTTCGAGCAAACCGAGATGCTCCTCGATAACCTGCGCTGTCTCGACGAAAGCCCGACCTGCGGCAGTGGGACGCATGCCGTCCGACGTTCGGTCGAACAGAGCCAGCTGGAATTCTTCCTCCACTTGCCGCAACTGGATTGTCAGCGCTGGAGGAGACAGGCCTAACATCTTGGCCGCGCTGACAATTTTGCCGCACTTGATGATTGCCTGGACGGTCTTGAAATGCTTGAGCGTGAGGTTCCTCATGCCGCATACTAAATTATTTTTACTAGCTAAGTAAAGTTATTGAATTTTACTTATCTCGCGACGTTTGTTTCCATTCCTCCAGTCCAGCCGCTCCGAGGAGATGCGGCCGGACCGGGAGGTTACGATGCCAGCGGCAACGCTCGACGCTTTTCTGAACTCCTATCTCGGCCAGCCTGACGAATTCCGCTCGGCAGTTGTGACGACCGTCCGTCAGTTGACACAGGCCGCCATCAAGGTCCGCAACACCATCAATCAAGGGGTGCTCGGCGCCGCCTTTGCCGAAACCCGTGGCGCCAATGCCGATGGCGACGTCCAGAAGGATCTCGACGTCTTCTCCGACGACATCTTCCTCGACGCCATGCGCCGGGCGCCTGTCGCGCTTTACGCCTCCGAGGAACTGGAGCAGCCGGTCCTGCTCAACAGGCAAGCGCCACTCGCCATCGCGATCGACCCGCTCGACGGCTCTTCCAACATCGACACCAACGTCTCGATCGGAACGATCTTCTCGCTCCTGACCGCAACTGGCGCGCCGGACGCTTATCCGGCCGCCTCTTTCTTGCAGGCGGGGGTGAACCAGCT
>NZ_RZTT01000261.1 GCF_003996995.1 Mesorhizobium sp. M7A.T.Ca.US.000.02.2.1 | reverse complement strand
GGACAAATCAGATGAAAACCGTAACAGGACTCTTCGACAATTACGATCAAGCAAGAGACGCTGTGGGTGAGCTTGAAGCCACCGGCGTTCCGCACGACGATATTAGCATCGTGGCGAGCAATTCGAGCGGCCGGCTTACGGGCGAAGCGTCGGAGGCTGGCGAGGATGCGGCGGCGGGGGCTGGTGTCGGCGCCGTTATCGGCGGGGCCGGCGGCTTGCTCACCGGCCTCGGCCTGATGGCCATACCCGGTGTCGGCCCCGTGGTTGCCGCGGGCTGGCTGGCAGCGACTGCGGTCGGCGCTGTCGGCGGTGCCGTGGTCGGTGGCGCAGCTGGTGGCATCATCGGCGCGATGACAGAGTCCGGTGTGCCAGAAAACGACGCACATGTTTATGCCGAAGGCGTTCGGCGTGGGGGAACAATGGTCATAGCCAGGGTCGAAGACGACCTAGTCCCCGACGCGGAAGAGATACTGAAGCAATATAATTCCGTCGACATCGCCCGCCGTCGAAACGAATACGAAGCAGGCGGTTGGACCGGCTTCGATCCAACGGCTGATGTCTATACAGGTGATGACCTGGAGGGGGGCAGAGGGCGTCGCAACGTGTGAGATGAAATGACTGGGCGGCTAACAGCCGCCCTCGTCCGCCCTGCGCGATGTGCAACGCTCGTATCTCAGGTTAGCGGCAAGATAGAATGTCGTTGTGACGGCTTGCAGTTCACCATGGCCCTGCCGCTGCGCAAAACACGCCTTGTGCCCTTCGCCCCGATAAACGGCTGGAACAAAGTGTCTATCGCCGCGGAGCGGGACGAGAGGGCCACCGTTGGCGACACCAACCGGAATGTAGTGTCATGTGGGATTTTCAAGGAGGGCACCCGAATATCGATGTCAGTCCACTGGCCAAACGATCATAAGCATCGGCACGGCAACAATGACTACGAGAAAAGATAGGGGCAGTCCCAGACGGGGATAGTCGCTGAAGCGGTAGCCACCCGGCCCCATGACAAGCGTGTTGCACTGATGTCCGATCGGGGTGAGAAAGTCACAGCCGGCGCCAATGGCGACAGCCATCAAAAATGCTTCCGGCCGGTAGCCCAGATCACTAGCAAATTCGGCGGCGATAGGCGCCATGACAAGGACGGTGGCGGCATTGTTGAGGAATGGCGTAACGGCCATGGCGGCGACAAGGATGAGCATCAGTGCGCCGGACGCCGGGAGGAGTGTTCCCAGCCTAGCAAGCTCGCCGGCAACTACTCCCGTCGCCCCTGTACTGCGTAGCGAATCGCTTACTGGAATGAGAACGGCCAGCATCACGAGGATAGGCCCATCGAGCGATTGGTAGACGTCGCGGAGCGGAATGACCTTGAAAAGCACAACCGCGACAGCGGCCGCGAAGAAAGCGACGGAGACTGGCAGCAGCCCAAACGCCGTCGCCACCATGGCGAGAGCAAGGATTACTACCGGCACGATACCCTTGCGGACGCTACCAAGAAGGATTGCCCTTTCTGCCAGTGGTAAGCAGCCGAGTTCACGAAGTATCTCAGGCATCCTGGCTGCAATGCCCCGCAAAACGACAACGTCCCCGAGCCTCAGCTCGACTTCGGCCAGCCTGCGGTCGAGGCGCTCCCCGCGACGGCTGACAGCCAGGAGGTTGACATTGAAGCGATCGTAAAGGGCAAGGCGCTGGGCGGTCCAGCCGATCAAAGAGGAGCTTTCACCGATTACGGCTTCGATAGCGACCATTTCGTTGGTGGTGTCGTCACCACCAACCCTATCCCCGGTCAC
The DNA here is from genome assembly GCF_003996995.1 of Mesorhizobium sp. M7A.T.Ca.US.000.02.2.1. Taxonomy (GTDB): domain Bacteria; phylum Pseudomonadota; class Alphaproteobacteria; order Rhizobiales; family Rhizobiaceae; genus Mesorhizobium. The sequence goes on along the minus strand of NZ_RZTT01000261.1, from coordinate 7,003 downwards.
GCTGAGCCTGCCCTGGGAGACAAGGCGATCCAGCGCTTCTGGGTCGCCCTCGAGCAACAGGATGTCATTCACCTTGAGGATCGCGTCGGGCAGTGGCGTCATCCGCATCGTGCGATTGCGCAGAATCGACGTCACGATTGCATCGCCGCCGGCGAGCTTCATGAGGTCTGCGACGGTTTTCCCGAGCACCGTGGAGTCGGCGACAATTCGAGCCTCCGTAAGGTAGTTCTTGATGTCGAGGGCTTCGTTCAGTGATCCGCCAAGCTTTTCGCGCACCGGCAACAACCAATAGAAAAACAGAAGGAAGATCGTTCCGGCAGCGGCTATGGCAGCTCCAACAGGTGTGAAGTCGAACATTGTGAAGGCGGTTCCGGTCAGTTCCTCTCGTACTCGGGACACAACGATGTTGGGAGATGTTCCCACCTGCGTCATGAGACCGCCGAGCAGTGACCCGAACGCCATAGGCATCAGAAATATCGAGGGTGAAATGTTAGACCGGCGCGCGAACTGGAAGGCGATCGGAATCATGATAGCGAGCGCCCCGATATTCTTTACAAAGGCAGAGAGGATCGTGACCACGATCACCAGCAGCGCCAGTTGCGACCGAACTCCCGATAATTTCGGAGCAAAGCGCTTGATGGCGGCCTCCATGATACCCGAGCGCGATATCCCTGCGCTCACCAGCAGAGCGCTGCCAACAATAACCACGATATCGTCGCTGAACCCGCTGAAGGCTTCGTCAAGAGGCACAATGCCAACCGCGAGAGCAAGCAACAGTGCCGCGGCCGCGACCAGATCATAACGATAGCGACCCCACACGAACGCTGCCATCATCACGAAGGTTACGGCAAATGACAAAATTTGCTGCGTCGTCATGTCTTCGAATGCCCCAGCCGCCAATTCGACTCATCAGAACGGCCAAACCGCCCCTTTTGTTGCTTCGCTGATTGCGGCTTTGCCAGCACGATCCTGAACGCCATCGGGCGATGGCCACTGTCCCACGGCTTCCAGCGCAGTCGCCTGCGATCGTCAGCTTTCAGGCGATGGCAAAACCGACCTTACGACCATGAGGCGCAAAGCAGTCCGGCGGCGTTGGGTCAGGAGCGGATCGGCAGCGTTCAGACACGGATTTTAAGAAGCGGTTCTTCGGGCCTTCACAGACATCGACGTGACCTGACCAATCCGGCCCTTCAGGCCGGAAACAAGAAGGCCGATCCGGGATCAAAAAAGATTCGCTTGCCTGATGTTGTGGCGCTGTCTGCTCCCTCCGCGTCAGAGGCTGGCCTGACATCAATTTCGTCGCCGGCGGCCGTGCGCGCCATGACGCGCCGGCGGTCGCCAAAGAACGCCGTGTCGATGATCTCGACGGCGAGCGCCGCGCTCGTGGCTCCAGGCGCGAGGCGGAAGGCTTCCGGGCGCACCATCAGCCGGACCCTCTGACCCTGGCCGAACGATGTTGTCGTTTTGATACCGGTCACGATTGAGCCGTCGGCCAGGCGGATCGTGGATGCGCCACGCGCGGTTTGCAAATGCTCAGCCGGCAGAAAATTCGAGTTGCCGATGAAGCCCGCAACAAATTCGCTCGCCGGCCGGAGGTAAAGATCCTCGCCGGTGCCGATCTGTTCGATGCGGCCTTCCCTGAACAGCGCGATCCGATCGGATAGGTGCAGCGCCTCCTCCTGGTCGTGGGTGACATAGAGGATGGTGACGCCTGTCTCCCGGTGGATGCGGCGGATCTCGGCCTGGATTTCCTGGCGCAGCTTCTTATCAAGCGCCGATAGCGGCTCGTCCATCAAAAGGATCGGCGGGTCGTAGGCGAGCGCGCGGGCAAGCGCCACGCGCTGCTGCTGGCCGCCAGACAGCGCGCCCGGATGGCGGTCGGCGAAGTTTTCGAGACGCACCAGCGCCAGCATGTCGGCAACCTTGCGCTTGATCTCAGCATCGGGCCGGCGGCGCACGCGCAGCGGAAACGCGATATTCTCGGCGACGCTCAGATGCGGAAACAGCGTGTAGCGCTGGAACACCATGCCGATATTGCGCTTGTGCGACGGCACCGAAAGCAGCGACATGTCCTCCAAAAGCACATCGCCTGAGCTCGGATCCTGGAAACCGGCAATGGCGTAGAGCGTCGTCGACTTGCCGGAGCCGGACGGGCCGAGGAATGTCAGGAATTCACCTTTGGGCACATCGATGGTCACGTCGTGGACGGCGACGAAGGCGCCGAACGTCTTTCTTAGCGCGCGTATGGACAGGAAGGACCGGGTCATCTGGACAATTTTCTGCGAAGGAGTGCGGTCACAATCATCAGGCAAAACGTCAGGCCAACGAGCAGGCTGGAGGCGGCGGCGACCACCGGGCTGAGGTCTGCGCGCAGGCTGCCCCAGATCTTAACCGGCAAGGTCTGCAAGGTCGGACTTGCCATGAAAATCGCCACCACGACCTCATCCCACGAGGCCAGGAACGAGAAGATCGCCGCCGAGAAGATGCCGATCCTGATCGACGGCAAGGTGATCCTCAGCCGCGCCTGAAACGGACTTGCGCCGCAGACGATGGCTGCATCCTCGATGGATTTATCGAAACCTTCGAGCGCAGCGGTGATCGGGATGATGGCGAAGGGAAGCGCCAGGATGGTGTGGGCGATGACGAAGCCGACCGTGGTGCCGGCGAGGCCGATGCGCAGGAAGAAAGCGTAGATGGCGATGGCGAAAACGACGACCGGCAGCACCATCGGCGTCAACAGCAATCCGCGCAGGACCTGGCGTCCGCGGAACTCACCCCTGACCAGGCTGAAGGCAGCGAACAGGCCGATGATGACGGCCAGCATAGCGGCCATGGCGGCAATTCGGGCACTGGTCAGCGCGGCATCGATCCAGGTCGGGTCGCCCAGCAATTGCTGATACCATCTCAGCGTCCAGCCGGGTGGCGGAAAGGCCAGCCAGCGCGACGAACCGAACGACAGGAGCACGATGAAGACCACCGGCAGCAGCAGGAATGCCGCGACGGCCGCCGTGAAGCCGACAAGCGCCACCCGCAGCCATCCGAGCCGTTCATAGTCGAGCAGCATGTCAGATCCCTCCCCCGGCGCGCCTGGCACCAACCAGGCGAAGCTGGATCGCGTAGAGCGCCATGGTGACGACAAGCAGGACGAAGGCGGCCGCACTGCCGAGCCCCCAGTTGAGTAGCGACTGCACCGTCTGGGCGATCATCTCTGCCAGCATCATGTTCGATGTGCCGCCGAGCAGGGCCGGCGTGACGAAGTAGCCGAGCGACATGACGAAGACCATCAGACCGCCGGCGGCGACGCCCGGAAGAGACAGCGGTAAGAGGATGCGGCGGAAGGCCTCGAACGGGCTTGCGCCGCAAAGGGCGGCGGCGCGCAGCGTCATAGGGTCGATGGCGCGCAAAGTGCCCACCAGCGGCAGGATCATGAAGGGCAGCATGATGTAGACCATGCCAATGGTGACCCCGGCCAGATTGTTGATAAGCGGCAGCGGCTCGTGGATGATGCCGAGCCCCATCAGTGCCCGGTTGATCACCCCCGTACGCTGCAGCAGCACCATCCATGCATAGGTGCGGGTGAGAAGGTTGGTCCACATCGACAGCACGATGATGCCGAAGACGATCGATCCCATGGCCGGCGGCATGATCGCCAGCATCCAGGCAACGGGAAAGGCCACCAGGATGGTGACGGCGGTTACGACCGATGCGACCAGGAAAGTGTTGAGGAACACCCGCACATAGGTGCCGCTGCCGAACAGGGTCGCGTAGTTCTGCAGGCCCGGTTCAGGATCGGTTACGCTGCGCAGCAGCAGGGCCACCACCGGCATGATGAAGAACAGGCCGACCAGCAGCAGAGCCGGCAAGGCGCTGCCGCTGCCGGCCGGCAGGCCGGCGACTGAGCTGCGTCTGAAAGAAATTCCTTGCATCGAGCGGTCCTGTCCCGAAACGGGGCGCGCAAGCCGCGCGCCCGTCACCTGCAACGGCGTTACTTGGTCTGCCAGGCATACCAGCGCGTGGCGATCTCATCTCGATGCTCGGCCCAGTAGTTCATGTCGAGGTTGATCTGTCCCTCAACATGGGCATCGGGGAGTGCTTTGACGGCATCGGCGGGCATCTCAGCCTTGGCCTTGGTATTGATCGGCGCATAGCCGCTTGCCTCGGCGAATTTCGCCTGGCCGGTCGGGCTGGACGCAGCGGCAAGGAACTTCATCGCACTGCCCTTGTTCTTGGCGCCTTTCGGCACGACGAGCACGTCGGCGGCGGTGAGGTTCTGGTTCCAGGAGACTCCGACATCGGTGCCATCCTGCTGAAGGGCAAAGACGCGCCCGTTCCACAGTTGCCCGAAGGCGGCCTCCCCGGAAGCGATCAGCTGCTGTGACTCAGCACCGCCGCCCCACCAGACGATATCGGACTTGATGGTGTCGAGTTTTTTGAAGGCACGGTCGAGGTCAAGCGGATAGAGCTTGTCCGCCGGCACGCCGTCGGCGAGCAGCGCGATCTCGATGACGCCGGGCGCCGACCATTTGTAGAAGGTCCGCTTGCCGGGAAACTTCTTGGTGTCGAACATGTCGGCCCAGCCGGTCGGTTCGCCCGTTACGGCACTCTTGTTCCACGCGAGCACGAAGGAATAATAGAAGCTGCCGACGGCATGCTCATTGCTAAAGCGCGGGTCGAGATCGGCCCTGGGCACCAGGGAATAGTCGATCGGTTCCAGCAGCCCGTCCTTGGCGGCCTTGATGGCGAAGTCCATCTCCACGTCGACGACATCCCAGGTAACGTTGCCGGCATCGACCATGGCCTTGAGCTTGCCGTAGTCGGTTGGTCCGTCTTGCAGGACCTTGATGCCGGAGTTGGCCTCGAAGGGGGCTGCCCAGGATTTCGTCTGCGCCTCTTGCGTGGTGCCACCCCAACTTGTGAAGGCCATTTCATCGGCCTTGCCAGCGGTGGCGGCGAGCAGTCCGGCCAGCAAGCCGGTCAGAAACAATTTCATGATATTCTCCTCTGTTGGTCTGTTCTTGTTTTTCTCAGTGCACCTGCGCCCCACATCCCTCAGCGCATGACGAAGGGATCCGGGATCGGCTCGTCCGACGTCTTGATCCAGACGGATTTCGAGCGCGTGTAATCTCTGATGGCGTCGAGCCCGCCTTCGCGGCCGAGACCCGACAGGCCGTAACCGCCAAACGGAACGAGCGGCGATACGGCGCGATAGGTGTTGACCCAGACAACACCGGCATGGATGTCACGCGCCATGCGATGCGCCTTGCCGAGATTTCTGGTGAACACGCCCGAAGCCAGGCCAAAGGGCGTATCGTTGGCGAGCGCCAGTGCCTGCGCCTCGTTGTCGAAGGCAAGCACGCTGAGCACCGGCCCGAACAATTCCTCGCGCACGCAAGGCAGGTCGCTGCCGCCGGCGTCGATGATAGTCGGCGCGTAGTAGAAGCCGTCGCCGGTTGGCCGCGTTCCACCGGTGACCAGTCTGCCGCCCGCGGCAAGGCTCTCCGCGACCACCTTCTCGATCCAGTCGCGCTGGCGCAGCGTGGCGAGCGGCCCCATTTCTGTGGCCGGATCCTGTGGGTCGCCGATGCGGATCGCTTCGGCCTTGCGCCTCAGCCGGACGAGGAACTCATCTTTTACCGAACGCTCGATCAGCAACCGTGACCCGGCGACGCAGCTCTGGCCGGTCGCGGCGAAAATGCCGGCGACAACCGCATTGGCGGCGCTGTCGAGGTCGGCGTCGGCAAAGACGACGATCGGGCTTTTGCCGCCGAGCTCCAGCGTCGTGTAGGCAAGGTTCTCCGCCGTATTCCTGACAATGGCGCGCGCCGTCGAGGGGCCGCCGGTGAAGGCGACGCGCGAGACCAGTTTGTGGCTGGTCAGGCGCTGGCCGCACTCATGGCCGAAGCCGGTGAGGATGTTGACGACGCCGGAGGGAAAGCCGGCTTCCTCCACGAGTTCGGCAAAAGCGAGCAGCGGCGCCGGACCATCCTCGGAGGCCTTGAGCACGATTGTGCAGCCCGCGGCCAGCGCCGGGCCGAGCTTGACGGCCGAAAGGAACAGCTGCGAATTCCACGGCACGACGGCGGCAACGACGCCGATCGGCTCGCGACGAATGGTGACGTCGAGATCCGGCTTGTCGATCGGCACATGCGCGCCTTCGTGCTTGTCGGCGAGCCCGCCATAATAGCGGTAGTAGTCGCCGACATAGGCGATCTGGGCGCGCGTTTCGCGGATGATCTTGCCGGTGTCGCGTGTCTCGAGTTGGGCAAGGCGCGCGGCATTGGCGGCGACGAGGTCACCGAGCTTGACAAGCAGCTTTCCACGCTCTGTCGCTGTCATCCTTCGCCATGGGTCTGAGCGCAATGCGCGGTGCGCCGCCTCGACGGCGCGGTCGACATCGGCTTCGCTCGCCACCGGCATCCTGGCCCAGGCCGCGCCGGTCGACGGGTCGACGCTGTCGAACCTGGCTGATGGCTCGTCGAAGCGGCCGTCGATGAAGTTCCTGAAAACAGCGTCGGTCATGGGCTCGCGATCAGAGGAAGGCCGGCATTACCCGGTCGATGAACAGTTTCAGCGATTTCGTTTTGCGCTCATGCGAAAGCCCGCTGTCGATCCAGATCGAATACTGGTCGTAGCCGAGCGCCTCATAAGCCTTCAGTCGAGCGAGGACTTCGTCGGCTTCGCCGATCACCAGATTCTGCCTGATCCTGTCCGGCGCGTATTGCGGCATGGCCGCGATCTCGTCCTCCGTCAGCGGTTCCAATATGCCTTGGTGCACCGGCTTCTTGTTTTGGAACCAGGCGCCGAACTGGCAGTAAAAGGCCGACAGGTCCTGGGTGAGGCGATCGGCATCGGCTGCGTCCTCGGCGACGAAGGTGTGCATCAAAAGCATGATCTCCGGCCGTTCGATCTCGGGATGCGCGGCGCAGGCTCCGTTGAAGCGCTGCATCAGGCTCGCCACCTCGTCGTCGCCAGAAGCCAGCGGCGTCACCTGCACCTTGCATCC
>NZ_RZTT01000260.1 GCF_003996995.1 Mesorhizobium sp. M7A.T.Ca.US.000.02.2.1 | reverse complement strand
CAGCGGAACGGGGCGAACTGCGTCTCGCCGCGATGGCGCAGGAAGGCCGCACGTGCCTCCAACTTCCTCTATCTGGTCTCGCCGATGTCCGCGCTGATCGGCTTCTTCTGGCTGGGCGAAGTCCCGACGCTGCTCGGCATAATCGGCGGCGCGCTGGCGCTGGGCGGTGTCATCGTGGTGAATTTGAAGAGATGAATATTGCCGGCCGTCCGCTTCCCTCATTCGGGAACGATGCCTCGGTCAAACGCGTTTAGCCGGTGTTTATTCGACGGAGGTCCGAATGCCGGGTGCAACGACGCACCGACGCATGCAACTGGGTGATCTATCCATTTTCTATCGCGAGGCAGGGCCGCCAGAAGCACCTGTCTTGCTGTTGCCGCACGGCTATCCCTGCTCTTCGTTCCAATTCCGCCGACTGATGCCGGCGCTCGCCGACCGCTGGCGAACGATTGCATTCGACTGGCCGGGCTTCGGATACAGTGGCACACCAGATCCGGCCGCCTTTGGCTATGATTTCGACGCCTATTGCGACGTGCTTTCCAAACTTGCCGATGAATTCGGTCTCGAACGCTACGCCTTGTGGCTGCATGATTACGGCTCGCAGATAGGACTCCGGCATGCGATCTCGCACCCCGAGCGGATCAGTGCCCTGATCATCCAGAACGGCGACATCTACGAGGACGTGCTTGGTCCGAAATACGCCACGATCAAGGCTTGGTGGGCCGACAAGACGCCCGACAAGCACCGTCCGCTCGAGGCCGCGGTAAGTGAGGACGGGTTCCGGGCCGAGTTCATCGGAGAAGTGGCTGACGACATCGCCACGCGCGTGGCGCCCGATCTCTGGAGCCTTCACTGGCCACTGATGAACACGCCGGTTCGTCGGCAGATCGCCGTCGGTCTGATGGAGAAGCTGGAAGCCAATCTCACCTGGTTTCCGCGCTACCAGGCTTATTTGCGTGAACACCATCCGCCCACGCTGATCGTTTGGGGGCCAGAGGACGGCTATATGCCCGCGGCGTCGGCACGGGCCTATCATCGCGATTTGCCCGATGCGGAACTGCATCTGATCGAGGGGGCGGGTCACTGGCTGCTGGAGACACATTTCGACGACGCGCTGCCGCTGGTCCGCGATTTCCTGGCTCGTGTTCACGGCTGAACACAGCCGGCGTCCGCCATGCTCAGTTTGCTGTCCGCCTGACTGAAGGAGAACCTCATGCCGACCAAACCGACCATCGCGCGCGTCTGGCGCGGCCGCACCCGCCGCGACATCGCCGACGCCTATGAGCCATACCTGCGTGCCGAGGGTATTCCGCCCCTCGAGAAGACGGCGCTTGGTGTCCAATTGCTGCGCGAGGACCGCGATGCCGAGACGTGGTTCACAAACATCTCGTATTGGGCCGACATGCAGGCGATGACCGCCTTTACCAAAGGCGAACCGACCAAAGTCCATCATCTGGACCGCGATGCCGAGTTCCTGATCGAACTGCCGGAGCGGATCGACATCCACCGGATACTCGTCGATCGCCAGGGACTGCGCTGAACGGCGAATTTGGTGGTTCGCAATCTCGCCTTCTTCGCGGTGATGTCGCTGATCTGGGGTCTGACCTGGGCGGCGATCAAGCTCGGTCTCGATGACGTGCCTCCGCTCCTGCTGGCGGCGGCACGCGCCGCGCTTCTGGCAACAGCGGTGCGTGGAGCCGGCGCGGCGTTCGCCCACGGGCGAACGGGGCGGACGATAATCTCGGCATTGCTGGTCAACACCAGCACCTACGAGCGGTGAAGCGATGGCCCGCAATCCGTCCGCAGCTATCGCCGCCCGAAAAGCCGTTCGATGTCCGCCAGCTTGAGTTCGATATAGGTTGGCCGGCCGTGGTTGCAGGTGCCCGAGCCAGGCGTCGCCTCCATCTGCCGCAGCAGGGCATTCATCTCCTCGGCCTTGAGCAGGCGGCCGGAGCGCACCGAGCCGTGGCACGCCATGGTCGCGGCTATTTTGTCCAGCCGCTCCTTCAGCGTGTCGACCGTGTCGTTGTCGGCGATCTCGTCGGCGAGGTCGCGCACCAATTGCCCGACATTGGTCTCGCCCAGCATCGACGGTGTCTCGCGCACCGCGACGGCGCCGGGACCGAAGCGCTCGATGCCGAGACCGAAGTGGGCCAGCGTTTCCGAATGCAGCGCAAGCCGCTCGGCATCCTCCTCCGGCAGGTCGATAATCTCGGGCAAAAGCAGCATCTGCGAGGGCACCGGGCGCGAGTGCAGCGCATTCTTCAGCGCCTCGTAGACCAGCCGTTCATGCGCCGCATGCTGGTCGACGATGATGAGCGAATCCCTGGTCTGGGCGACGATGTAGTTCTCATGCACCTGGGCGCGCGCCGCGCCCAGCACCGCGCCGAGCAGGGTCTCGGCCGCTTCATCCTGCCCTGCGCGTGCATCGGCGCTGGCAAGCGGACCGGCATCGAAAGCCGCTTGCTCGTTTTCACGCAAGCCGCGCTGCTCGAAGCCCGCACCCTCGAAACCCATATCGACCGGTCGCTGCGACGACCGGACGGGATCGAAGCCGGACGGGCCCGACGCGCGGTAGGCCGCGTCGTAGCTGCGGTGGCCGTTTGCCGGTCCGCCGTGGCCGTAGGATGCGGCCCCTGGCCGGAACGCGGCCATCATGCCGGCGGCACCCGTGGTGTCGGCGCGGACGCCGGCATCGGCCAGTGCCTGTCGAATTGCACCGACGATCAATCCGCGCACAAGGCCGGGATCGCGGAAGCGCACATCGGCCTTGGCTGGATGGACATTGACGTCGACGATGGCCGGGTCGAGCGTCAGGAACAGCACCGTCACCGCATGGCGGTCACGCGGCAGGACGTCGGCATAGGCACCGCGTATGGCGCCGGCGATCAGCTTGTCGCGCACCGGGCGGCCGTTCACATACGCATATTGCTGCAGCGCGTTGGCGCGGGTGAAGGAGGGGATCGACACGTGGCCGGTCAGATGCACGCCTTCGCGCATCGCATCGATGGCAATCGAATTGTCGGGAAAGTCGGTGCCCATCACCTGGGCGACACGGCGCAGGCTGCCTTCCGCACTGTCATCCGCCGCCGGCAATTCCAGCATAGAGCGGTCCGAGCCGGCCAGCGTGAAGCGCACGGCGGGGAAGGCGATGGCGATGCGCTTGACCACATCGCTGGTGGCCGAGCTTTCGGCGCGTTCGCCCTTCATGAACTTTAACCGGGCCGGCGTTGCGAAGAACAGGTCGCGCACCTCGACCGTGGTGCCGCGATTGGCCGCCGCCGGCCTGACAGGCAGGACGCGGCCACCCTCGATGCCGATCTCGGCGGCGCTGTCACTTGCTGCCGTGCGCGAGCGGATCGACAGTCGCGACACCGAGCCGATCGACGGCAGCGCTTCGCCGCGGAAGCCCAGCGAGCGGATGTCGTTGATATCCCCGATGAGCTTGGAGGTGCAATGACGTGCGATCGCCAGCGCCAGCTCCCGTTCGGGAATGCCAGAGCCGTCGTCGGTGACGCGGATCAGGTTCAGCCCGCCGCCGGCTGTGACGATCTCGACGCGCGAAGCGCCGGCATCGAGCGCATTCTCAACCAGTTCCTTGACGACGCTCGCCGGACGCTCGATGACTTCGCCGGCGGCGATCTGGTTGATCATCGTTTCGGAAAGCTGGCGGATGGGCATGGCAGCACTATAGGCGGATTCGAGACGGATGCGGAAGGATTCGGTGTTGCGGAACAGTGGATAGGCTGGCGAGACAGCACCTCCCTCTGGCAGGCCGCAGGGAGGTGCTGTCCCGCCGACTTCCAAGGGACTGGGAGGCGCTGCCCCTCACGCTTGCTCCGCCAGCCAGTCTCGCACCTTGCGGGCGTTGTCGCTGAGTTCCCGGTTCTTCGGCCAGACGACATAGAACGCCTTGCCGGTCTTCAGCACATGATCCGTCACCGGCACCAGCAAGCCCGACGCCAGCAGCCGCTCGGCGAGGTGCCGCCAGCCGAGCGCGATGCCCTGGCCTTCCATGACGCCCTGGATCACCAGGCCGTAGTCGTTGATGCGCAGGCCGCGCGCGGTATCGCTGAGATTGGCGCCCGCCGACTGGAACCATTCGTCCCAGCTGGCCGCCTCGCGATACGGCTCCTCCAGATGGATGAGGCGGTGCGTGGCCAGTTCGGCAGCGGATTGGGGCAGGCCGAACTTTGCCGCATAACTGGTGCCGGCGACGGGAAATATCTCCTCGTCGGCCAGCGGCAACGAGTGATAGTCCGGCCAGTCCCGCGGCGCGCCGCCGCGCACGCCGAGCGGAATGCCTTCCGCGATGATGTCGAGGTCACGGTCGGCGGTCTGGATACGCAGGTCGATGCCCGGCAGTTCGTCGCGGAACTGCTGCAGGCGAGGCATCATCCAGAACGAGCCGAACGCGGTCGAGGCAGCCAGCGTGACATGACCGCCGGTTGCCTGCAGGCGCAGATCCTCCGCCGATTTGCGAATATGCGAAAGGCCGAGCGAGACATCGGCATGGAAGCGCTCGCCGGCCTCTGTCAGGAGAACCTGGCGGTGGCGGCGCTGGAACAGCTTGGCGCCAAGCCGTTCTTCCAGCCCGCGCACGGCATAGGAGACGGCGGCCTGCGTCATGCCGAGCTCGCGCCCGGCGGCGGTGAAGCTCGACAGCCGCCCGGCCGCCTCGAAGACGATCAGGCTGCCGGCCGAGGGCAGGAGGTGGCGCAGGCTTCGCATAAGCTGAGCTTATACAAGAGATCAGGATTTTCCAGCGTCACATCACCATTTTGTCGCGCTAGGCTCCTTCATGAGTGGAATGGAGTTGCCATGAACGCACCGGCCCCTGAAGTGACCGAACATGCCAACCGCCGCAGTGGCGGCCGCCTGGGGCGCAAGGCCCTGCGCGGAGCTCCGGTAACGTCGTTTCCGACCCTGGTCCGCCAGATCCCCGTCTACCAGATGGTCCCCGATGAGGCGGTCGAGCTGATCCACGAGGAGTCGCTCTTGATCCTCGAAGAGGTGGGATGCGAATTCCGCGACGACGAGGCTATCGCACTGTGGAAGGCGGCGGGCGCGGATGTCTCGGAAACTCGTGTGCGGATCGACCGGGCCCTGCTGATGGAACTGGTATCGATGGTCCCGTCGGAGTTCACGCTCAATGCGAGGAATCCGCAGCGTACGGTGCGGGTGGGCGGCAACAATACCATCTTCGTGCCGATGTATGGCGCGCCCTATGTGCGTGACCTCGACAACAACAGGCGCTACGGCACGCTCGCGGACCTCAACAATTTCCACAAGCTCGCCTACATGGCGCCGGCGCTGCATTCATCGAGTTCGGTCATTTGCGAGCCGATGGAAATCGCGGTACCGAAGCGTCACCTCCACATCATCCATTCCGCGCTTAAGCATTCCGACAAGCCGTTCATGGGCATCGTCACGTCCAAGGAGCGGGCGGAAGACACGATGGCGATGGCAGGCATCGTGTTCGGCGAGGATTACGTCCGCGACAATCCGGTCCTGGTGTCGATCACCAACTGCAATTCGCCGCTGGTGTGGGACGCCACCATGCTGGACGCGATGAAGGTCTATGCCCGAAGCAACCAGCCGCTGATCCTCGCACCCTTCGCACTGTGCGGCGCCTCGACTTCGGCGTCGGCCGTCGGGGCAGTCGCGCAGGTCAATGCGGAAGCGCTGGCGGGCGTCGCCTTCACGCAACTGCTGCGCCCAGGGTCGCCACAGATCTATGGACAGTTCATGGTCACCGTGGACATGAAGACCGGCGCTCCGATGGGCGGCACGCCGGAGGCGGCCCAGATGATGTACCTGATGGGCGCGCTGGCGCGGAAATACAAACTGCCGTGGCGCACCTCGGGCTTCCATGTCGGATCGAAGCTCAACGACGCCCAGGCGGGTTACGAGGCCAACATGCTGATGCATGCCGCCATCCTCGCCGGCGCCAACTACATCTGGCACTCCGCCGGGTGGCTGGAGGCCGGCCTGAGCTGCGGCTATTCGAAGTTCGCTACGGACTGCGAACAGCTGGTTGGCTGGTACAAATATGCAGGCGGCCTTCCGTTCGACGATTTCAAGGAAGCGATGGCAGCGGTCCGCGAAGTCGGGCCGCAGGGCCATTTCCTCGGCACCAAACACACGCTCGAACATTTCGAGTCGGCCTTCTTCATACCCTCGATCATGGACTTCAATTCGTACGAACAGTGGAAGGCAGAAGGGGCGAAGGACCACGACACGCGCGGTCGCGAGAAGGCGCGCAACATGCTGGCGGATTACGAGGAGCCGAAGCTCGACGAAGGCATCGCCGATGGCCTGATGGATTTCATCGCGCGGCGCGAGGAGAGGCTGCCGGACAGCGTCAGTTGACGCGAAGAACCAAGATCAAAGGGAACCAGACGGGAGGAAAAAATGGCATTCTTCAGAAGCAGTGGCGATCGCGTGCCGAGCGCTATCGAGGCAATGGCGGTCGAAGCACGCGCGGGTCGTGTCGATCGGCGCGAGTTCCTGGCGCTGGCAAGCGCCTTCGGCGCATCGACGGCGCTTGCCTACGCCATGATCGGCCTTGCCGTGCCGGATCGGGCCTTGGCCGAAGAGCCGAAGAAAGGCGGAACGCTGCGCGTCTCGATGTCGGTGAAGGGGCAGAAGGATCCGCGCACCTACGACTGGGTTGAGCTGGCGAACATTTCGCGCTGCTGGCTGGAGCCGCTTGTCCGCTATACCAGGCAGTTCACCTTCGAGCCGGTTCTGCTCGAAAGTTGGGATATCAATGACGACGCCACCGAATACGTGCTGCATGTGCGCAAGGGCATCACATGGAACAATGGCGATGCCTTCAACGCCGATGACGTCGCTCACAATCTAACGCGCTGGTGCGAGAAGAATGTCGCCGGCAATTCCATGGCCGCCCGTGTCGGCGCGCTGATCGACGCAAAGACCGGCAAGGCCAGGGATGGCGCGATCACCAAGGTCGACGACAACACGGTCAAGCTGAAGCTAAGCGAACCAGACATTTCACTGATCCCGAATTTCACCGACTATCCGGCGCTCGTCGTGCATCGCAACTTCGATGCCGACGGTGCCGATCCGATCAAGAAGCCGATCGGCACGGGACCGTTCGAACTGGTCTCCTACGATGTCGGCCAGAAGGCGGTCGTCAAGCGTCGCGAGAATGGCAGATGGTGGGGTGGTGAAGCGCCGCTCGACAGCGTCGAGTTCATCGACTACGGCACCGATTTCAACGCCACCGTGAACGCGTTCGAATCCGGTGAGATCGACCTCAATTTCGAGTCGCCCGCCGACTTCATCGACATTCTCGACAAGATGGACCTGGTGAAATCGGAGGTGGCGACGGCGACGACGCTGGTTGCCCGCACCAACATCACCCACAAGCCTTATGACGACAAGCGGGTGCGCAACGCCCTGCAAATGGCCGTCGACAACAATGCGGTCCTCCAACTTGGTTATGCCGGGCGAGGCACCCCTGGCGAAAACCACCACGTTGCCCCGATCCATCCGGAATACTATCCGCTGCCCAAGAAGACACGCGACGCCGCCGGCGCCAAGAAGCTGATGGCGGAAGCCGGACAGGCTGACTTCGAGCATGAGCTGATCACCATCGAGGACGATTGGCAGAAGAATACCGGCGACGCCATTGCCGGCCAGCTGCGCGATGCCGGAATCAAGGTGAAGCGCACGGTGCTGCCGGGTTCGACCTTCTGGAACGACTGGACGAAATATCCCTATTCGATGACGATCTGGTACATGCGCCCGCTTGGCGTCCAGGTGCTGGCGCTCGGCTATCGCACCGGCGAGGCCTGGAATGAATCGGCATATTCCAACCCCGATTTCGACGCCAAGCTCAAGCAGGCGCTATCGCTCATCGACGTGGAGAAACGACGCGAGGTCATGAAGGATGTCGAGCAGATCCTGCAGGATTCGGGCGTCATTATTCAGCCGTTCTGGCAGAAGCTCTACAGCCACCAGAACAAGAAGGTGAAGAACTATGGTGTCCACCAGACATTCGAGATGGACCTTCAGAACGTCTGGCTGGACGGCTGAAACAAGGCGCGGCAGGACTTTATGAGCCGCAAAAAAGCCGATATGCAGGATGCGTGGTATTGATAGGCTCAAGCCATCAAAAGCCGGAGATTCTGCATGAGACTGACAGTGCTCGTTGCCGCCCTTTCGATAGCCCTGCCGGGCGCCGCCGTCGCCGGACCGGCGTCCGACGCGGTGAATTTCTTCTATGTCCCGGCGGTCAAGTTCGAGGCCGACGAACAATATCGGGATCGGTTCACCGAACCGGTGACGAAACTGTTCGAGCTGAACGACCAGGCAACGAAGACGAACCCGGACCAGGTCGCCTGCATCGATTTCGATCCTGGTCTCGACGCCCAGGATTTCGATCAGAAAACCGTCTCGAAAACGCTGAAACTGTCTGAGAAGCTGGATGGCGATAACGCACAGGTCACGGCATCCTTCAGCCTGTTCTCCGAGGGCGATGATTCCAAACGTGAAATGCTCTGGTCGCTCAAGAAGATCGACGGCAAGTGGAAGATATCGGACATCGCTTCCAAGACCAGCGACTGGACGCTCAGCGCGCTGGAATGCATGGCCGGCCAGACGCCGGAGTGAAGCGATGGCCCATCGCCGGTTCCTGGCGCTGTCGGGTGTGTGCCTGCTGGCGGCTCTGAGCGGCGCCGCCGCGCAAGGCTTGTTGGGTGCGCCGCCGGCAAACGCCCCGGCCGGCACCCAGCCGGGCGACAGCGGGGCACCGCCCGCAAATGCGCCGGGCGGAGCGGCGGAACCGGCCACGCCGCC
>NZ_RZTT01000025.1 GCF_003996995.1 Mesorhizobium sp. M7A.T.Ca.US.000.02.2.1 | reverse complement strand
GCACCATGTCGGGCTTGCCGAAAAGCATGATGCGGGCGGCGGTCAGCGGCACTTCCAGCGAGGTCAGATGATACGGCCGGAACAGACTGTAGTAGGGGCCGTGGCCGATATGCAGATCGTCCATGCGCTCGATGATGCGCGGATGCGTCGCCTCGACGATGACGAAGACGCCGGGCGCGACGCCTTTGCCAATCGTGTAGTCGACGACGCCTTTCTTCAACAGCAGACCGCCATCCTCGCGCGGGATCAGCACCTTGGCGAGGTCATCGCGGTCGGCCTTGGGGCCGTGCATACCGGGCACGTCGGGCACCAGCCCGGTGGCGTTGGCGATGGCGCACATCTCGACCATGGTCTTGGAACCGTCGACGAACTCGACCAGCATGCGTGGGTTCATGTTGCGGCGGATCGCTTCGGCGCGATAGTCGTCCGGTACGGCATCGTGGTTGAGCGGGTTGTTCTTGCCCTTGCCGGCCGAGACGATGGTCAGCCCGAGCGCCGACGCGAATTCGATCAGTTCCATGCAGCTCGACGGCTCGTCGCCCGCACCCACCGAATAGACGACGCCAAGCCGGTCGGCCTGCTGCTTGAGGTAGCAGCCGATGGTGACGTCGGCCTCGACGTTCATCATCACCAGATGCTTGCCGTGCTCCATCGCCATGAGGTCGAAATCGGCGGCGACACCCGGCTTGCCGGTGGCGTCGATGACGACGTCGATCAACGGATTGGTGACCAGCATCTCGTTCGAAGTGATGGCGATCTTGCCGCTCTCGATGGCTCCGGTGACTTTCGACGCGGTGTCGGCTTCGACGGCCATGGCTTCGTCGCCATAGGCGATACGGATGGCATCGCGCGCGGTGTGCGGGCGGCGCGTCGAGACGGCGCAGATCGAAATGCCTGGCATCAGCATGCCTTGGGTGACCAGATCGGTGCCCATTTCGCCCGAGCCGATGACGCCAATGCGCACCGGGCGGCCCTCGGCGGCACGCCTGGCGAGATCGCGGGCAAGGCCGGTCAGGGCGACGTTGGTCATGCAGGAAATGTCCACAGCTTCGTGATTTGGGGTCGGATAGCAGGGAACGGGTTCTATTTGCCAACGAAACCCGGTCGCAACCGGCAATTTCCCACGAAATCGTCTCGGAGGGGACGTCCGCCGAGGCTCGATTGGCCGAAGCGCAACCAATTGACATCGCAGCTGACAACCCCAATAAAACATTCGTTTGTCAACAAAGGCAAATGTTCACCGACGCGACAGTCGGAAAGCATTCGCCTCTGGGGCAAATTGGGGAGTGTCTTTGCGCCAGGGCGTCAAAGGCTGGATGGAGCATCATTGCGAGGCGTCGAGCGAAGGCTCGCGGCTCCAGGGGAGGAAAAATGGATACTGTTCTCGCGGGCCTAAAAGGGGCCATCGATACGCTTGGCCCGACGATCCTGCTGCCAATTGTCATTTTCATCATCGCCGTGGTTCTGGGCGCCAAGGTCAGCAAGGCTTTTCGCGCCGCCGTCACCATCGGCGTCGCCTTCATCGGCATCAATCTGGTGCTTGGCCTCATGTTCACGTCGATTGGCGACGTCGCCAAGGCCATCGTCACCAACACCGGTATTCATCGCGACATCATCGATGTCGGCTGGCCCTCCGCGGCCGCGATCGCCTTCGGCTCGTCGGTCGGCCTTTGGGTCATTCCGGTCGGCATCCTCGTCAACATCGTGCTGTTGCTGACACGCATGACGCGCACGCTCAATGTCGACGTCTGGAATTTCTGGCACTTCGCCTTTGTCGGCTCGCTGGTCGTCGCCGCAACCGACAATCTGGCCTATGGCATCGCGGTCGCAGCACTTGTCGCAGCACTCTCGCTGCTGTTCGCCGACTGGTCGGCGCGCGCGGTACAGCAGTTCTACGGCGTGCCCGGCATTTCCGTGCCGCATCTCGCCTCGGCACAGATCCTGCCGATCGCCATTGTGCTCAACTGGATCATGGACCGCATTCCCGGGATCAACCGCATCAACATCAACACGGACACCATCGAGCGCAGGTTCGGCGTGTTCGGCGAACCTGTCGTGATGGGCCTCATCATCGGCCTCGTGCTTGGTATGATCGCCTTCTACAATGCGGGTGATCTCAGCGTGGTGCTGGCCAAGGTCCTGGGCACCGGCATGACGCTGGCCGCGGTGATGCTGCTGCTGCCGCGCATGGTCAAGATCCTGATGGAGGGGCTGATCCCCGTCTCCGATGCCGCACAGGCGTTCGTGCGCAAACGCACCGGTGACCGAGAGCTTCTCGTTGGTCTCGATTCGGCGATCCTGATCGGCCATCCGGCCGCGATCTCGTCGTCGCTGATCCTGGTGCCGATCGCGATCATTCTGTCCATCATCCTGCCGGGCAACCGCGTCATCCTGTTCGCCGACCTCGCGGTCATCCCCTTCATCGTCGCCATGACCGCGCCGCTGGTCAAAGGCAACGTGTTCCGCATGGTGGTGATCGGCACGGTGACGCTGGCCATCGGCTTCTACGTCGCCAACGCGCTGGCGCCGCTGTTCACCAGCGCAGCAGTCTCGTCGGGCTTCAAGCTGCCGGCGGACGCACTGCAGATCACCTCGGTGGTCGACGGCTTCCTGTGGGTGCCTTACGTGGTCATCGAGGCTATCCAGGGGATGGGGCTTGTCGGCATCATCGTGATCGCGGTGGTTATCGCGGCATTGTTTGTCCTCTACCGCCGCAATCCGCTCGGCTGGGAGCGGGCCGCGGGCGCCGAGGACGAGCCGGCCGAAGAGACGGCCTGAACCTGATAGCGTCCACCCTCAAACCGATCGTGCGCCCTTCCCGGGGCGCACGATTTCATAGACGGAGCAAAGAATGTCCGACGGACTCATGCAGCTTCTGGACCCTGACGCGATCGTGCTCGGATCCGATGCCTCGACCAATGAGGAGATCATCCGCATCCTGGCGGGCCGGCTGGAGAGACTTGGCTATGTCAAAAGCAGCTATGCCGACGCGGTCGTGCGCCGCGAATTGACCATCCCGACCGGACTGCCGCTGGAACGCTCCGATAATGTCGCGGTGCCGCACACCGATCCGGAGCATGTGCTGAAGCCTGGCATCGCGATGGGCACATTGAAGCAACCAGTGACCTTCGCCAACATGGAGGATCCCGACGAGATGCTGCCGGTCGGCTTCGTCTTCCTGCTTGCCATCAACGACAAGGACAAGCAGATTGAGGCGCTGCAGGCCGTCATGGCCACCATCCAGAACCCGCAAGCCTTGGATGATTTGAGGTCGGCCAGAACCCTCGAAGACGTGCGAGCCGTACTCGGCTGAAACAAGGAGAAGCAGAGATGTCGAGACAGAAAACCATTCTCTTTGCCTGCGGCACGGGCATCGCCACCTCGACCGCGGTCAATGTCGCCGTCACCGAGGAAATGAAGAAACGCGGCCTCACCTTCAATGCCCAGCAGGCGAAGGCCACCGAAGTGCCCGGACTGGCCGACAATGTCGACTTCATCGTCGCAACCACCCCGATCTCCGCTTCGGTCACCAAGCCGGTGATCAAGGGCCTCGCCTTCCTCACCGGCATCGGCAAGGACAAGGTGCTCGACGAGATCGAGGCGCAATTGCGCAAATGACGGCACCGACGCTACGCGCAGGCTGACGCGGCTTCACACCACCCTGACGTAGCTCGTCATTCCCGATTTCTGGTGCTCGATGATGTGGCAGTGCAGCAGCCAATCGCCGGGATTGTCGGCGACGAAGCCGAGCTGAACCTTCTCGTTGGGCTGGATGAGATAGGTGTCGGAAATCACAGGCTGAACCCGGCGCGTCGAGGATGACAGCACTTTGAAGCTCATACCGTGCAGATGCATCGGATGGGATTGCGGCGTCAGGTTCTCCATGTCGATGACGTAGCTTTGGCCAAGCTTCAATTCGGCCAGTGGCGCGGTCGGGTCCTTGGTGTCGCCTGGCCACGGGACTTTGTTGATGGCCCAGAAACTGTAGCCAAGCGAACCGCAGATGCCATCGCTCGGGACGTTCTCCGCCGTGGCGCTTAGTGCCAGGGAAATATGCCTGGCACTGGCGAGATCCACTTCCGCCACCGGATTGAGCTCCAGCGGAGCAACATCGCGAATGTCCCGTTTGAGGGATTTTCCTGTCGCGCGCAGGGTTGCCAGGATTTTTGGCTTGGTGCCCCTGACGTCCCTCAAGCTGACCATCGCGCCTTCATTGTCGGGCATGCGTATGGCCAGTTCCATGCGCTGGCCGGGTCCAAGCAGCAAGGCGTCGGGCGAAAAACGCTCAGGCACCGGATTGCCGTCGAGCGCCATGATACTCGCCTCCGCACCGTCGACGCGAAAAGCGTAGATACGCGTCACGTCGGTGATGGCGACGCGCAGCCGCCCAAGTCCGCCGGCCGGCGCATCATATTGCGGCTGATCGAGCCAATTGGCGGTGCGTACCGTGCCGTAAGTGCCGGTTCTCGCGGCATCGCGCGGCCGGAACTGGTCGATGAACTGGCCGTCGTCACCGAGGCGCCAGTCGCGCAAATTGAGGACGATTTCGGCATCGAATTTCGGATCGTTGGGATTCTCGACCACGATCACGCCAGTCAGGCCATGGCCCATCTGCTCCAGCGTGTTGCAATGCGGGTGGTACCAGAAGGTGCCGGCATCGGGCGGCGTGAAGGCGTAGTCGAAATGATCGCCGGTGTAGACGTAGGGCTGTACCAGAAACGGCACGCCGTCCATCTTGTTGGGAACGCGAATACCGTGCCAGTGGATCGTCGTCGGATCGTCGATCGCGTTGACAAGGCGTGCTGCGAAGGGCTCGCCCTTTTTCATCCTGAGCACGGGCGGCATTCCGGCGTTGCCATAGGTCAGCACATCCCTGGTCTGGCCGACATCCATCAGCTTCGCCTGGATCTTTGCCGTCTGCAAAACCACCGGCTCAGGCGTCGCGGCGGCCCAGCCACCAAGCCGGCCCATCGCCGAAAGCCCGATCCCGCCCGCGCCGGCAACCGCAGCCGTCTTCAAAAGCCTGCGGCGTGTGAGTAAGGTCATTCGGCGCTCCAACTGTAAAGACGGCTGCCCGCGCAGGTGTAACCGCCGCGCCACGGATCACAAGCCGGCAACCAGCGCAAATTCTGTTGAACGCATGGCGCCGCTATTCAGCCGCCTCGGCATAATGTGCCGGCACGTAGTTGAGGATGGGGCCGAGCCAGCGCTCGACCTCTGCCAACGGCATCGCCTTCCGGCGCGCATAATCCTCGACCTGGTCGCGTTCGACCTTGGCGACGCCGAAATAGTAGCTTTCTGGATGCGCCAGATAGATGCCGGAGACCGACGAGCCCGGCCACATCGCATAGCTTTCGGTCAGGCTCACGCCTGCATTGCGCTCACCGTCGAGCAGCCGGAACAAAGTCGCCTTCTCCGTATGGTCGGGCTGCGCCGGATAGCCGGGCGCAGGGCGAATGCCGCGATAGGGTTCGCCGATCAGTTCGTCCGGCGCCAGCGCTTCATCTGAAGCATAGCCCCAGAATTCCTTGCGCACTTTCTCATGCATCCGCTCGGCAAAGGCTTCGGCGAAGCGGTCTGCCAGCGCCTTGACCATGATCGACGAATAATCATCATTCGCTCGCTCGAACCGTTCGGCGATAGCCACCTCTTCGATGCCGGCGGTGACGATAAAGCCGCCGATGTAATCCGGCTTGCCGCACTCCGCTGGCGCGACGAAGTCCGCCAGTGCGACATTGGCCTTGCCATCGCGCTTGGTCAGCTGCTGGCGCAAGGTAAAGAAGGTCGCCAGTTCCTGCGACCGCTTTTCGTCCGTGAACAGCCTGATGTCGTCGCCGACGGCATTGGCCGGCCAGAAGCCGACGACGCCGCGCGGCGCGAACCATTTCTCGGCGATGATCCTCTTCAGCATCGCCTGCGCATCCTCGAACAGCTGGCGCGCGGCGGCGCCTTGCGCCTCGTCTTCGAGAATTTTGGGATAACGGCCCTTCAGTTCCCAGGTCTGGAAGAACGGCGTCCAATCGATGTAGTGCGCGAGTTCGGTGAGATCCCAGTTCTCGAATACCTTGACGCCGGTAAAGGACGGCTTCGGCGGCTCGTAGGCAGACCAGTCGATCCGGTGCGCATTAGCCCTCGCCTTGGCCAGCGGCAGCCGCTGCTTGTCGGATTCGGAGCGGGCATGCGCATCGGCGACCTTCTTGTATTCGGTGCGCACCGTGTCGACATAGCCGCCCTTGGTCTCGTTCGACAGCAAGGACGACACGACACCCACCGCCCGGCTGGCGTCGGTGACGTAGACCGTCTGGCCCTTGGTGTAGCGCGGGTGGATCTTCACCGCCGTGTGCACGCGGCTGGTCGTTGCGCCGCCGATCAGCAGCGGAATGTCGAAGCCTTCGCGCTCCATCTCGGCGGCCATGTGCACCATTTCATCGAGGGATGGCGTGATCAGGCCGGACAGGCCGATGATGTCGACATTTTGGTCGCGCGCCGTCTGCAGGATTTTCGCTGCCGGCACCATGACGCCGAGATCGACGATCTCGTAGTTGTTGCAGGCGAGCACGACGCCGACGATGTTCTTGCCGATGTCATGGACATCGCCCTTGACCGTCGCCATCAGGATCTTGCCCGCTGTCTGGCGTTCGCCATTGTCGATGCCGTTGGCGGCGTTGGCCAGCTTCTCGGCCTCCATATGCGGCAGCAATCCGGCGACGGCCTGCTTCATCACCCGCGCCGATTTCACCACTTGCGGCAGGAACATCTTGCCCGCGCCGAACAGGTCGCCGACGACGTTCATGCCGGCCATCAGCGGGCCTTCGATGACATGCAGCGGCCGCTCGGCGGCAAGCCGCGCTTCCTCGGTGTCGGCGTCGATGAATTCGGTGATGCCGTTGACCAGTGCATGGCTGATCCGCTGTTCGACAGTCCATTCGCGCCAGGCGAGATCGCGCTCCTGCGCTTCCTTCCCGGCCGTGCCTTTGAAGCGTTCGGCAATCTCCAGCATGCGTTCGGTGGCGGTGCCGCCGGCCCTGGGCGCGCGGTTGAGCACGACGTCCTCGCAGGCCTCGCGCAGTGCCGGCTCGATCGTGTCGTAGACGGCGAGCTGGCCGGCATTGACGATGCCCATGTCCATGCCGCGCTGGATGGCATGGTAGAGGAACACGGCATGCATGGCCTCGCGCACCGGCTCGTTGCCGCGAAACGAGAAGGACAGGTTCGACACGCCGCCGGAAATGTGGACATGCGGCAGCGTCGCGGTGATCTCGCCCGCGGCTTCTATGAAGTCGACGCCGTAATTGTCGTGCTCCTCGATGCCGGTGGCAATGGCGAAGACATTGGGATCGAAGACGATGTCCTCGGGCGGGAAGCCGGCCTGTTCGGTCAGGAGCTTGTAGGCGCGGGTGCAGATCTCGACCTTGCGCGCCTTGGTGTCGGCCTGGCCGTCCTCGTCGAAGGCCATGACGACGACAGCAGCCCCATAGGCGCGCACCAGCCTGGCATGATGCAGGAAGGCCTCCTCGCCCTCCTTCATCGAGATGGAGTTGACCAGCGGCTTGCCCTGCACGCATTTCAAGCCGGCCTCGATGATCGCCCATTTCGAACTGTCGACCATGATAGGAACGCGGGCGATGTCCGGCTCGGCGGCGATCAGGTTGACGTACTCGACCATGGCCTTCTTCGAATCGATCAGGCCTTCGTCCATGTTGATGTCGATGATCTGGGCGCCGTTGGCGACCTGGTCGCGGGCGACGTCGAGTGCGGCGACATAGTCGCCCGCCGTGATCAGTTTTCGGAATTTGGCCGAGCCGGTGACATTGGTGCGCTCGCCGACATTGACGAAGGGGATCTCGTCGGTGAGCGTGAACGGCTCCAGCCCGGACAGGCGCATCTTGGGCTCAATGTAAGGGATGGCGCGCGGCGAATACTTCCGCACCGCCTCGGCGATGGCGCGGATGTGCTCCGGCGTCGAGCCGCAGCACCCGCCGACGACATTGACCAGCCCTTCCCTGGCGAAATCCTCGATCTGCGCGGCCATGAAGTCCGGGCTCTCGTCATACCTACCGAATTCGTTGGGCAGGCCGGCATTCGGATAGGCGCAGGTGAAGGTGTTGGCGACACCGGATATTTCGGCCAGATGCGCGCGCATCGCGTTGGCGCCGAGCGCGCAGTTGAGGCCGATGGTGAACGGGCTGGCATGGCGCACCGAATGCCAGAAGGCCGTCGGCGTCTGGCCCGACAGCGTGCGGCCGGAGAGGTCCGTGATGGTGCCCGAGATCATCACCGGCAGGCGCACGCCCTTCTCAATGAAGATCTCTTCCGCTGCGAAGATCGCCGCCTTGGCATTCAGCGTGTCGAAGATCGTCTCGATCAGGATGATGTCGGCGCCGCCATCGATCAACCCGCGCAGCTGCTCGCCATAGGCGAGGCGCAGATCGTCGAAGGTCACGGCGCGATAGCCGGGATTGTTGACGTCGGGCGACATCGAGGCGGTGCGGTTGGTCGGCCCGAGTGCGCCGGCGACAAAGCGGCGCTTGCCATCTTCCTGCTCGGCCCTCACCGCCGCGCGCCGCACCAACCGCGCGCCATCGCGGTTCAGCGCGTAGACGGCATCCTCCATGCCGTAATCGGCCTGGGCGATCGAGGTCGAGGAGAAGGTGTTGGTTTCGAGGATATCGGCGCCTGCGATGGCGTATTGATAGTGAATCTCCTCGATCGCCTTCGGCTGCGTCAGGATCAGAAGATCGTTGTTGCCCTGCTGGTGGCAGGCGCAGCCGGCGAAGGCCTCGCCGCGAAACTGGTCCTCATCAAAGCCGAAGCCCTGGATCTGTGTGCCCATGGCGCCGTCGAGGATGAGAATGCGCTCGCGTGCCGCCGCTGTCAGCGCGGCAAGCACTTCCGAGCCGTCCGGTTTTGCCGCGACGGGGCCGAACAATGCGTCCAGCGATGCAGAATTCTGCGACATTTTTTATCCCTTTGGCGACAGGCCTTTTCATGTCACATAAGGATATCTTTATGTCAATATACGGCAGATGCGCGCGATTGTCACCCACCTGCCTCGAAGGCGGGGTCTGTGGCGCCGGTTTTCCGACGGACCTACGCTCTGTCGAAGCTTGCCAGGAAGCGGGCGAAGACCGGATTGAAGCGATCTGGCGAATCCCAGAACGGCGCGTGGCCGGATTTGTCGAGCAGATGGGCCTTGCCTTCCCATAGATTGGAGAATTTCACAGCGGAGACGAAATCGGTGTTGACGAATGGCTCGTCGATGCCGTTCAGAACGGCGATCGGCGGCGTCTTGCCGGCGACGATCTCGCGCTGGTTCCGCCCGGTGCCGGCCGCGAACTTTTCGAACATCAGGCGCCGCGCCCTTCCATCGGTGCGCGCCACCGTGTCGATGAGAAACGGCTCGAACGGCTCGCCGCAGGTGCTGCGCGCATAGGCCTCGACATCCGCGTCAGTGAAGGTTTCCTGCCCGGCAAGGTGCATATGCGGGCTCGGCTTGAAGCCGTTGCCGACCTGCTCGGGCGAGACGGGCGGCGTGCCGGTGATCATCAGGCCAAGCAGGCCGGGAAAACGGTCGATCATCTCAAGCCCGATATGGCCGCCGAGCGACCAGCCGAAGACGATGGCCTTGTCGATGCCGAGCAGCCCGAGCACTTCGGTCATGGCATCGGCATAGCCTTCCATGCTGTAGGAACGCTCCGGATCGATCGCATCGGCGGACGCTCCATGGCCTGGCAAGTCGGGAGCGATGAGGTGGTAGCGCTCGCCCAACGGGCTGTCCAACTGGTTGCGGAAAACGGCGCTGGAAGATGAATTGCCGTGGATCAGCATGACAGCGGTGCCTTCGCCACTGGTCTGGCGAACCGCGATCTTGCCGTGGCTGGTTTCAAGGGTCTTCTGCGAGATCGCCATTGTCCGCTCCGTCGGGGGAATTGCCCTGTTTTAATACAGTTGCGCAGCAAAGCGCCACGGCTTCCATACCTTTGCGGGAACCATCTTCCCGGCCAGGTTGCGTTGAAAAATCCTTTTCAAATAAGAACAATTATGCGTAGATTGTCAATTATCCAACTCCCGATGAACGGGAGGAAAACAGGGAACAGCACGATGAAGCCCAAATCCGCCGCAAGTCGAATCCGCCATATGCTGATGAGCACGACGCTGATCGGCATGTTTGCCGCATCTGCCGCCCCCGCCTTTGCCGACGTCGTCAAGATCGGCCTGCTTGCGCCGCTGACCGGCCCTGCCGCGGCGGACGGCCAGGAATTCCAGCGCGGCGTGCAGATGGCCATCGACGAGGCGAACGCAGCCGGCGGCGTTGCCGGGGATACGTTCGAACTGGTGGTCGGCGACGTCAAGGATCAGTCCGCCGGCAACGTCACCAGCGCGGTCGAGCGCCTGCTTGGCGATCCGGGCGTGCACTTCATGCTGACCGGCTATGCCAGCCTGACCAATTTCGAGATCGACAACATGGCCGAAGCGGAAATGCCCTACATGCTGGCGGCCACCTCGCAGCAGACCAGGGACATCATCGCGCCGAGCCCCGATAAATACATGTGCTGCTGGTCGCTGACGCCTTCCTTCGACGCCTACAACACCGACGTCACCCTGTTCGTCGAGAAGCTCGCGGCCGACGGCAAGATCACCTTGCCGACCAAGAAGGTCGCCATCATCTCGTCCGACAATGCCTATTCGAAGACCATCTCCGAAGGCATGAAGAAGACCTTCAAGGAGAAGGGCTGGACCATCACCGTCGACGAGATCGTGCCGTTCGGCGAAGTGACCGACTGGCGTTCGATCCTCGCCAAGGTGCGCGAGAACGTTCCCGACGTCGTCATCAACACCGACTATCTGCCGGGCAATTCGGCGTCGTTCCTGAACCAGTTCCTCGAGCAGCCGACCAAGAGCCTCGTCTTCCTGCAATACGCACCGAGCGTTCCGGAATTCGTCGAGCTGACCGGCAAGAAATCGGATGGTGTCATCTACAATCTGCTCGGCGGCGCGCTGACGACGCCGAAGAACCCGCGCGCCGACGAGGTGGCAGCCAAGTTCAAGGCAAAATACGGCGTCGAGAGCGGCACCTACGGCGTTGGCCTCTACGAAATGACCAATGTCTATTTCGACGCGGTCAAGAAGGTCGGCGGCGCATCCGACCATGCGGCGATCATGAAGGCGCTGTCGGAGACCGACAAGCAGGTCGCGGAAGGGAGGCTGAAATTCGATCCCGCCACCCACCTTGCCACGCAGGGCGACGACTATATTCCGATCACCTTCTTCCAGATCTGGGATGGCCAGCGCACGCTGATCTCGCCGGAAAAATACGCCACCGGCGCCTTCAAGCTCCAGCCCTGGATGAAGTAGGGAATGGCCCTGCTTGAACTGGACGACGTGTCGAAGGCCTTCGGTTCGCTGAAGGCCGTCGACGGCGTGTCGTTCAAGGTCGAGGCCGGCGAGATCTTCGGCATCGCCGGCCCGAACGGCAGCGGCAAGAGCACGCTGTTCAACATCATCACCGGCATACCGTTCGGCCCCGAGCGGGGCCAGATCCGCTTTGACGGCATTGCCATAAACGGCAAATCGGGACACGCCATCGCGCGTCTCGGCCTCGCCCGCACGTTTCAGCGCGAGACCAGCTTCGACGGACTGACCGTGTTCGAGAACGCGCTGATCGGCGCCAGTTATGGCAAGCAGGAAAAGACAGCGGCCACGGCCCGCAATGCCGCCGCCGAGGCGCTGGAGTTCGTCGGCCTGGGATCTCGGTCGTTCGGCCGGCTTGCCGGCGAATTGTCCGTGTTCGAGCGCAAATGCCTGATGCTTGCCACCGCGATTGCCATGCAGCCGCGCATGCTCTTGCTCGACGAGCCGGCATCGAGCCTGACCAAGCCCGAGATCGAGACATCGATCGGCCTGATCCGCCGCACCGCCGACCGCGGCATCACCATCCTTCTGATCGAGCACGTGCTGACCTTCCTGATGAGCCTTTCGCAACATCTGCTGGTGCTCAACAATGGCCGCGTCCTGGCCGCTGGCGACCCGGCCGGCGTGATCGCGGACCCGCGCGTCATCGAAGCCTATCTCGGCACGAGGAGATCGGCGGCGTGAACCCCATTCTCAGCGTCGAAGGCGTCACCGCCGGCTATGGCCGCGTCACCGTGCTGCACGATATCTCGCTGGAGGCCGGCCGTTTCGGCAATGTCGGCCTGTTCGGCCCCAACGGCCATGGCAAGACGACGCTGCTGCGCGCAGTCTCCGGGCTGCTGCAACCGAAGAGCGGCCGCATCGTGTTCGACGGGCAAGACATTGCCGGCCGCAGCGCACGCGCCATCGTCGGCGCCGGCCTGATCCATGTGCCGCAAGGCAACCGGCTGTTTCCCGATCTCTCGATCGCCGACTGCATGGCGCTCGGCGCCTATTCGCCAAGGGCCCGGCCGCATGAGGCGGAGAACCGCGAAAAGGTGATCAAGCTGTTTCCGAAACTGGCGGAACGCTGGCGCCAGCGCGTGCGCACATTGTCGGGCGGCGAGCGCCAGATGGTGTCGATCGGCACGGCGCTGATGAGCCATCCGCGCCTGCTGATCCTGGACGAGCCGACGCTGGGGCTGGCGCCCAAGATCAAGGACGAACTCTGCGCCTCCGTCATGGACATTTCGCGCGGCGGCGTGCCGCTGATCGTCGTCGAGCAGGATATCGAATTCCTGCTGGAGCTGACGCAGCAACTCTACCTCGTCAACCATGGCGCGGTGGCGACCGAGATTAAGCCGGGCGAAAGCCTCGACCACGGCGAGATCATGTCGATGTATTTTGGCCATTAGGAAAATCCGAAGATGAGCGCATTGGCGGAAATCCTGTTCGGCGGCCTGTTCCAGGGCTCGCTCTACGCCATGATGGCGGTCGGGCTGGCTCTGGTCTGGACGACGATCGGCGTGTTCAATTTCAGCCATGGCGTGTTCATGATGCTGGGCGCCTACATCGCCTGGCAGCTGGTCGAACTCGGCCTGCCGGCGGCGGTCGCCTTTCCGATCGCCGTCGTCGTCATGGCCGGCGTCGGCTGGATCCTGCAGGCGAGCGTCGTGCGGCCGCTGATCGGCCGACCCAACATCGTGCTGGTCGTCGTCATCACCACGCTGGCGGCCGGGTCGCTGATCGAGAACGGCGCGCTGACCATCTGGGGACCGCGCTCGAAACAGATCCCGGCGCTGATCGCCGGCAACGCCACCATCGGGGGCGTCGGCGTCTCCCTGCACCAGATCGCCATCATCGTTATCACGCCGCTGATCCTGGCCGCGCTTTGGATGTTCCTCAACCGCACGCGGCTGGGACTGGCGCTGCGCGCCGTGGCGCAGAACGAAGATGCCAGCCATCTTGTCGGGCTGAACGTCACCGCGCTCTATGGGCTGGCCTTCGCCATCGCCGCCTCGCTGGCCGGGCTCGCCGGCATCTTCATGGGCGGCTACCGCTTCATGTCGCCGGTGATGGGCAGCGACCCGCTGCTCAAGGCGCTGATCGTCGTCGTTTTCGGCGGCATATCGAGCATATCGGGTCCGATCTTCGCCGCCTATCTGATCGGCTTCTTCGAGGCCGCCTGCAGCTATTATTTCGGCTTGTACTGGACGCCGGCACTGCTGTTCGGCGTGCTCATCCTGACCCTGATGGTGCGCCCCGAGGGCATCTTTGCCAGCCGCTCCCGAGGCCTAGCATGACCGACACGACATCGCTGATCGCGCCTGGCCACGCCGAGGCGGCAACCCCGATCGCTCCAGGCCGCACGCCGTGGAAGCAAGAGGCCATCGGCTTCGTGCTCGGCTTCGCGCTGCTGGCGCTGCTGCCGCTGATCTTCGGTGACACCTATGCCCGCCACATCCTGATCATGGCCTTCATCTACGCCATCGTCGCCTCGAACTGGGATCTTAGCCTCGGCTATGGCGGCGTTTTCAATTTCGGCCATCTGGCGCTGTTCGGCATCGGCGTCTATGCCTACAGCCTGCTGACCAAGCTGGCCGAATTCGACCCGTGGATCGCGCTGTTTGCCAGCGGTGTCATCGCAACCCTGGCGGCGATCCTGGTGACCATCCCGATCCTGCGGCTGAAGGGCATCTACATCATCCTGGTCACTTTCGGCTTCGCGCAGCTGGTCATGCAGGTGATCATCAGCCAGTCCGCCATCACCGGCGGCACGCAAGGGCTGGTGCGCATTCCCGGACTTTATATCTTCGACCACAACATGGTCCGCGACGGCAAGTTCGCCTATTTCTACATCGCGCTGGCACTGCTGGTGGCAAGTACGCTGTTCCTGCGCGTGTTTGTGCGCTCACGCGCCGGGGCCAGTATCGTCGCCTTGCGCGACAATGAGGAATACGCCGTCAGCCGCGGCGTCTCGATCGTGCGCCAGCGCATGCTGACGCTTGCCGCGAGCGCCTTCTTCACCGGCATCGCCGGCGCCTTTTACGCCGCCTACCAGCGCAATGCCTCGATCGACGTCTTCGGCATGAGTCTCGCGACCATCATCCTGTCGATGGTGCTGCTTGGCGGCACCAGCACCATCTACGGCGCCATCGTCGCCTCCTTCGTGCTGACGATCTTCGCCGAATGGATGGCCGATTTCGGCGCGTGGCGGCCGATGATCACGGCGGTGCTGATCATCGGCGTCATGCTGGCCTACCCGAGCGGCCTGGTCGGCATGATCAAGGCTTCATGGGGCGCCGTCGCCGGACGCCTGAAGCGCCCGGGCTGATCGGCTCGGAATAGCGGCTGCGCCTCAGCGGATGCCGCACCAGTCGATGACCGAAGCGGCGATCACCTTGGCGGTCTCGACCACCGATTCGACCTCGACATATTCGTCGGAACCGTGAAACCCGTCGCCTGAGGGGCCGAAGATGACACCGTCGACGCCGGCGCCGGCATAGTGCGCGGCATCGCACACGGCGACGAAGCCGCGCGCCTGCGGCGCCTTGCCGACCATGGCCTTGCGCTTCATCAGCGATGTCACCAGCGGATGATCGACCGGCGTGTTCATCGGCGGGAAATACAGCCCGCCGAGCTCCCATTGGATCGCAGGCGGGTTGTCGCGCAGCCACGCATCGGTCTGGGCGAAATGGTGGACGAACGTCTCGAAATCGCGGCGGTAGTCGGCCGAGTTCTCATCGGGCAGGAATTTCATGTCGAGATCGAGCACCGCGACGTCGGGAATGATGGCCGGGTTGGTCATGACGGTCGGCAAGCCGTGCTGGCCAAGGCCGGTTCCGCCATGCATGACGCCGATGTTGATCGTGTTCATGCCGAGCGGCAGCAATGGATGCGATTTCGCCCGCGTCCGGTCCAGCTCATACTGGCGCACGGCGGCGATGAAACGGGCGGCGATCTCGATGGCGTTGACGCCCGGCTCCAGCCGCTCCTTGTCGTGGCGCTGCGGATAGATCTCGTTGTAGCGCAGCGCCGAATGGGCGTTGCGCCCGCGGATCGTCACCCGCGCCCATTCAAGCCCGCCTTCGACCGGCAGGACATCGCCCCATGTCGGTTCGGCGACCAGCACCGCCTTGGCGAGCTTGCCCTTCTTCACCGCATCCATGGCGCCGAAGCCGCCGGCTTCCTCGTCGACGACCGAGTGGATGGCGAGCCGGCCCTGCAACGTGATGCCCGCCTTGCGGATCGCGCGCGCGGCGGCGATGCAAGCGGCGACGCCGCCCTTCATGTCGACGGCGCCGCGGCCATAGAGGCGGCCATTGGTGATCTCGCCGCCGAACGGATCGACCGACCAGTCCTTCATCGCGCCGACCGGCACGACGTCGATATGGCCGCAGAGGATCAGGCTGCGATCCTCGTCTCCCGCCCATTCGCCGACCAGATTGGGTCGGCCGGGCAAGGCATCCCATTGCTCGGTCCTGAACCCGTCCTGCTTGAGGATCGGTTCAAGCAGCGCCTGGACATCCGCCTCGCGGTTGATCGCCGGGTTGGGCTCGAATTTGGGATTGACCGAAGGGATGCGAACCATGTCGCGGGTCAGCCCGATCAACCAGTCGCGATCGGTCTCGATCTCAGCCTGCACGGCATCGATGATGGTCTGGTTGTCGGGCATCGTCGCTTCCTTCTCTGCGTCGCGGCGCTTTGCATCGCTGCACTGGGCGCAACGACACTATTTCCTTGTGGTTTTGGATTTGGCGGCGTCGTCGGCCGATGACGACAGGGCGGTATCGAGCGTGACCGCATTGGCGCTGCGGATCTTCTCGATGTCCTCGATGCGCTTGCGCACCCCGGCGCCATGGCCTTCCAGCGCGTGGGCAAACACGGTTTCCATCTGGGCAACGGCCGTCGCCAGGGTGTCGAACGGCGAGTTGGCGTCGATCGCCGCGACCATGGTCAGGTCCGCTATGTCAGATATCGGCGACAGCCAGACATCGGTGAACAGCAGGATGGAGACGCCGCGCTCCTTGGCCTGCTGGGCAAAGCTCACCACGTCCGACTGATAGCGCCGGTAGTCGAACACGACGAGGAGGTCGCGCTTGCCAAGGTCGATCAACAGGTCGAAATCGGCGGGGCTCAACGAACCGATGTCGCGCACGCCGGAGCGGAACTGCAGGAGGTAGCCGGCCAGCATGGAGGCGATATGCCGGCTGAACCGGCCGCCCAGCAGCACGACCTGGCCCTTGCTCTCGAGCAGCATGTTGACGGCGCGCGTGTAGGCCTGCACCGGCACTGCCGTGCGCGTGCGCTCCAGGCTGTCGGAAACCGAATGGAAATAGGCGAGTGCGGTGCCTTCGCTGGAGCCGCCCGGACGCTTGGCCTCCATCATCAAAAGCGGCGAATGCAGCCTGGATTCAACTTCGGTGAGCAGGCGTGCCTGGAAATCGGCAAAGCCGACATAGCCAAGCTTGCTCATCAGCCGCGTCACGCTCGGGTCACTGACGCCAGCGCGCCGTGCCAGCCGGGTCGCGGTGCCCAGCCCCGACATCGGATAATCAGCGAGCAGGACCTGGACGATCTTCTCTTCCGCGGAGGTGAACGCCACGGTCGTATTGGCCAGTTCTTCGCGGATCGACATTGTCATCGCCCATCGCCGACGGAAAGACGATTATCTTACAATTTCACACATGTTTGTCAAATTTGGAACTTCTCTTACAGAGCCATCGAGAGTTCGGCATGACTTGCTATCCCATGGCAGCCAAGCCAGTCGTGCAACACATCCACGTCGGCTCGAACGAGGGCTGGCGTCTATTTGAAGCTGGCGATGGGCAGGAACTTGACCGCGGAACCGGTGAAGCGCCGGTGATCGGAGGTCTGTCCTCGCGGCTGGAATCCATCGAGATAGATGTGCTCCGGCGCTGTGCGGATGAGATTGGCGGCAATGACGGGCGCCGCCGCAGTGCTAGCTCCGCCGGCGATGCCACGACCTGTCTCAATCGGCCGGGACAACGCTGCCGGCACGATGACCGCAGTGGCTTCGGGATCGAGATTTGGCTGGACACGGTCGGCCTTCGGGCTGGTCCTGACGCGATCTTCGGGCTTCGATTGGGCAACCGAGACCCGCTGGCCGGCCAACCCATTGTGGCCGTCATCGGCGTGGTTCAAGGCCAGCAAGGCAGCGACCGCATCGCCGGATTTGTCTGCTTCAAGCTGGCGCGTCGGGCTTTCCGGTCGCCATGTCGGCAACGGGATGTTGAACGCCACCATGTCCGGCGCGCCGCCCGCGGGACCGGCCGACTTGCCCGAGGGAATTTCAGCATCGGTTGCTGTTGGATTGGCCAGTTCGGCCCGCGCGGTGGAAGCGTTGGCTGCTGCAAGCGGCGCGAGTTGCGGGGTCGGAATGCTGGACCCGCTGCGCGGGGCGAAGGCTGGCAGCGGCACCGAGCCCGGCGCCATCGCCATGACGATCGCTTCAGGCGTCTTCCCCTCCGGTCCAATCGGCGATTCTTCGGCCCTATCGACGGAAGCCATCTGGATGTCGGCGCGCTGGGCATCCTGCGGCGGCACGATTGCGATGCCGGCGGGCCTGGGTTCAACGGACTTGGCCGGCTTGCGTGGCGCCGGCACCGCTTCGGCGACATCATCGGTCTCGTCCGCGCCGCGCCCACCCAGAAGCGTCGCCAGCAGGCCGCGCGCCGGCCTGCGTTGGCCGCCGTCGGCACTTGCCAGGTCGATGTTGGGCGTGCCGGCGCCCTTGCGCGATTTGTAGGCGGCAAACGCCTGCCCATAACCGGGCAGCGGTTTGCCGTCGCTCGGCACATGCAAGGTGTTGCCGTTCGGGAATACCCTTGCGAGTTCCTGGCGGCTGATGCCGGGCCAATGCCGCACATTGCCGACATCCATATGTATGAAAGGCGAACCGGAGGTCGGGTAATAGCCTACGCCGCCGCCCTGCATCTTGAGGCCGATGTCGCGCAGCTTCTTCAGCGGCACATCCGGCAGGAAGAAGTCCATCGCGCGGCCAACCATGTGTTGGCTTTCCCGAGCCACGCCCTTCGAGCGGCTGCGCAGCATGGCGTTCGTCGCTGGCGACCGATAGGCGCTGACCACGTGGATATAGGCTCTCGAGCCGCTGGCGCGATAGGCCTGCCAGACAAGATCGAGCAGGCGCGGATCCATCTTCGTCGGTTCGTTGCGACGCCAGTCGCGCAGCATGAGATTGATCTTCTTCAATCCCGCCGGATCATAGCGCCCATTGCGCTTGAAGACGATTTCAGCCTTCTCGCCCGTATGGAGATGTTGAATCTTCAAAGCACGCGTCTCCGCGAACGCGCCGGTGACACACAGGCAAAGGAACGCTGCTATGATGGCAGGCAGTGTCCAAAGACGGGAAGCACCGGGGGCGTTTTGCACGTTTTCGCTCACGTTCATGCCTTGCACGTTCTTTTGTTTCGGGCGATTTCAGGTTCCCGCCCAGATGAAGAGCCTTTCAGCCCTCTTCCTGACAAGCATGGACTTGACCGACGCAGACAGGCGTCCATGCCACAACACGTCATGTTGATGAACAGCATCTTGGTTAACGAATCGTGTCGCTTCCGAGAACGCGTTTCGGCTGGAGTTGCCTGTGGCAGCCATTTTCTGGAGCAATGCACCGCTGATGAGGTCCGCCAGCACGACGGCCGCGCCGTTCCCATGTAGCCGCCTCGCCCTCGCAAATGCAGAGAACGAATGTGCGGCAACAAGGATGTTGGAAACTGGTGCTGCGAGAGAGGATTGAACTCTCGACCTCTCCCTTACCAAGGGAGTGCTCTACCACTGAGCTACCGCAGCCGCTGATGGCGGGGCTTCTGCCATATCGAACCGGCAAGCGCAAGGCCAAGCGCAACGCTTCTGTGAAAGCCTTTGCCGGATAGCTTTTAATGACATGGGGGCGCCACAATGTTGGCTATCCCTGAATGGCGGGCTGGCTGCTCACGGGCCGTGAGCGGGACAATGGATGACAAGGCAATTCCAGTGAAAAAGGATGGTCCACCGAAAAACAGCGCAACAATCCGCAAGGATCGGCTGGCCGAGCAATTGCGCGCCAATCTGCAGAAGCGCAAGGCGCAGTCACGCTCGCGACGCACCGGCGATGCCGACGAGCGGCCGGACGGGCTCGCTGCATCGAAGGAAATACAAAAAGATTAACTCAAATCGGCCACTCTAGGCCCGGGGTGGGCGAAATCCTATTTCTTGAACCAGCGTAATTCTTGAACCAGATTGGCCAATGGTCTAGACGGGCCGCTACTCAAACGATTGAACCGGCCCTTTTTGGCCGAGAGGGACGTCTTCCATGGATCGCATCAGAATTGTCGGGGGCAACAAGCTCTCCGGAAGCATTCCGATCTCGGGCGCGAAAAACGCGGCGCTGCCTTTGATGATCGCCTCGCTTCTGACCGACGACACGCTGACGCTGGAAAACGTGCCGCATCTGGCCGATGTCGAGCAACTGATCCGCATCCTGGGCAACCACGGCGTCGATTATTCGGTCAATGGCCGCCGCGAGAAGCAGAATGAGGGCTATTCGCGCACCATCAACTTCTCCGCCCGCAACATCGTCGACACCACAGCGCCCTACGAGCTGGTGTCGAAGATGCGCGCCTCGTTCTGGGTGATCGGCCCGCTGCTGGCCCGCATGGGCGAAGCCAAAGTGTCGCTGCCGGGCGGTTGCGCCATCGGCACGCGGCCGGTCGATCTGTTCCTCGAGGGCCTGCAGGCGCTGGGTGCCGACATCGACGTCGACACCGGCTATGTCATCGCCAAGACAAGGAATGGCCGCCTTGTCGGCAACCGCTATATCTTCCCGAAGGTCTCGGTCGGCGCCACCCATGTGCTGATGATGGCCGCGGCGCTCGCCAAGGGCGAGACGGTGCTGGAAAACGCGGCTTGCGAGCCCGAGATCGTTAACCTCGCCGAGTGCCTCAACGCCATGGGCGCGAAGATTTCCGGCGCCGGCACGCCGACAATCACCATCGACGGCGTCGAATCATTGTCGGGCGCACGCGTGCGCGTCATCCCCGACCGCATCGAGACCGGCACCTATGCCATGGCCGTGGCCATGACCGGCGGCGACGTCGTGCTCGAAGGTGCGCGTCCGGATCTGCTGCAGACCGCACTGGACGTGATCGCCCAGACGGGTGCGGAGATCACGCCGACCAATTCCGGCATTCGTGTGAGGCGCAACGGCGCCGGCATTGCGCCGGTCGACGTGACGACGGCGCCGTTTCCGGCCTTCCCGACCGATTTGCAGGCGCAGTTCATGGGCCTGATGACGATGGCCAAGGGCAAGTCGCGCATCACCGAGACGATCTTCGAGAACCGCTTCATGCATGTGCAGGAACTGGCGCGGCTCGGCGCTCATATCACGCTTTCGGGCCAGACGGCGATCGTCGACGGCGTGCCGAAGCTGAAGGGCGCGCCGGTCATGGCGACCGATCTTCGCGCCTCGGTGTCACTGGTCATCGCCGGCCTGGCGGCGGAAGGCGAGACCACGGTCAACCGCGTCTACCACCTCGACCGCGGCTTCGAGCGGCTGGAAGAAAAGCTGTCCAACTGCGGCGCGGTGATCGAGCGGATTTCGGCGTAGCCCGCGACCTCGGCTCCTCTCCAGCAACGCAGGAGATTGGCGAGATCCTTCGCGGCAGCGTCCTTCTCCCCGTCACTATACGGGGAGAAGTGCCCGGCAGGGCGATGAGGGGCAGCGCAGACCTGCAGCTGTTGGTGCGGTTGCACCGATCGCCAAGACCGCCTAACAGAAGGCTGAACAATCAACCTTCAGGTGCGAAATCCGCATGACCGGCCTTAAGCTTATCGCGCTCGACGATCAGGATCTGAGCATCGTTTCGGCTCATGTCCAGGATGCCGTGCTGAAAGTCAGCGACCTCGAATTCCTGCCCGCGGCCAAGCGTTTCCTGCTGACCATGAACCGTTTCGTCTGGGAGGCAAAATCCGGCCTGTTTCGCCAGCACAATGAGCGACGGCAGGCCGTGCTGCATTTCGACCGCGTGCTCGGCGCCAAGACCAGCGGCATCGACCGCGACAAGCCTGCGGAAGTCCTGTCGCTGCTGGCGATCAGCTTCATCGAGATCAGCAAGCCGGCCGGCATCGTCGAGCTGATCTTCTCGGGCGGCGGTGCGATCATGCTCGACGTCGAATGCATCGAGGCCCGCCTTGCCGACATTGGCGGGGCGTGGGAAGCCACCTCGCGCCCCATCCACAAGACCTGAGCGTCCGATGGCCATCACGCTTCGTCAGTCCGACGCCGATTTCGAACAGCGTTTCGCCGCCTTCCTGTTGACCAAGCGGGAAGTGTCCGCCGACGTCGATGCAGCGGTGCGCGCCATCATCGCGCGCGTGCGCGCCGAGGGCGACGCGGCGCTGATCGACTATTCACGGAAATTCGATCGCGCCGATCTGGCTGGACTGGGCATCGCCGTTTCGAAGGACGACATCGCCCAGGCCTACAAGGCCGCCGACCCAAAGACGATCGAGGCGCTGGAATTCGCGCGCGACCGCATCCGCTCGCATCATGAGCGGCAGCGACCAAAGGATGACCGCTATACGGATGCCGCCGGCGTCGAGCTCGGCTGGCGCTGGACGGCGGTCGAGGCGGTTGGGCTCTATGTGCCGGGCGGCACGGCGAGCTATCCAAGCTCGGTGCTGATGAACGCCGTGCCGGCCAAGGTGGCCGGCGTCGAGCGCATCGTCATGGTCGTGCCGGCGCCGGGCGGCATCATCAATCCGCTGGTGCTGGTGGCGGCCGACATATCAGGCGTGTCGGAAATCTACCGTGTCGGCGGCGCGCAGGCGATCGCCGCCCTTGCCTACGGCACCGAAACGATCAGGCCGGTCGCCAAGATCGTCGGCCCGGGCAATGCCTATGTCGCGGCGGCCCAACGCCAGGTGTTCGGCGCCGTCGGCATCGACATGATCGCCGGGCCGTCGGAAGTACTCGTCGTGGCCGACGGCAGCAACGATCCGGACTGGATCGCGGCCGACCTGCTGGCCCAGGCCGAGCACGATGCATCGGCGCAATCGATCCTGGTCACCGACGATCCAGCCTTCGGCATCGCTGTCGAACAAGCCGTCGAGCGCCAGTTGCAGAGCCTGCCACGCGCCGAGACGGCGGCGGCGAGCTGGCGTGATTTTGGTGCGGTGATCCAGGTGTCGACCATCGACGCCGCGCTGCCGCTGGTCGACCGCATCGCCGCCGAACATGTCGAACTGGCCATCGACGACGCCGAGGGCTTCCTGTCGCGGATGCGCAACGCGGGTGCGGTCTTTCTCGGCCGCCACACGCCGGAAGCCATCGGCGACTATGTCGGCGG
This sequence comes from Mesorhizobium sp. M7A.T.Ca.US.000.02.2.1, assembly GCF_003996995.1. Taxonomy (GTDB): domain Bacteria; phylum Pseudomonadota; class Alphaproteobacteria; order Rhizobiales; family Rhizobiaceae; genus Mesorhizobium. The sequence goes on along the minus strand of NZ_RZTT01000025.1, from coordinate 6,799 downwards.
CTCCAACCATGTGCTGCCTACGGCGCGCTCGGCGCGCTTCTCGTCCGGTCTGTCGGTGCTCGATTTCGTCAAGCGCACGTCGATCCTCAAGCTTGGACCGGAACAGTTGCGGATCTTGGCGCCGGCGGCGATTGCGCTGGCCAAGGCGGAAGGCCTTGACGCGCATGGGCGCTCCGTCGCCATACGGCTGAACATGTAGGCGGCGATGTCTGGCTCCGATCAAAACCGTGCCAGGCTGATCGATGTCGAACTCGATGAATCGATCGGCCGTTCGACACCCGATGTCGAGCATGAACGCGCGGTGGCGATCTTCGACCTGATCGAGGAGAACAGTTTCCAACCCGTCAATGACAGCGGCGCCGGCCCTTACCGGCTGAAACTGTCGCTGGCCGAGCAGCGCCTGGTGTTTGCCGTGGCGCGCGAGGATGGCGCCGCCGTCGTTACCCACATCCTGTCGCTGACGCCGCTCAGGCGCATCGTCAAGGATTATTATATGATCTGCGAAAGCTACTACGACGCCATCCGTTCCTCGACGCCGAGCCACATCGAGGCGATCGACATGGGCCGCCGCGGCCTGCACGATGAAGGCTCGCAGACGCTGATGGACCGGCTATCCGGCAAGATCGACATCGACTTCGATACGGCGCGCCGGCTGTTCACTCTGGTCTGCGTACTGCACTGGCGGGGCTAGCCCTGGCACCCGGCGCCCTGCCCCGTTCGATCCTGTTCCTGTGCGGCATGAATGCCGTGCGCTCGCCGATGGCAGAGCAACTGGCGCGCCGCATGCTGCCGGCCACCGTCTTTGTCGCTTCGGCAGGCGTTCGCGCCGGCGAGCGCGATCCATTCGTCGATGCGGTGCTTGCCGAAGACGGTCTCACGCTGGGCGAGCGCCATCCAAGGACGATGGACGATCTCGAGGACGACTATTTCGACCTCATCGTCACGCTGGCGCCGGAAGCGCACCACGCCGCACTTGAACTCACCCGCTCGCTCGCTGTCGAGGTCGAATACTGGCCGACGCCGGACCCGACCGACGCCAGCGGTACTCGCGAACAGATCATGGCTAGTTATCGCGACGTGCGCGAGCGGCTGAAGGTGCGCATAGGCCGACGTTTTCTGCTTCCAGGAGCAAAAAACGCGACGGATTAAGCGTGTTCACAAGCGGACGATTATCATATAGGTTCCGCCGAAATTCCGGCCAGGGTGCTGGAACTACCATCCAAGCAAAGGTATCGAATGCCGAAGGAAGAAGTCCTCGAGTTTCCGGGTGTCGTGACGGAATTGTTGCCGAACGCGATGTTCCGGGTAAAGCTCGAAAACGAACACGAAATCATCGCCCATACGGCCGGCCGCATGCGCAAGAACCGCATCCGCGTGCTGACCGGCGACAAGGTTCTGGTCGAGATGACGCCATACGACCTGACCAAGGGCCGCATCACCTATCGTTTCAAGTAAGCAAAGCCCGACTGGTCCGCGATGAGCATTTTGCAGAAGCTGGTGCTTGCCTCGGGTTCGCCGCGCCGGATCGAGCTCTTGCAGCAGGCCGGCATCGAGCCGGACCGCGTGCTGCCGGCCGATGTCGACGAAACGCCGTTGCGTGCCGAGCATCCGCGCTCGCTGGCCAAGCGGCTGTCGAGGGAAAAGGCCGAGAAGGCGTTCGCCTCGCTGCAGACCGAAGCCGACTACGCGCCAGGTTTCGTGCTGGCCGCCGACACGGTGGTTGCCGTCGGACGGCGCATCCTGCCCAAGGCGGAAACCCTCGACGACGCTGCCAACTGCCTCGGGCTGTTGTCGGGCCGTTCGCACCGGGTCTATTCCGGCATCTGCCTGATCACCCCGGGTGGCAAGCTGCGCCAACGGCTGGTCGAGACGCGGGTGCGTTTCAAGCGGCTGCCGCGCGAAGAGATTGACGCCTATGTCGCCTCGGGCGAATGGCGCGGCAAAGCGGGTGGTTACGCCGTCCAGGGCCTCGCCGGCGCCTTCGTCGTCAAGCTGGTCGGCTCCTACACCAATATCGTTGGCCTGCCGCTCTATGAGACCGTCGCGCTGTTGAGCGGCGAGGGCTTCAAGGTGCATGGCGGCTGGCTGGCGGGACCCCGGCTGTGAATTCGGATCCCAAAGTCACGCCCTTGCGCCCGAAGCGCCCCTGCCCCGAATGCGGCAAGCCCTCGGCGCGCGACACCTTCCCGTTCTGCTCGACGCGCTGCAAGGACATCGACCTCAATCGCTGGCTGAAGGGCGCTTACGTCATCAAGGCTCGCGACGACGAGGAAGAAACGGACCCCGACGATTCGAAGTGAGGCCGTTCCCCCTTTGGCGGAAGATTGATCGAAGCCTCCTAACTTCGTCATCCTAGGGCGAAGCAGGAGCGAAGCTCCGTCGCGAAGCCCCCTGGGATCCATGCCGCGACCTTTGGCCGAAGAGTGCAGCGGTGCACTGCACCGTGGTGACGCGTTGGAGTCGCGGCATGGATCCTCGGGTCTGCGCTGCGTCGCTTCGCTCCTTGCTCCGCCCGTGGATGACGAAGCGATGGGGTTTGCGCCAATCGCCAAGGCATTCGATCCGTCAACGCAATCGACCCGTCACAACTTTGCGCCGAGCAACCAGTCAGGCGGCTTCGTTCTTGCACCCTACGCGCGCCCAGGCCGGCAGCCAGTCGCCGTGAGCGGCCAGGAGATCATCGACCAGTGACCAGATCTGGTCGAGATCGAGTTCGGCTGATGTGTGCGGGTCCATCATCGCCGCATGATAGATGTGCTCGCGGTTCTCGGTCATCAGCGCCCGCACCGTCAGTTCCTGCACGTTGATGTTGGTGCGCATCAGCGCGGTCAATTGCGGCGGCAGCTCGCCGATATAGGTCGGCTGGATGCCTGAGGCATCTACCAGGCACGGCACTTCGGCGGCGCAATCGCGGGGCAGCGAGGTGATGCAGCCATTGTTGCGGACATTTCCGTAGATCACTGACGGCTCGCCGGTCCAGACCGAATTCATGATCGACGAGGCATATTCCTTGGACTGCTCGACTTCGATGCGATCGGCCGAGCGATAGGCCTCAGCCTGTCCCTTCCAGCGCTCGATCTGTTCGATGCAGCGCTTGGGATACTCATCCAGCGGGATGCCGTACTTCTCGATCAGGTCGGGGCGCCCTTCCTTGATGAAGTAGGGCGTGTATTCGGCGAAATGTTCCGAGCTCTCGGTGACGAAATAGCCGAGCCGGGTCAGCATCTCGTAGCGCACCTTGTTGGGGCAGCGCGGGTTCCAGCCGGGCTTGGGCGCGCGGCCTTCGCGATAGGCGCGCACGAGATCTGGGTAGAGGTTGCGGTAGGAACCGTCCGGCTGGCGATGCTCGAACTTCAGGTAGAACGCCATGTGGTTGATGCCGGCCGAGCGATAGCGGATGTCTTCGTAGGGAAGGTCGAGGTCTTCAGCCAGTTCCATCGCCGTGCCCTGCACCGAATGGCAGAGGCCGACCTGCCTGATGTCGGGATATTTCTCCGATATCGCCCAGGTGTTGATCGCCATCGGGTTGACATATTGCAGCATGATCGCCTGCGGGCAGACGGCGAGCATATCTTCACACACCTTCCACAGATGCGGCACGGTCCGGAGGCCCCGCATGATGCCGCCGACGCCCAGCGTGTCGGCGATCGTCTGGCGCAGGCCGTATTTCTTCGGCACCTCGAAGTCGGTGACCGTGCAGGGCTCATAGCCGCCGATCTGGAAGGCGACGACGACGAAATCGGCGTCGGCCAGTCCCTTGCGCTGGTCCGAATGGGTCTCGGTCTTCGCCTTGACGCCGAGCGTCGCGATCAGCTTGTTGACGACGATGGCGCTCTCTTCCAGCCGCTGCGGATTGATGTCCATCAGCGCGATCGTCGCGCCCGAAAGCGACGGCCGCTGCAGCACGTCGCCGACAATGTTCTTCATGAACACCGTCGAGCCGGCCCCGATGAACGTGATCTTGGGATTTCTTGTCATGCTAACCTCCGGCACATTTTCAGGCCACGTCGAAAGCGGCCCTGACGAGCCGTTCGGTGTAGGCGGTCTTGGGATTGGACAGGACGTCGTCGACGGGACCCTGCTCGACGATCTTGCCGTTCTGCATGACGATCACGCGGTGGCACAGCGCGCGCACCACCTTGAGGTCGTGCGAGATGAAGAGGTAGCTGAGGCCGCGCTCGTCCTGCAGCTTGCGCAGGAGGTCAATGATCTGCGCCTGGACGGAGAGGTCGAGCGCCGATGTCGGCTCGTCGAGCAGGATGAATTCGGGTTCGAGCGCGATGGCGCGGGCGATGGCGATGCGCTGCCGCTGGCCGCCGGAGAATTCATGCGGAAACCGCGACAGTATATCGCCCGGCATGCCGGCGCTGACCAGCGCGTCGCGCACCCGTTCGACCCGCTCGCGCCGCGTCGCCCCTATGCTGTTGACAATCAGCCCTTCCTCGATGATCTGGCCGATCGTCATGCGCGGGTTGAGCGAGGAAAACGGATCCTGGAAGACGATCTGCATGCGCGAGCGCAGCGGCCGCATCTCGGCACGCGACAGGCCATGGATCGGCTTGCCGTCGAAATGGATCTCGCCGCGCTTGGCGTCGATCAAGCGGAGCAAGGCCTGGCCGAAGGTGGTCTTGCCGGAGCCGGATTCGCCGACCAGCCCCAGCGTCTCATGGCGACAGAGTTTCAGGCCGAGATCGTCGACGGCGACCAGTTCTCGCCAGTCCGGCTTCAGGAAGGTGCCGTGGCGCAGCATGAATGAGACGTGCACGCCGCTCGCCTCGAGGATGGTGCCGCAGCCCTCCGGAAGGGGTTTCGGCTGCCCATGCGGCTCTGAAGCCAGCAGCCGTCTCGTATAGGGGTGCCGTGGGTTGGCGAACAGCCGTTCGGTGACGTTGTGCTCGCACATTTCGCCATGCTGCATGACATAGACGTAGTCGGAGAACTGGCGCACCACGGTCAAGTCGTGGGTGATCAGGATCACCGCCATGCGCAGCTCTTTCTGCAGGCTGCGGATCAGGTTCAGGATCTGCGCCTGGACGGTGACATCGAGCGCTGTGGTCGGCTCATCGGCGATCAGCACATCGGGATTGTTGGCCAGCGCCATGGCGATCATCACCCGCTGGCGTTGCCCGCCAGAGAGCTGGTGCGGGTATTGCTTGAGCCGCGCGGCGGGATCGGGAATCTGCACATGCTGCAGAAGTTCCAGTGCGCGCGCCCAGGCCTGTTTGCGGCTGACCTTACGATGCACCCGGATCGCCTCGACGATCTGGCTGCCGACCGTATAGATCGGGTTGAGCGAGCTCATCGGCTCCTGGAAGATCATCGAGATGCGGTTGCCGCGCAGCTTGCGCCGGGCGCTCTCGGGAAATTTCAGGATGTTTTGCCCGTCATAACAGACGCTCGAGCCGGGCGACACCGTGGCGCGCCGCGACAGCAGGCCCATAACGGTGCGCGCCGTGACCGACTTGCCCGAACCGGATTCGCCGACGATCGCGATCGTCTCGCCGCGATAGAGCTGAAACGAGATGTCCTTGACCGCGTCGACGACGCCATGCTCGACCTTGAAGGCCACGGCGACGTTGCGGGCATCGATTATCGGCTGGCCCTGGCGTCCGTCATGGTCGTGACGGACGGTTGGTGCGAAGGATTCGGCGAGCGCGACGGTCATCTCAGCACCTCAATAAGGGTCGACGGCGTCACGCAGGCCGTCGCCAAGCGCGTTGAAGGCAAAGACGGTGACGAGCACGAAACCGACCGGCGACAGGATCCACGGATAGGTGCCAATGACGGAATAGGTCGCGGTGTCCTGCAGCATCAGGCCCCACGAGATCAGCGGCGGCTTGACGGCGAAGCCGAGGAAACCGAGGAAGGATTCGAGCAGCACCACGGTCGGGATCGCCAGCGTCACGGCGACGATCACGTGGCTCATCACATTGGGGAAGATGTGCTGCATGATGATGCGCCGGTCGGTGGCGCCGACCGCCATGGCGGCGCGCACATACTCGATCCGCGCCAGCGCCAGCGTCTTGCCGCGCACCTCGCGCGACATCTGCGCCCAGCCCAAGGCCGACATGACGATGATGACGAAAGCCAGGAAGACGTTGGTGGGAGCGGTGACCGGGATCAGCGTCGTCAGCGCCAGATAGAGCGGCAGCTGCGGGAAGGCGAGCACCAGTTCGACGAAGCGCTGCATCCAGACATCGAACCTGCCGCCAAAATAGCCGGAGACCATGCCGACGGTGGTGCCGATGACGGTGATGATGAAGACGACCGTCAGCGCGATCATCAGCGAGACGCGCGAACCATGGATGGCGCGCGACAGCACGTCACGGCCGAACTTGTCGGTGCCCAGGAAATGCACCGGCTGGCCGTCCAGCGAGCCGAACAGATGCCGGTCCGCCGGCAGCAGCCCGAACAGCTTGTAGGGCGCGCCATGCACGAAGAAACCAAGCAGCCTTGGATGGTCGTAGTCGGGACCGACGACGGGCTGGAAAGTGACCGGATCGAGGTCCGCCGAATCGGCCAGCGCATAGACCCTCGGCCGTGCGGTGAAACCGCCGTCTCTGTCATGGAAAACAGGCACCTGCGGCGGAGCGAAGCCGACATCCGTGACCTTCGGGTCCATTGGCGCGATGAACTCGGCGAACACGGCCATCAACAGCAGCAGCACGACGAGCCAGAGCCCGGCCATGCCGGTCCAGGAGCGCTTCAGCCGGCGCCAGACAAGCGCGATATAGCTTTCGTTGCCGCGCGCCGGTTTGGCGACGATGGGACCTTCGGCCGGCAGCGGTGGAGGGGATGG
>NZ_RZTT01000259.1 GCF_003996995.1 Mesorhizobium sp. M7A.T.Ca.US.000.02.2.1 | reverse complement strand
GTATAGGTCTGGCCGGCCGGCAGCGGCGTCGTCTGGTCCGGATTGCCGGAATCCCAGTTCCAAACCAGCGCGCCGGTGGCGGCGTCGTAGGCGCGGATGACGCCGGACGGCTCCTGCGTCGAATAATTGTCGTTGACCGCGCCGCCGACGATGATCTTGCCGCCTGAGATCAGCGGGGCCGAGGTCGAGTAATAATAGCCCGACTTCGGATAGGGCATGTTGGTCAGAAGGTTCAGCGTGCCGCCCTCGGCGAAAGCCGGGCAGATCTGCCCGTTGGCGGCATCGAGCGCGATCAGCCGCGCATCCGAGGTCGGCAGATAGACACGGGTCGCACAGGGCTGCCCGGCGGCGCCGGCGGCATCGGCGTAATAGGCCACGCCGCGGCAGGTCTGGTGCTGGCGGTCCTTGTCGAGCTTGACCTTGGGATCGAAGCGCCATTTCTCCTTGCCGCTCGCCGCATCGATGGCGATGGCGAAATTATGCGGCGTGCAGATGTAGAGCGTGTCGCCGATTTTAAGCGGCGTCACCTGGTAGGTGGTCTCGCCGACATCGTCGGGACCCTTCACATCGCCGGTCTGGTAGGTCCAGGCAGGCTGCAGCTTGGCGACATTGTCCGGTGTGATCTGGTCGAGCGGCGAATAGCGCTGGCCGAACTGCGTGCGGCCGTAATAGTGCCATTCGCCGGCCGGCACATCATTGCCGAGATTGGCGTTGGCGACCACCTTGTCGGTGCCGAGTTCGCCGGCAATATCCTTCGGATCCGAAGTCATCGAATAACCGGCGACGGCCAATGATGCCAGCACGGCAAGGATCAGCGGCGCGCGCCCGTCAGGGCCGACGAGACCCCGCCTCGCCCACGGCGTCAGCAGCCAAAAAGCGAGAAGCACGATGATGCCGCCGCGAGGCCCGAGTTCCCACCAGTCGAAGCCGGTTTCCCAGACCGCCCAGGCCAACGTGCCGAGCACGATCACCGCGTAGAGCCACAAAGCAGTCGACCTGCGCCGGTAAAGCAGCCAGGCGGCGATCAGGAAGGCAAGGCCGGCAACGACATAGTACCAGCTGCCGCCCAGCATCGCCAGGCGGATGCCGCCGCCGCCGAGTGCCAGGCCGATGAGGAAAAGAATGAGGGAGGTGATGGTGACAGCCAAGATGATACTCCTTCGACTGTTGCGCTTCGCGGCGCTGCCATGGCAACCCGGCATTGCGTCGCTGCCCGAAGCACAACTTTCTCCCGACGGTCCCGCCTGTCAAGCATGGGCCTCAAGCGCAGGCGGTAATGGTCCATCGCCATTGGGATAACATCGACCGCACTGGGAGCGTGGGCAGCAATCGGGCACTTTAGCGGAACAAAACGTAGACAGTTCTGGTCTTTCCCCACCGAATCACTACATTCGGGGCGATGTCCGGCTTTTCCGAAGACATGCCCTTTTTCGACGAACCCAATGCGCGGCCCTCGGCCCCGTCGGGTATCGCCGCGCGCGCCATGGCTGCCCGCAGCGGACACAACAACGCACCCGACTACCTGAAGGGCCTCAACCCGGAGCAGCGGCTGGCGGTGGAAACCACCGAAGGCCCGGTTCTGGTGCTGGCCGGCGCCGGCACCGGCAAGACCCGCGTGCTCACCACCCGCATCGCTCACATCCTCGCCACCGGCAAGGCGTTCCCGTCGCAGATCCTCGCGGTGACCTTCACCAACAAGGCCGCGCGCGAGATGAAGATCCGCATTGGCGTGCTGATCGGCGAAGGCAATGTCGAGGGCATGCCATGGCTCGGCACCTTCCACTCGATTGGCGTGAAGCTGCTTCGCAGACATGCCGAACTCGCCGGTTTGCGCTCCGACTTCACCATCCTCGACACCGACGACGTCGTGCGGCTGATCAAGCAGCTGATCCAGGCTGAAGGTCTGGATGACAAGCGCTGGCCGGCCAAGCAGTTCGCCCAGATGATCGACGGCTGGAAGAACAAGGGGCAAGGCCCGGCCGACATCGCCGAGGGCGACGCCCGCGCCTTCGCCAACGGCAAGGGCCGCGAACTCTACAAGGCCTATCAGGAGCGGCTGAAGACGCTGAACGCCTGCGATTTCGGCGACCTGCTGTGCCACCCGATCCGCATCTTCCGCGCCAATCCGGACGTGCTCAAGGAATACCACAAGCGCTTCAAATACATCCTCGTCGACGAGTATCAGGACACCAACACCGCCCAGTATATGTGGCTGCGCCTCCTGGCGCAGCGGCCTGATGGCAAGCCAATCTCCCCCCTAGAGGGGGAGATGTCCGGCAGGACAGAGGGGGGCGCCGCGCGCCGACAGGCTGGAGGGACAGCGCCCCCCTCTGTCGCCTCTGGCGACATCTCCCCCTCTAGGGGGGAGATTGGGCGCTCTTCGGCCGAAGCCCGCGCCACCGTAAATATCTGCTGCGTCGGCGACGACGATCAGTCGATCTATGGCTGGCGCGGTGCCGAGATCGACAACATCCTGCGCTTCGACAAGGATTTTCCCGGCGCCACCATCATCCGGCTGGAGCGCAACTACCGCTCCACCGCGCACATCCTTGGCGCTGCCTCCCACCTCATCGCCCACAATGAGGGCCGCTTCGGCAAGACGCTGTTCACGGACCGCAACGATCCCGAAGACGGCAAGGTGCATGTCCATGCCGCCTGGGATTCCGAGGAGGAAGCCCGCGCCGTCGGCGAGACCATCGAGACCTACCAGCGGCAAAAGCACAATCTCAACGACATGGCGATCCTGGTCCGCGCCTCCTTCCAGATGCGGGAGTTCGAGGATCGCTTCGTCACGCTCGGCCTCAACTACCGCGTCATCGGCGGCCCGCGCTTCTACGAGCGCATGGAAATCCGCGATGCGCTGGCCTTCTTCCGCGTCGTCGCCCAAGGCGCCGACGACCTCGCTTTCGAACGCATCGTCAATGTGCCCAAGCGCGGCTTGGGCGAAGCCACCATCCGCCAGATCCACGACACGGCGCGTGCTCTGCGCATCCCCATGCTGGAGGCCGCCGCCAAGCTCGCCGAAAGCGACGAGCTGAAGCCGAAGCCGCGCGCCGCACTTCGTGAAGTGGCGGCCAATTTCGAGCGCTGGCAAAAGGCGCTGGAGACCACGCCGCACACCGAGCTCGCCGAGACCATCTTGGAAGAGAGCGGCTACACCGACATGTGGAAAAACGACCGCTCGGTCGAAGCCCCCGGCCGGCTGGAGAATCTGAAAGAGCTGATCCGTTCGATGGAGGAGTACGAATCGCTGCGCTCCTTCCTCGAACATGTCGCACTCGTCATGGACGCCGAGCAGAATGCCGGGCTCGACGCCGTCAGCATCATGACGCTGCATTCGGCCAAGGGCCTCGAATTCGAGACCGTCTTCCTGCCCGGCTGGGAGGAAGGCCTGTTCCCGCACCAGCGTGCGCTGGATGAAGGCGGCCGCTCCGGGCTGGAGGAAGAGCGCCGCCTCGCCTATGTCGGCCTGACCCGCGCCAAGAAGAACCTGCATCTGTGGTTCGTCTCCAACCGCCGCATCCATGGCCTGTGGCAGTCGACCATCCCGTCGCGCTTCCTCGACGAACTGCCGGAAGCCCATGTCGAAGTCGCCGAAAGCGGCAACAGCTACGGCGGCTACGGCAATTCCTATGGCGGTGGTTCCTTTGCCTCCGGCCGCGGCGGCCAGGGCGCAGGAAGACAAAACCCCTATGGCGCCTCGCGCTTCGACACTGTCGGCGCCGACGCCGAAAAATCCGGCGCCTTCTCCAACACCTATGCGACACCGGGCTGGCAGCGCGCGCAGGCCAACCGCACCGAGGCGACCGACCGCAATTGGGGCTCGCGCTCCGGCCATCAGGTCGAGCGCATCGGCTATGGCGAGACGGACAGCGGCTACGGCGCCGGCCGCACCTCGGTCAAGGGCCGCACCATCGACGGCGAACTGGTCGCCAAATCCGTCGCCGACAAGCCGTCCGCCTTCAACGTCGGCGACCGCGTCTTCCACCAGAAATTCGGCAACGGCAACATTTCCGCCATCGAGGGCAACAAGCTGACCATCGACTTCGACAAGGCCGGCCAGAAACGCGTGCTGGACGGGTTTGTGGCGGCGGTGTGAAGATGGCGTTTTCCCGCGGACAGCTCCCACCTTCGTCATCCACGGGCGGAGCAGGAGCGAAGCGACGTCGCGGAGACCCGAGGATCCATGCCGTGACCTTGGCCGTGGAGTGCAGCGGAGCAGAATTCTGCACCGTAGTGACGCGTTGAAGTCGCGGCATGGATCCTCGGGTCTGCGCTGCGTCGCTACACTCCTTGCTTCGCCCGTGGATGACGAAAACGATGAGCGCCGGCGCCAATCGTCAAGGCATGCGATCCGCCAACGAAACCCTCACCTGTACCTTGCCTGGTTCCATTTGTGCCCCAGCAGCGACAGGATGATGATCAGGCCGTTGAAGAACTGGACATAGAAGCCGCTCAGGCCTGCCGCCACGACGCCGGTCTGGATGAAGGACACGGTGACGGCGCCGATGGCGCCGCCGACGACGGTGCCGATGCCGCCCCAGGTCGGCGTGCCGCCGACGAACACCGAGGCCAGCACCGGCAGCAGATAGCCGTCGCCGGCGGTCGGCCACCAGGTGAAGTTGATCATCACCGAGAAGGTGCCGGCGAGCGCAGCCCCGATGCCGACGAAGACGAACACTTTCACCCGCACGCGCTTGACGTCGATGCCCATCTGCTGGGCGCTGTCGGGGTTGTCGCCGACCACCCTCACCTGCGCACCGAAGCGGTGGCGGTTGTAGAGCATCGCCGACAGCACGACGAAGCCGATGGCCCAGAAGATCTGCACCGGAATGCCGAGGAGCTGGCTTGAGAAGATCGTGTAGGCCCAGCTGTCGCTGAGGCTGGTCAGCGCCATCGACTTGCCTTCGTTGATGATCTGGATCAGGCCGCGCAGCAGGAAATTCATGCCGAGCGTGGCGATCAGCGACGACAGCCCGCCATAGACGACCAGCGAGCCGACCAGGAAGCCGAGCAGCATGCCGGTGATCAGCGCCGCGGCGATGCCGAGGAACGGATCGTAGCCGGCCTGCACGACCAGCGCGAAGACCCATGAGGCAAAGCCCATCGTTGCCGGAAACGACAGGTCGATCTCGCCGCAGGTGACGACGAAGACCAGCGGCACCACCACGAACAGCGCAACGGGGAGCGTCGTCAGCACCGAGCGGTAGAGATACCAGGTGGTGAAGACGGTCGGGTTGGCGATCATGAACACCGCCATCATGACGATGAACACGGCGAGCGTGCCGAGCGCGGCACGGTTGTCGAGGATGAAGCCGCGCATCCAGTGATCGGATGGGTGTTTCCACTCTTTCTGGGCACTGGGGCGGGGAATGCCGGCGGACGGCTCGTGCAGGTCGGGCTCCATGGTCTTGCTCATCGTGCTCTCTGCTCCGCGTCGCCGGCATCGTGCAGCCCGGCCAATCCGCCGGGATGCGCGACCTCTTCCATGAAGTTGATGAGATCTTCGGCCGACTTGACCTCGCTGCGGTCGGTCGTCAGTGCGACCTTGCCGCGATCCAGCACGACGAAGCGGTCGGCGATGTCGAAGACATGATGGATGTTGTGGCCGATGAACAGGATCGAGCGGCCGCTCGCCCGCACCTGGCGCACGAAATGGAACACCTTGGCGGTTTCGGTCAGCGACAGCGCCGTCGTCGGCTCGTCGAGGACGATCAGCTCCGCCTGTTTGTAGATGGCGCGGGCGATCGCCACGCCCTGGCGTTCGCCGCCGGAAAGCTGGCCGACGATCGACTGCGGCGTGAACACTTTCGAGGTGAAGCCGATCTCGCGCATCAGCCGGCTCGCTTCCTCGATCTCCTTGTTGACCCTGAGAAAGCCCATGAAGCCGGTCAGCTCGCGGCCCATGAAGATGTTGCGAACGATGGTCTGCTGCACGGCCAGCGCCCGGTCCTGGAACACCGTCTCGATGCCGGCCTCGCGCGAACGCGCCGCACTCCACCCGGTCACCGGCTTGCCGCGCACGAGGATTTCACCGCTGGTCGGCTTGACCACGCCCGAGAGTATCTTGATCAGCGTCGACTTGCCGGCGCCATTGTCGCCGAGCAGGCCGACGACCTCGCCGCGGTCGACGCTGAGATCGACCCCGCCCAGTGCATAGACCTGGCCATAGGATTTGCTGATGTCGCGCAGTTCGATGAGGCGTTCTGCCACCGGATCCTCGCTTTGATTGTCTCGTGCCGGCTTCGTCGCCAGCGGTCCCGCCGGCCGGGGCCTGAGATCCCGGCCGGCGGCTTGGGAGGTCAGCGCAGCGCCTGCTTGGCGAGCTCAGCGACGATCTCGTAATTTTCGGGCGTAACAAAACCGGCGCCGGTGTCGACATTCATCGGCGCCAGCCCCAGAACAACCTGCTTGCAGAGGCTGAGGATCGGCAGATAGCCCTGCAGGAACGGCTGCTGGTCGGCGGTCAATTGCACCCAGCCGCCCTTGAAGCCCTCGACGATCTGCGGGCTGGTGTCGAAGCCGAAATTGAATATCTCGCCCGCCTTGCGTCCGGCCGCCTGCATGTAGGTCGATACATTGCCGAGCATCTGCCCGCCGGGATAGCCGACCGCCTTGACGTCGAGATTGTTGAGCAGCGCCGCGGTAATCACCGGAATGGCCAGATTGGGATCGGACGCCCATTCGCCGCTCGGCGGCGAGGACAACTGGATGACCTCGACGCCGGCCTCCTTGAGCGCGGCCACCGTGCCGCGCTCGCGCGCGCCGCGGCTTTCGTTTTCGAACGGACCGATCATGATCGCCTTGTCGCCGGCCTTCAGCTTGCCCAGCTTGAACGCCTCGGCGCCGAGCGCGCGGCCCTGCTGCTCCTGCTGGGCGCCGACATAGCCGCCGCCGAACGCTTCCACCACCTTCGGCACCGGCACGTTCTGGTACATCATCTTGATGCCGTCCTTGTGCGCCTGTTCGGCCAGCGGCATGATCGACGCGTCGCCCGGGTGGCCCATCATGGCGATGCCGTTGGGCTTGACCGCGACGGCCTCACGCAGTTGCTGCACCATCTTTTCGATGTCCCATTGGGAGAAGATGTAGTCGACCTTCGGCCCGAGATCGGCCTCTGCCTGCTTGGCGCCATTGTAGACGATGGTGCCGAAAGCGTCGCCCTCGGCGCCGCCGACGAAGAAGCGGATGTGGACGTCCTTGCACCATTTGGCGTCGAGCGCCCGCGCGGGCAAGGTGGAGATCGCAGCGGCAAGCATCGTGGCGGCGGCCACGACGATCGAGCGCAGAACTGTCCTTCTCATCGTCATGCTCATGCACTTATCCTCCCTTTTTGTCCTCGCAAGCGAGGGGTTCGACATTCGCTTCGGCAATGTGCGTTGCAGACATCCCGGCCGGCTCCTCCCGCCGGCCGATCCTCACATCGGGTTCGGCAGGTAGCTGGCCCCTCCCCGGCATTGCTTGAGATATTCAAGCGCCCGCACCTGGCCGGTGATCTCGAGGTCGCCGCGATAGACCGGGTCGTGCCAGCCTTCGATATCGATGGCCCCCTTGTAGCCGGCCAGCCGCAATTCGCTGATCACCCGCGTCCAGTCGCTGTCGCCGAAACCGGGCGTGCGCATCTGCACGAAGGGCAACCGGCCGAACACGCCATGCTCGCGGATCACGTCCCAGCGCACCGTCGCGTCCTTGCCGTGCACATGGAAGATGCGCGGCGCCCATTTGCGGATCTGGGGTATCGGATCGATCAGGTAGACGAGTTGATGGCAGGGCTCCCATTCTAGCCCGAGATTGTCATCGGGCACTTCGTTGAACATCAGCTCCCAGGCGTCCGGATTGTGGGCGATGTTCCAGTCGCCGGCGGCCCAGTTGCCGTCCATGGCGCAGTTCTCGAACGCGATGCGGACGCCCTTGTCGGCGGCGCGTTTGGCCAGCGGTCCCCAGACCTCCTTGAAGCGCGGCAGGCTGTCGGTCAGCTTCTTGCCGCGCAGGCGGCCGGTGAAGCCGCTGACCATCGAGGCGCCGAACAGATGGGCGTTGTCGATCACCGTTTCCCAGGCCTGGAGCACGCCACGGTCGACATCGCCGCTTTCCAGCGGGTTGCCGAACACGCCGAGCGAGGACACGGTGACGTCGGCATCGCCGATCGCCTCGCGGATCTGGCCGGCGAGAAGCGGCAGGTCCTTGCCGCCAAGCGTCTGCCAGAAGAAGGGTTGAATGCTCTCGAAGCCGAGCGGCAGGATCTGTTTGACGTAAGCCGCCGGGTCGTCGAGATTGGCCCGCACCATGGTGCCGATCCGGATGTCGAGAAGCGGGTTCGGCGTCATTGTGCGTCCTCTGCGATTGTCACGCGGCGGCCGGTCTCGGCGCTTTCGATGGCGCCGAAAACCATGGCCAGGCTCTTGATGTTGTCGGCGCCGCGCGTTTCCGGCTCGGTGCCGGTCTGGATGGCGTGCACGAAATCCTGGAGAATGCCGAGATGGCCGCCGACGCGATCGGACGCATCGAGCGGCGGCACCGCGATCGGCTGGGTTTTGTCGAACATTCCGTCGCGGCCCGACATCACTGCTTCTGCCCTCAGCTCGTCATTGCCGTCCCAGAGCAGGCTGCCGCGCTCGGCGACGATGCGCCATGTACTTTCCCAACTGGTGCGGAAGCCGGCGGCGCACCAGCTCCCGGCATAGGTGAAGACCTTGCCGCGGCCGAGATCGAAGACCGCGCTGGCCGACGATCCCTGCCGGTACCAGGAATTGACCGGCTCCCATTCCTGGCAATAGACGCCGGCCGGCTCGCCGGCGACCATGTACCGGGCGGCGTCGAATGTGTGGATCGCCATGTCGAGCAGCAGCACATGCGCCATCTCCTCGCGAAAGCCGCCGAAATGCGGCGCGACGAAGAAGTCGGCATGGATGCTGGTCGGCGTACCAA
>NZ_RZTT01000258.1 GCF_003996995.1 Mesorhizobium sp. M7A.T.Ca.US.000.02.2.1 | reverse complement strand
ATCCCTCGCGCAAGTGTGCCAGGCTTGACGCTAGTACCAGCCCACCGCCACCTGCGCCTCTTCCGACATGCGGTCGGCCGACCATGGCGGGTCGAAGGTCATGTTGACCTCGACGCCGGAAACGCCCTCAACCGCGCCGACGGCATTTTCGACCCAGCCCGGCATTTCGCCGGCAACCGGGCAGCCGGGCGCGGTCAGCGTCATGTCGATCTTGACCGAGCGGTCGTCCTCGATGTCGATCTTGTAGATCAGGCCCAGTTCGTAGATGTCGGCCGGGATTTCCGGATCGTAGACCGTCTTCAGCGCCGAAACGATGTCGTCGGTCAGCCGCGCCAGTTCGTCGGCTGGAATGGCCGATCCCGAAACCAGCGCATTGGGTGCGGTTTCCGGAGTGGTCTCGGCAGCGATGCTTGCATCATCCATGGTCGTCACCCAAAAAAACTCGTCATCCGAAGAATTTGCGCGCTTTTTCAAGCGCCTCGGCCAAAGCGTCGACTTCGGCCCTGGTATTGTACATGCCGAACGATGCCCTGCATGTGGAGGTTACGCCGAACCGTTTCAACAGCGGCTGGGCGCAATGGGTGCCGGCGCGGACAGCAACGCCCTGCCTGTCTATCACCATCGACACGTCATGCGCATGAATGCCTTGCAGTTCGAACGAGATGATGGCGCCCTTGCCGGGCGCATCGCCGAAGATGCGCAGCGAATTGATGGAGCGCAGCCGCTCATGCGCGTAGTTCTTGAGGTCTTCCTCATGGGCTGCAATGCGCTCGCGACCGATCGTTTCCATATAGTCGAGCGCGGCACCCAGCCCGATCGCCTGGACGATCGGCGGCGTGCCGGCCTCGAAGCGGTGCGGCGGCTCGTTGTAGGTGACGATGTCTTCCGTCACCTCCTCGATCATCTCGCCGCCGCCCATGAAGGGCCGCATGCCAGCGAGAATGTCCTTCTTGCCGTAGAGCACGCCGATGCCCGACGGGCCATAAACCTTGTGCCCGGTGAAGACGAAAAAGTCGCAGTCGAGATCCTGCACGTCGATAGGCATATGGACAGCGCTCTGACTGCCGTCGACCAGCACCGGAATTCCGCGCGCATGCGCAATGCGCACGATCTCCTTGATCGGCGTCACAGTGCCAAGCGCGTTCGACATGTGGGTAATGGCGACCAGTTTGGTGCGCTCGGTCAGCCGCTTCTCGAATTCCTCGATGTGGAAAACGCCGAGATCGTCGACCGGCACCCAGACCAGTTTGGCGCCCTGCCGCTCGCGGATGAAATGCCACGGGACGATGTTGGAGTGGTGCTCCATGATCGACAGCACGATCTCGTCGCCCTCGCCGATGTTGGGCATGCCATAGCCATAGGCGACCGTGTTGATGGCCGAAGTCGTGTTCGAGGTGAAGATGATGTTGTCGGTGCTCGGCGCGTTTAGGAAGCGGCGCACCGTCTCTCGGGCCTTTTCGTAGGCGTCGGTCGCGGCGTTCGACAGAAAATGCAGGCCGCGATGGACGTTGGCGTATTCTTGGCTGTAGGCGTGCTGGATGGCGTCGAGCACCGCCTGCGGCTTCTGTGCCGAGGCGCCATTGTCGAGATAGACCAGCTTCTTGCCATAGACTTCCCGCGACAGGATCGGGAAATCGCGGCGGATCGCTTCGACGTCGTAGAAATCTCCGATCTTGCCCGGCGCGTTCATCAGATCACCCGTGTGCCGCGAACCAGCCGTCGAGCCGCGCTTCCAGCGCCTCGACGATCGCCTCGTCGTCCAGTTCCTCGATCACCTCCGCGACGAAGGCCTTCACAAGCAGGCCCCGCGCGCTTTTCTCGTCGACGCCGCGCGCCATCAGGTAGAACAGATGGTTGTGGTCGATTTCGGTGACCGTCGCGCCATGGCCGCAAATCACGTCGTCGGCGAAGATTTCAAGCTCGGGCTTGGTCGAGAATTCGCCGTCGTCCGACAGCAACAGCGTGTTGCAGGCCATCTTCGCGTTGGTCTTCTGCGCATATTGATGGACGTTGATGCGGCCCTGGAACACACCGCGCGCCTTGCCCGTCACCACGTTGCGGACGATCTCCGTCGAGGTCGTGTGCGGCACGGCATGGTCGAGAACCATGGTCACGTCGGTGTGGGTGTCGCCGGCCAAGAGGTTGATGCCGCGAAGCTTGAAATCGGCGCCTTCGCCAGTCGTCCTGACCATGATCTCCTGGCGCACGAGCTTGCCCCCGGCGTTCATGACGAACAGTGTCAGTTTCGCATTCTTGCCGATATGGGCCTTGAACTGCGCCAGATGCGTCGCCGTTTCCGGCTGCTCCTGGACGATCAGCCACGTCACCTCGGCGCCCTCGTCGAGCACGATCTGGCTGACCGAGCTGCCCAAGGCAGCGCCATCACCCGTCTGCCGTTCGACGATGACGGCCTTTGCGCCGGCGCCGACGCGAACGGTCAGGCGCACATGGGTCTGGCCGCCGGCCTGCAGGTTCTGCAGCTCGACCGGCTTTTCAAGTTCCACACCATCGGCGATGTCGACAAAATACCCGTCGGCGACAAAAGCCGTGTTCAGCGCGCCAATGGCATCGTCGCTGCCATAGGGGTCGAGCCCAGGTGCTGCGCTGCCGTCGACCAGCTTTTCCGACAGGCGCTGGAAAGAGACGCCTTCAAGAACCGGCACTTTGGCGTCGGACTTGCCGTTCAGGATCGACACCACGGTGGAACCGTCGACGATCGGGGCGATGGCTTTGGCCATGGCTGCTGGGTCGAAGTCCGGCACGGTATTCAGCAACCGGCGCAGGTCGGTGTAGTGCCAGGATTCGACGCGCCGCGTCGGCAGGCCGTGCTTGATCGTCTCGATGGCGTCGTCGCGCTTCAGCATCACCGCGCCGTCGCCCGGCAGCAGCGACAACCGGTCGCCGAAGGCGTCGATCAACGCTGTTTCGGCCGGTGTCCGCTGGGGTTGTGCGTGCATATTCATCAAACTGCCCTCTGGCATCTCACGCTGCTTCGCCGATCACGCCGGCATAGCCGTTGGCTTCCAGGTCGAGCGCCAGCGACTTGTCGCCTGACTTGATGACCTGACCCTTGTAGAGCACGTGCACGGTGTCGGGCACGATGTGCTCAAGCAGGCGCTGGTAGTGGGTGATGACCAGGAACGCCCGGTCCGGCGCGCGCAGCGCGTTGACGCCGTCGGACACGATCTTCAGCGCATCGATGTCGAGGCCGGAATCGGTCTCGTCGAGCACGCACAGTTTCGGCTCCAGCAGCTTCATCTGCAGGATCTCTGCCCGCTTCTTCTCGCCGCCGGAGAAGCCGACATTGAGCGGCCGCTTGAGCATCGCCATATCCATGCTGAGCGAGGCGGCGGCTTCCTTCACGCGCTTGAGGAATTCCGGGATCTTCAGCGGCTCCTCGCCACGCGCCTTGCGCTGCTCGTTCATCGCCACCTTCAGGAATTCCATGGTGGCAACGCCCGGTATCTCCATCGGATACTGGAAGGCGAGGAAAATGCCTGACGTGGCGCGCTCGGCCGGATCCATTTCGAGGATCGACTGACCGTTGTAGAGGATGTCGCCCTCGGTGACTTCATAGTCCTCGCGGCCGGCAAGGATGTAGGACAGCGTCGACTTGCCCGACCCGTTCGGCCCCATGATCGCGGCGACCTCGCCGGCTTTCACCGTCAGGTTCAGGCCGCGGATGATTTCGGTGCCGTCATCGACGATACGGGCGTGCAAATTTCTGATTTCAAGCATTTTTTCGTTTCCTGAATATATATCCGGTCAGCCGACCGAGCCCTCAAGGCTAATCCCGATCAGCTTCTGCGCCTCGACCGCGAACTCCATCGGCAGTTGCTGGATGACGTCCTTGACGAAGCCGTTGACGATCAGCGCGATCGCTTCCTCTTCAGGGATACCGCGCTGCATGACATAGAATTTCTGGTCCTCGGAAATCTTCGACGTCGTCGCTTCATGCTCGAACTGCGCCGTCGAGTTCTTGGCTTCCATGTAGGGCACGGTGTGCGCGCCGCACTGGTCGCCGATCAGCAGACTGTCGCAGTTGGTGAAGTTGCGGGCGTTGGTCGCCTTGCGGTGCGCCGAGACCTGGCCGCGATAGGTGTTCTGCGAGAAGCCGGCGGCGATGCCCTTGGAGATGATGCGGCTCGACGTGTTCTTGCCGAGATGGATCATCTTGGTGCCGCTGTCGACCTGCTGGTAGCCGTTCGACACGGCGATCGAATAAAACTCACCTTGGGAATCGTCACCGCGCAGGATGCAGCTCGGATATTTCCAGGTGATCGCCGAACCGGTCTCGACCTGCGTCCATGAAATCTTGGAGCGGTCGCCACGGCAGTCGCCGCGCTTGGTGACGAAATTGTAGATGCCGCCCTTGCCCTCGGCGTCGCCGGGGTACCAGTTCTGCACCGTCGAATATTTGATCTCGGCATCGTCGAGCGCCACCAGTTCGACGACGGCGGCATGCAACTGGTTCTCGTCGCGCTGCGGCGCCGTGCAGCCCTCGAGATAGGAGACGTAAGCCCCCTCCTCGGCAATGATCAGCGTGCGCTCGAACTGGCCGGTGTTCTTCTCGTTCATGCGGAAATAGGTCGACAGCTCCATCGGGCAGCGCACGCCCTTGGGCACGAAGACGAACGAGCCGTCGGTGAACACAGCCGAATTCAGCGTGGCGTAGTAATTGTCGGAGGTCGGCACGACCGAACCGAGATATTTCTTCACCAGCTCCGGATGCTCGCGGATGGCTTCCGAGATCGAGCAGAAGATGACGCCGGCCTGCGCCAGTTCCTTCTTGAAGGTGGTGACGACGGAGACGGAATCGAACACGGCGTCGACAGCGACGCGGCCCGATTTGTAGACGTTATCGCTGACTTCCTCGAGCTCCGAGGCGTCGGTCTTCTGCACGCCGGCAAGGATTTCCTGCTCCCGCAGCGGAATGCCAAGCTTTTCGTAGACTTTCAACAGTTCGGGATCGACATCGCTGAGCGAGGTCGGGCCGGGCGTGCTCTTGGGCGCCGCGTAGAAATAGATGTCCTGGAAATCGATCTTCGGATAGTGGACGCGCGCCCAGGTCGGCTCGTCAAGCGTCAGCCAGCGGCGATACGCTTCCAGACGCCATTCCAGCATCCAGGACGGCTCATCCTTCTTGGCCGAAATGAAACGGATGATGTCTTCGCTGAGGCCCTTGGGGGCCTTGTCCATCGCGATTTCGGTCTGGAATCCGTATTTGTATTGGTCGACGTCGATCTTTCGGACCCGATCGATCGTGTCCTGCACAGCAGGCATATGCGTTCTCCATCCACGCCGGGGTCAAGGCCCGACAGTTTTCAAACTATGGCACCGCCAAAAACGAACCCCGAAGAGGTGCTCGCGGCAGCGTAAGTTTAATATAGTGCGCTTCGACCGGGAATTCACCCGGCCAGCATGAAACGCACGGCTCTACCAGGCCGAAAGGCCCAAATTCGTCCAACCGCTACGCGGCCCGTTCTCTATCCGCCCTACGTGCGGTAATTCCCGCCAGTGCGACGCGAAACAGCTCGATGTCTTCCGCGCCGGTCGCGGGTCCGATGGACACCCGCAAGGCGCCGAGACTGTCGCCGTATCCCATGGCTTTCAGCACATGGCTCGGTCCGACCTTGCCAGACGAGCAGGCAGAGCCAGCCGACAGCGCTACACCGGCCAGATCGAAGGCGATCTGCGCGGTTTCGGCTTTGACGCCCGCAATAGCGAAGAATGCCGTATTGGCAAGCCTTGGCGCACCGGTTCCGAAGATTTCCGCGTCCGGCACCAGCGATTTGACGATGGCCTCGATCTCGTCGCGGCGCTGGCGCACCGCATCCATGGCCGGCAATCCCTCTAGGGCCTCGCGGGCGGCCGCGCCAAAACCGGCAATGGCAGCGAGATTTTCAGTGCCGCCGCGATGGCCCTTTTCCTGGCCGCCGCCATTGATCAACGGCTTCGGCATCATCAAATCGGAAGCCGCGACGATGGCGCCGACGCCCTTGGGACCACCGATCTTGTGCGAGGACAGTATCAGATAATCGGCGTAACCCGTTGATAGATCGGTCGAAACACGCCCTGCGGCCTGCACGGCGTCGACAATGAGGATGCCGCCCGCCGCCTTGACGATCCCGGCGATGCGATCGATCGGCTGGATGACGCCGGTTTCGTTGTTGGCGGCGTGGATGGCGACCAGCGGCAGGCCTTCGCTCTTGTCGTGACCGCCGAGCGCCGACGCCAAGGCGCCGAGGTCGGCGATGCCGTTGGCGTCGACGCCGATCCGCGTCACCTGCGCTGCGGGGAACCGTCCGCCGTTCAACAGGCAGGGATGATCGGCCTCCGACACGTAAAGCCGGCTCATACGCACCGTGCCGCGCCCCATCTGCCAGTCGGGTGACAGCAGCGTCGAGGCTGCTTCCGTGGCACCGGAGGTGAACACGACATGCTCCGCCTTGGCGTTGACTAGCGCCGCCACGTCACGCCTGGCGGTCTCGATCAGGCGGCGGGCCGCGCGCCCCTCGGCGTGAACCGATGACGGATTGGCCGCGACGTCAAGGGCCGCGACCATAGCCTCGCGGGCCACGGCAAGCAGCGGCGCACTGGCATTGTAGTCGAGATAGGCGCGTATTCCGGCCATTTTCGTCCGTCAAATCCCGTCAGAAGCCATTCCGCTGTCGTATGGCGTTATTTCCTTGAAATTCCAAGGCGAGCCGTCCTATTTACGCGGCTTGCGGCGCGGGTGGCCGGGCTCGATGTCTTGCCACTCAGTTTTGAACAATTCTAAACTAGCTTCTAAGAAGACGCTCGCCCTGCGTCAAGGCCAGAGGAAACGTTCCAGGCACCGCGCGTTCGTATTACCAAGTGGAGTATTTTATGCCTGAGGTCATTTTCACCGGTCCTGCCGGCCGCCTGGAGGGTCGCTATCAGCCTTCCAAGGAAAAGAGCGCGCCGATTGCCATCGTCCTGCACCCGCACCCGCAATTCGGCGGCACGATGAACAACAAGATCGTCTACGACCTCTTCTACATGTTCCAGAAGCGGGATTTCACCACGCTTCGCTTCAATTTCCGCGGCATCGGCCGCAGCCAGGGCGAGTTCGACCATGGCACCGGCGAGCTGTCGGACGCGGCCGCCGCTTTGGACTGGGTGCAGTCGCTGCATCCCGATTCCAAGAGCTGCTGGGTCGCCGGCTACTCCTTCGGCTCCTGGATCGGCATGCAGCTTCTGATGCGCCGGCCGGAGATCGAAGGCTTCATTTCGATCGCGCCGCAGCCCAACACCTATGATTTCTCGTTCCTGGCGCCCTGCCCGTCATCGGGCCTGATCATCCATGGCGATGCCGACAAGGTGGCGCCGCCGAAGGATGTGCAGGGCCTTGTCGACAAACTGCACACGCAGAAGGGCATCACCATCACGCAAAAGACGTTGCCCGGCGCCAACCATTTCTTCGCCAACGATGCCGACCTGCTGCTCGAGGAATGCGCCGACTATCTCGACCGCCGGCTGGCCGGCGAATTGTCGGATCCGCGTCCGAAGCGGCTGAGATAAACAAGGAAAGAACGGACGGCGATGTACGAACCTCCTCATTTCAGGGAAACGCGGCCGGAAATCCTGCACGGGCTGATCCGGACGCATCCGCTGGGCCTGTTGGTTTCCAACGGGCCCGATGGGCCGGTCGCCAACGCTGTCCCGTTCCTGCTTGACGCGGAAATCGGGCCTAACGGCAGGCTGCGCGCCCATCTGGCGCGGGCCAACCCGCAATGGCGCCTGCTGGCCGACAATCCGGCTTCACCCGTACTGATCGTCTTCCAGGGCAGCGATGCCTATGTGACGCCGTCCTGGTACGAGACCAAGCGCGAGACCGGCAAGGTGGTGCCTACCTGGAATTACGCCATCGTGCAGGTCCGCGGCACCGTCAAGGTGATGGATGACCAGGACTGGCTGGCGCAGCAGATCGCCGATCTGACCGTCTCCCAGGAAGGCGCCCGCGCCGCGCCCTGGGCGGTGACCGATGCGCCGGAGCCCTTCATCCAGTCGCAGATCAAGGGCATTATCGGGCTGGAAATCGAGATCAGCGAAATCCACGGCAAGTGGAAGGTCAGCCAGAACCGGCCGGTCGCCGATCGCGTCGGCGTTGCACAGGGGCTGGAAAGCGAAGACCACCAGTCGCCCGGCATGGCCGGCCTGGTCAGATCCTATGGCGGACTGGACGGCAACTGAACTTCGAATGCTCAGGCAGCCTTCCTTGTCGGTCCGATCAGCCGAAACGTTCTCTTGCAGACCGGCAGTCCCGACGGCATCGGCCGGAAAATGAAGCCGAGCCGGGCAAAGACCAGCCCGCAGGCAAGCGCGAAGCCGCAGCCAAGGCCGAAGCCGGCGACGGTGTCGCTGGGATAGTGCGCGCCAACGAAGATACGGGTCGAGGCGATACAAGCGGTGATCGCCAGGGCGATGTACCAGCGCCGCGGAAACAACAGCAAAGCGACCCCGAACACCGCGCCCATCGTCGTACCATGGCCGGACGGAAAGCCGGCGAAGCGCGCATCGAAAGCGAAGGGGTGCAGGGTCAGCACGCCAAAGTCCTCGTAATAGAGGGGGCGAGCCCGGCCAATGGCATATTTCAGCACATTGACGGCGATCCCCGACAGGCCGGTGGCGCACAGCACCAGAAAAGCCAGGCAGGTCCAGTTGTAGAGCAGCATCAGCGAGCGCCGGGAGAGGCTTCGCCAATCCGTCAGGTTCGCGGCGACAAGCAGAAGCACTGAGGGAATGAGATACCAGCCACCCAGGCCGAACTGGGTGAAAAAGTCGGCAGTCCGGGCAAATCCCGCCGACCACTTGCCGTGAAGCATTCCGGCCGGGGTGTCGAGACGAACAAACGCTGCCGCCGTCAGCAAAACCCAGTCCAGCACCCAGACCGACCACAAAACGTTCGGGTATCTGGCCG
>NZ_RZTT01000257.1 GCF_003996995.1 Mesorhizobium sp. M7A.T.Ca.US.000.02.2.1 | reverse complement strand
ACCCAGCTTTTCGGCTTCCTTGAGGCGCTGTTGCGCATGCGCAACAGCGCCTCAAGGAAGCCGAAAAGCTGGGTTTTGGAAGCGCGGTTCTGCCCTCGGGCAGCGGGGAACTGGCCGGGGGGATCGGGGCGGGTTCTTTCCAGCCGACCGAGCTTGCCGACCTCGTGGCACGCATAGCCGGCTCACGCCGAAGCCGCGTGGACGAAGAAGATTAGAGCATCGGACCCAGAGCCCGATGTTCCGCGCTATAATGCGGCTCATGGAGTGGGGCGAAAGACATGCCGATTACGCTGCTTGACGGAATTCTCGTCGGCTTCACTCTGGTCTCGGCGATGCTCGCCATGGTTCGCGGCTTTTCGCGCGAAGTCCTGTCCGTCGTCTCCTGGGCAGCGGCGGCAGCGGCGGCGTTCTTCTTCTACAAGCCGGTTGTGCCTTACCTCGCGCCCTACATCGAGAATGAAAAGATCGCCATGGCGGCCGCCGCTGGCGTCGTCTTCATCGTCGCGCTGATCGTCGTCTCGGTCATCACCATGAAGCTCGCCGACTGGATCATCGATTCCCGAATCGGCGCGCTCGACCGTACACTGGGTTTCCTCTACGGCGCCGCGCGCGGCATCCTGGTCGTCGCCGTCGCCCTGCTGTTCTTCAACTGGCTGGCTGGCGCCAAGGCACCGGCCTGGGTCACAGAGGCCAAGTCGCGACCGCTGCTCGAGCAGATCGGCGCCAAGCTCGAAAGCCTGCTGCCCGAGGATCCGGAAAACGCCATTCTCAAGAAACTCAATCCGAATCAGCCGGCCGCCGAGACACCAGCTGCTCCGGACGCACCGGCTGCGGATGCTCCGGCGGGCGGCGACGATGCCAACACGCCGGCGCCTGACGACAATGACGCAACACCTCCGGCCAACAACGCTCCGGCACCAGCGGCGCCGGCAAACTGACGCCGAAAACGGCGTCAGGATCCGACGATAGTGTGAACGACCGCCCGGCCCGCGTTGCTTTCGGCGCGAACCCGCATTATATGGCGATTTTAGCGGAGCTTAAGATGGCAGACGCAGACGACGTGCTTTCCGCCGAGGCCGACGACCATTTCCACGACGAATGCGGTGTGTTCGGCATTTTCGGCCGGCAGGACGCGGCAGCCATCGTCACACTGGGCCTGCATGCGCTGCAGCATCGTGGCCAGGAAGCGGCAGGCATCGTTTCCTATGACGGCAGCCAGTTCCATGTCGAACGCCATGTCGGCCTGATCGGCGACACCTTCACCAAGCAGCGCGTCATCGACAGCCTGCAAGGCAACCGCGCCATCGGCCATACGCGCTACGCCACCACCGGCGGCGCCGGCATGCGCAACATCCAGCCCTTTTTCGCCGAATTGGCCGATGGCGGCTTCGCCGTCGCCCACAACGGCAATCTGACCAACGCCATGACCGTGCAGCGCGCGCTGCAGAAGCAAGGCGCGATCTTCTCCTCCACCTCCGACACCGAGACGCTTTTGCACCTCGTCGCCACCAGCAAGGAGCGCGACCTCAACTCGCGTTTCATCGATGCGGTGCGGCAGGTCGAGGGCGCTTTCTCGCTGGTGGCGATGACGGCCAAGAAGATGATCGGTTGCCGCGATCCGCTCGGCATCCGGCCGCTGGTGCTCGGCGATCTCGACGGCGCCTGGATCCTGGCCTCCGAAACGTGCGCGCTCGACATCATCGGCGCGCGTTTCGTTCGCGACCTGAAGCCCGGCGAGATGGTCGTCGTCACGTCCAAGGGCATCGAGAGCCTGTTCCCCTTCGAGCCGCAGAAGACCCGCTTCTGCATCTTCGAATATGTCTATTTCGCGCGGCCGGATTCCTCGGTGGAAGGCCGCAACGTCTATGAGGTGCGCAAGCGCATCGGCGCCGAGCTGGCGGTTGAAAGCCCGGTCGAGGCGGACATCGTCGTGCCGGTGCCGGATTCGGGCACGCCGGCGGCGATCGGCTTCAGCCAGGCCGCAGGCATTCCCTTCGAGCTCGGCATCATCCGCAATCATTATGTCGGCCGCACCTTCATTCAGCCGGGCGATTCGATCCGCCACATGGGCGTCAAACTGAAGCACAATGCCAACCGCCGCATGATCGAGGGCAAGCGCGTGGTGCTGGTCGACGACAGCATCGTGCGCGGCACCACCAGCCAGAAGATCGTGCAGATGGTGCGCGACGCCGGCGCCAAGGAGGTGCATATGCGCATCGCCTCACCGCCGACACGCGCCTCCTGTTTCTACGGTGTCGACACGCCGGAGAAATCGAAGCTCCTGGCATCGCGCATGTCGATCGAGGAGATGGCCGAGTTCATTCGCGTCGATTCGCTCGGCTTCCTCACCATTGACGGGCTCTACCGCGCGGTCGGCGAGGCCAGCCGCGATAACGACCAGCCGCAATTCTGCGATGCCTGCTTCACCGGCCAGTATCCAACCCGCCTGCTCGACTTCGAAGGTCACGACAATGTGCGCACGCTGTCGCTGCTGGCGACGAGCGGGACGTAGGCCGGACCGCCATCAGCGTTAGTCAAATTCCCGGAATCCATCGCATGACCCTCGACCTTTCCGACCGCGTTGCGGTCGTCACCGGCGCCTCGCGCGGCATCGGCTATTTCATTGCCAAGGAATTGGCTGCCGCCGGCGCGCATGTCATTGCGGTGGCGCGCACTGTCGGAGGACTGGAAGAGCTCGACGACCAGATCAAAGCGGCCGGCGGCCAGGCGACACTGGTGCCGCTCGACCTCGCCGACATGGCCGGCATCGACCGCCTGGGCGGCGCCATCCACGAACGCTGGGGCAAGCTCGACATTCTCGTCGCCAATGCCGGCGTGCTCGGCGTCATCTCGCCGATCGGTCATGTCGAAGCAAAAACCTTCGAGAAGGTGATGACCATCAACGTCACCTCGACCTGGCGGCTGATCCGCTCCGTCGACCCCCTGCTGCGGCTCTCCGACGCTGGACGAGCGATCATCCTGTCTTCCAACGCAGCGCACTCGGCGCGTGCCTTCTGGGCACCCTACGCGGCGTCCAAGGCCGCGGTGGAGACGATGATGCGCTCCTGGGCGCATGAGACGCAGAGCCTGCCGCTCCGGGTCAATGCCGCCGACCCCGGCGCCACCCGCACCGCCATGCGTGCCCAAGCAGTGCCGGGCGAAGATCCCGAGACGTTGCCGCATCCCTCCGAGATCGCCAGACGCATCGTGCCGCTGGCCAGCCCGGACCTGAAAGAGACCGGATTGATCTTTCAGGCCAAGCACAATCGGTTCGTCGCCTATCGCCAGCCGGAATAAAACTTGAGCCTTTTTTGACGCATGTCGGTTTTCCAAAAACCGCTGCATACTTTTAGGCGACATGCGTAGGGATTAAACAGGCCTCCGGCAACGTTTCTTCTGATGTAACCCGTCGAAGACCAACCGGAGGACCGACATGCGTAAACTGCTTCTCGCCACCGCCGCCACCCTGATCGCAGCCGCGGGCGCCGCTTACTCGCAAGATGCCAAGATGAGCTTCTTCGTCACCAGTGTCGGTTCCGGCAAGGGTGCCGACCTCGGCGGCCTCAAGGGCGCCGACGCGCATTGCGCGTCGCTGGCGGAAGCCGCCGGCGTCACCGGCAAAAGTTGGGCCGCCTATCTGTCGACCAGCGACACCGACGCCCGCGACCGCATCGGCAAGGGGCCATGGGTGAACGCAAAGGGCGTCAAGATCGCCGACGATGTCGCCTCGTTGCACAGCGATGCCAACGGCATCACCAAACAGACAGCGCTCAACGAGAAAGGCGAAGCGGTCAACGGCCGCGGCGACACGCCCAACCGCCACGACGTGCTGACCGGCTCCAAGCCCGACGGCACCAAGATCGCCGACCAGACCTGCGGCGACTGGACGATGAGCGGGGCGGAAGGCGCCGCGATGATGGGCCATCATGACCGCGCCGGTCTCGACGATTCGGCAGCGGCCAAATCCTGGAATTCCTCGCACGCCTCGCGCGGCGGCTGCAGCCAGGAGGCGCTCAAGGGCACCGGGGGCGATGGCTTGTTCTATTGTTTTGCCACCAACTGAGCCGATTGCGCTTCGAAATCGGGCTGGAAACCCCCGTCACATCACGCGGCTGTGATGTGACGGCGGGAAGCTGTGCGGCGGTCAGGCTTTCGTCATTTCCATGGAGTTGGTAGGGTCACAGCGACTCCCACAACAGCGCCCAACTGGCAGAACAAGGAAATCCCCATGGCTACGACCGCAGCAGCGTTGGTCTGGTATCTGGTAATCGCCGGCCCGCAAGGCGGCATGGTCGTGCTGCCCAGCACCTTCGACAAACGCGAACAGTGCACCGCCGCCATCACCGAATATCAGAAGCAGCCGACACCGGCCGGCTGGTCGGTGCAATGCGTGCCGAGCGCCTCGCCCTTCACTGACGAGGGCGACGCCGAAGAACCGTCGGCGCAGTAAGCATCAGCGGCGTGCGCTCACCGTCAGCTCCGGCTTCTGGCTGATGGTCTGGAATACCACGCAATAACGCTCGGTCAGCTTCAGCAGCGAGTCTACCCGCTCCTGCGGCTCAGCGGTGTCGAGGTTGAAATTGAGCCGGATGGCGCGAAAGCCGACCGGTGCATCCTTGGCGACACCGAGCGTGCCGCGAAAATCGAGATCGCCTTCGGCCTCCACCGTGGCGGCGCCGAGCTTGAACTCGAGCGCCGTCGCCACCGCCTTGAGCGTCACCCCGGCGCAGGCGACCAAGGCCTCCAGCAGCATGTCGCCCGAGCAGAGTTCAAGCCCTGAGCCGCCTGTTGCCGGATGCAAGCCGGCGATGGCGAGCGCCCTGCCCGTCTCCACCTTGCAGGCAACCGACTGGTCATCGATCGAGCCCTTGGCGCGAAGCGTGATCAGAGCCTGCGAAGCATCGTCACGGTAGGCCTGCTTCAGCGGCGCCTGCATGGCCTTCAGTTCGGTCGCATCCATCCGCTTTTCCCCTTTCGTCGACTGCTTGCGTCACCGGCATACGCCGTCCGGTCGAGATTTGCGCCGATCACCGTGGCAAGGCAATGCCGTTCCGCAACAGGAGACAGCGGTCAACACCGATATCCCAAATGGGACATTGACGGACAAGGTCCCAAAAACGTCTGATCCGGGCAAGTCATCACTCCATTTCCCGGCGGTCCCAAGATGCCCCGTACCCTCTCGACAAGGCCGAAACAGGATGGGTTTCGCGCGCCCGGCGAATTCGAACCAAAGTCAGGCTGCTGGCTGATCTGGCCGGAGCGGCCGGACACCTGGCGCCTCGGCGCCAAGCCCGCGCAAAAGCTGTTCGTGGATGTCGCCGCGGCGATCGCGCAAAGCGAGCCAGTGACGGTGGCGGCCTCCGCTCGCCAGTGGCAGAATGCCCGAGCGCGATTGCCCGGCCATGTGCGCGTCGTGGAGATGTCCACCAACGATTCCTGGCTGCGCGACAGCGGTCCCAATTTCGTCGTCAACGATCAAGGCGGCGTGCGTGGCGTCGATTGGATCTTCAACGCCTATGGCGGTTTTGACGGCGGCCTCTACGCGCCATGGGACCTCGATGATCTGGCAGCGCAAAAAGTGCTCGAAATCGAGAACATGGATCGCTACCGCGCACCGCTGATTGCCGAGGGCGGCGGGTTGCAATGCGACGGCCAGGGCACCCTCATCACGACGGAGCAATGCCTGCTCAACCGAAATCGCAACGCTCATCTCGGCAAGGCCGAGGTGGAGCGCCAGCTTGGCGACTATCTCGGTGTCGACACCGTCATCTGGCTGCCGCGTGGCCTTGCCTTCGACGAAACCGACGGCCATGTCGATGACGTCTGCTGCTTCGTGCGTCCCGGCGTGGTCGTGCTGAGCTGGACCGACAATCGGGAGGACCCGCAATACGAGATTGTGCGAGAAGCCGAAGAGGTGCTGCGTTCGGCCCGTGATGCGCGTGGCCGCGCACTGGAGATCCACCGGCTGCCGCATCCCCTGCCGATCGAGATGACGCCGGAAGAAAGCGAGAGCGTGGACCGGCTGGATTCGACCTGGGCGCGACCGGCCGGCAACCGGATCGCGGCGAGCTACATCAACTACTATCCGGGCAACAGCGTCGTGGTGGTACCGCAGTTCGGCTGCGATCTCGATGTGAAGGCCAAGCAGACGCTGGCCGAGCTGTTTCCCGACCACAAGATAGTCGGCATCGAGAACTCACGCGAGATCCTGCTGGGTGGCGGCAATGTCGCCTGCATCACCTTGCCGGTCTATGCCCCGCAACGCCGTTGAGGGACGGGGCATGCCGAAAACAGACAGCGGACACGGAGGACATTTATGCGCGCTCTGATCTTCTCAACCCTGCTTGCCTGCGGCATCTGCGCAAACGCGGCTTCGGCTGACGAGGAAAAGATCGTCAACGTCTACAACTGGTCCGACTACATCGCGCCGGACACCGCCGAGAAATTCGAGAAGGAGACGGGCATCAAGGTTCGCTACGATGTCTATGACGGCAACGAGGTGCTTGAAACCAAGCTGCTCACCGGCGGCTCGGGATATGACGTGGTCTACCCCTCAGCCTATCCGTTCCTGAAGAACCAGGTGAAGGCGGGGGCGTTCCTGGAACTCGACAAATCGAAGCTTGCCAACCATTCGAAGATCGATCCGCAGGCCTTGGCGCTGATCGCGGGCGCCGATCCGCAGAACCTGCATGCCGTGCCCTATATGGCCGTCACCGACGGCATTGGCTACAACGTCGCCGCGGTGAAGCAGCGGCTGCCGGACGCGCCGACGGATTCCTTCGCCATGGTCTTCGACGTGGACGTGGTCAAGAAGCTCTCCGATTGCGGCGTGGCCATGATCGATGCGCCGGCTGAAGTCATCCCGATGGCGATGAACTATCTTCACATCGACCCCAAATCGACCAGTCCCGACGACCTCGCCAAGGTCGAGGACCTGATGGGCAAGGTGCGGCCCTACATCCGCTATTTCCATTCGTCGAAATACATCAACGACCTCGCCAACGGCGACATCTGCGTGGTGTTGGGCTGGTCGGGCGACATACTTCAGGCAAGGACCCGTGCGGCGGAATCCGTGAAGAAGCTGGAGATCGCCTATTCCATCCCCAGAGAAGGCACGCTCATCAACTTCGATACGATGGTGGTGCCGAAAGATGCGCCGCATCCCGACAACGCCCAGGCCTGGATCAACTTCAATCTGCGGCCCGATATCGCCGCGGCCAATTCCAGCTATGTCTCCTATGCCAATGCGATACCGGAATCCCTGCCGCTGATGGACAAGGCGATAGCCAGCGATCCCGGCGTCTTTCCGCCTGATGCCGTGAAGGCCAAGCTGTTCGTGGTCGACAACAACGACCCAAAGCTGCTGCGATCACAAAACCGCATGTGGACGCGCATCGTGACTGGGCAATAGAGCCGGCGGAAGCCGTCAGGCTCAAGCGGCTTCGCGGAAGGCCGCCAGCAGCTCGACCTGGGAGTGCACGCCGAGCTTGCGGTAGATCTGCTTGATGTGGTTGCGGACGGTGCCGGGCGAGACGGCGAGGCTTCGCGAAATCGTCTTGGCGTTGCCACCCTCGACCAGATGCCGCGCAACCTCGGCCTCGCGCC
The DNA here is from genome assembly GCF_003996995.1 of Mesorhizobium sp. M7A.T.Ca.US.000.02.2.1. Lineage (GTDB taxonomy): Bacteria > Pseudomonadota > Alphaproteobacteria > Rhizobiales > Rhizobiaceae > Mesorhizobium. The sequence continues at coordinate 1,344 of NZ_RZTT01000257.1, read as the reverse complement.
TGCTCAGCCGCGAGCGTCCGTCACCGATTGCGGCGCCCTTGTCCCGGGAGCGGCACAGATGAAGCAATCTTTGCAGAATGAGCCTCGTCGCGCTGCTTGCCGCGCAAGCCATCTCCAGATCCTGATCGCCAAAGGCCGGTGCCCCGTTTCGCCGCAGGAAGGTGACATAGCCAGCGGTCAGCCCGTCGAGATTGAACACGCCGGTGATCTCGTCGAAACTGTCGGAAGGGCCGAAGAATTCGCGATAGTAGGGGGTACGCTGGAAGTCGCCATTGCGGAGTGCCGACAGCGGCAACAGGAAATCCTGTCTTGTGCTGGCGAACCTCTGGAAGAAGGGATCCTGGCGATACAGTCGTGCATCGTAGTCGCGGTTCCAGCGATCGGGGCCGGCATCGTCGATGGTCAGGGATGTGATGTCTCGACGGTAGAAGCCGACATAGGCGCGGTCGGAGCCAAGCAGTCCGCTCGCCGCCGCTGTGAAGCGAGCGGACAATTCTTCGGGCGTTGCAGCCATGGCCGCGGCGGCGACACCACCGCTCCAGTGTCCAAACCGATCGAGAGAGATGTTCGACTGCATTCCGGCTCACATTAGCGCAAGCCGTTGCAGGTTCAAGACAGCCATTTCCTTTGACTTCGATCCTCTCGGCCATACCTATGCGGGAGTCGTTCTCGCGGAGCCATCATGCTGGTCAAGCTGAAACTGATCTTCCTCATCCTGCCGATGCTTGCCGTCCTGGCGCAGCCCGTCCTGGCTGAAACGGCGGAGCGGCCGGCACCTGCGGGCGGTGTGCTGTCCCTGCTGCCGCCGCCGCAGACCACCAACCATTCGATCACACTGGCCGGGCGCAAGCTGGATTACCAGGCAAAGGCAGCGACCCTGTCGCTGCTGTCGGGCAACGGCGACGTCACGGCGGAGATCTTCTATGTCGCCTACACGCTGGAGCCGCCGGCGAGCGTGGCCAAAGACCCGCAGCGGCCGATCACCTTCGTGTTCAATGGCGGCCCTGGAGCAGCGTCCGCCTATCTGCATCTCGGCGCACTCGGTCCACGGATAATCGCGACGGGAGCCGATGGCGAACTCCTACCCTCACCGCAAAGACTGATCGACAATCCGGACAGCTGGCTCGACATGACGGATCTCGTCTTCGTCGATCCGGTGGGGACCGGCTACAGCCGCGAGGCACCGGGGCAGGACACGCGCGATTTCTGGGGCGTCAACCAGGATGCCAGCTCGATTGGCGCCTTCATCCGGCTCTATCTCGCGCAGAACGGCCGCACCGGGTCGCCGCTGTTCCTCGCCGGCGAAAGCTATGGCGGGTTCCGCGCGGCGCTGCTCGCCAGGAC
>NZ_RZTT01000256.1 GCF_003996995.1 Mesorhizobium sp. M7A.T.Ca.US.000.02.2.1 | reverse complement strand
GTCGGCGCGAACAGGCTGCCGGCAAACAGCGAGGCCGACAGCGCGCCGAACACCCAGCCTTCCGTGAGCCCGAACTCCCCAGCCATTGCCGGGCGGTGGGCCGACCGCTTCGGCGCCGGCCGCATCATGACCGTCGGCTCGGTGGCGGCAGCCGTGGCGCTGGCGCTGTGCGCCGTCGCGCCCGACCGCGTGACCTTCGTTCTGGCATTGCTGGCGATGGAACTGGCCTCCAGCTTCGTCCTCTACAGCGCTGCCTTCGTCGCGATCGTGCAGATCGGGGTTCCCCGGCCGCAACGCAGCATCACCCATCTGACGCTGATCGCCGGCTTTGCCTCGACCCTGTTCTGGCCGCTGACTTCGGCGCTGCATGCGCATCTGACATGGCGTGAGGTCTATCTCTTGTTCGCCGCTCTCAATCTCGGCCTCTGCCTGCCGATCCACGCCTGGCTGATGCGCCTGTCGCGCCGCCATGCAACGGCCAGAAGCCAAGAACGCGAGCCGATCCCTGAAGCGGGCGCGCCGCTCGATCCGTGGCGTGGCCGGGCCGTGTTCCTGCTCATGCTGGCGGGGTTCGCCACCGAGGGCTTCGTGCTGTCGGCGATCCTCATCCACATGGTGCCGCTGACGGCGGCGCTGGGGCTCGGAACCGCAGGCCTCTTCGTCTCGACCCTGTTCGGACCGGCGCAGGTCGCCAGCCGGCTGATCAACATGCTGTTTGGCGGCCGCCGGCAGCAAACGCACCTTGCCGTCATTGCCGCGTCGCTGCTCACAGCCGGGCTGTGCGCGCTGCTGCTGACGACGCCGTGGCTGCCCGGCGCCTTCGTGTTCGTGTTGCTGTTCGGCCTCGGCTCCGGCCTCACCAGCATCGTCGGCGGCACCTTGCCGCTCGAACTCTTCGGCCGCGAAGGCTATGGCGCGCGGCTCGGATGGGCGAGCGCTGCCCGTCAGTTCACCTCGGCCTTCGCGCCGTTCGCGCTCGCCTTCATGATGGCGCGGACATCCGTCGCCAATTCCCTGTGGGTCCTGGTGGTCGTCGCCGCGAGCGGCGTCATCGCCTTCCTCGCCATCGTGCTGCTGAGGCGCCGCGGCCGGGTTGCGTTCGCCATTGGCGGCAATCCGGAAGAGGCGGCCTGACCGCGCCTCAATGTCTGAGAATCTTGCTCAGAAAAGCGCGGCTGCGGTCGGTCTTGGGGTGTGAGAAGAACTCGTCCGGCGTGCCGCTTTCGACGATGGCGCCGGCGTCCATGAACACCACGCGCTGGGCGACCTTGCGGGCGAAGCCCATCTCGTGTGTCACCACCATCATGGTCATGCCTTCCTCGGCGACCGCCACCATGACGTCGAGCACTTCGGAAATCATCTCGGGATCGAGGGCCGAGGTCGGCTCGTCGAACAGCATGATCTTGGGTCGCATGCCAAGGCAACGCGCGATCGCCACGCGCTGCTGCTGGCCGCCGGAGAGCTGTGCGGGATAGGCATTGACCTTATCGGCGAGTCCAACCTTGGCCAGCAATTCGCGGCCTGCTTTTTCAGCCTCGGCGCGCGGGATCTTGCGGACATGGATTGGGGCGAGCGTGACGTTTTCGAGTGCCGTCTTATGCGGGTAGAGGTTGAACGACTGGAAGACGAAGCCGATCTCGGTGCGCAGCTGCGTCATGTTGGTGGCGGGGTCGCCCAGGCGTTGGCCGTCGACAACGAGGTCGCCGTCCTTGATCGCCTCCAGGCCGTTGACGCAGCGGATCAGCGTGCTCTTGCCCGAGCCGCTCGGGCCGCAGACGACGACCACTTCGCGCGGCTCGACGCTGAGCGTGATATTCTTGAGCACATTGAGCGTGCCGAACCATTTGTTGACGTCGCGAAAGTCGATCATGCCGGTTTTGGCAAGGCCCGTTTTGGTCATGTTTTCTGGACCTTTGGGGTTGGAAGTCACAACTGCACCTCGCCATGCGCCGCGCCCATGCGCTGCTCCAGCCGGCGGGCCAGCATGATCAGCGGATAGCAGACGATGAAATAGCCGACGCCGACGAGGAAGAAGACCAGCAGGCCGTTGGGCACACGCTGCACCACCAGCCAGCCAACCCGGGTGAGGTCGGTGAGCCCGATCGCCGAGACGACGGAAGAATCCTTGATCAGCAGCACATACTGCCCGACCAGCGGCGGCAGCACGATGCGCATCGCCTGTGGGAGGACCACCTGGCGCATGCGCTGCAAGCGCGACAGGCCGGACGCCAGCGCCGCCTCGACCTGACCTGTCGGCACCGAGCGGATGCCGGCGACGACGATCTCGCAGATGAAGCAGGCGGCGAGGTTGGTCAGCGCGATGATGCCGGCGGTGAAGGCATCGAGTTCGATGCCGAACTCAGGCAAGATGAAGAAGATCAGGAAGATCTGCACCAGGAACGGCGTGCCGCGGATCAGGTCGACCCAAGCCCCGATCAAGCCCGAGATCAGCCGGTTGCCGCCGGTCCGCAGAATGCCGAGGCCGAAGCCAAGCAGGGTGCCGAGCACCAGGCTGATCAGTGACAGCATCACGGTCATGCCGAGGCCGCGCAGGGCCAGCGGATAAGAGCCGGCGAGGCTTTGCAGTTGTTGCCAGATCATGTCCGCGCCCCCGCCGTACCGAGCCAGCGGCTGGAGACGCCAGCCAGTCCTTTCAGGCCGTAATAGAGCAGCAGATAGAAGGCGGCGATGGTGAGGAAACCTTCGGCCGGCATGAAGCGGTCGGAGGCGAGCAACTGACCGGCGCGGGTCAGTTCGGAAACCGAGATCAGCGACAGAAGGGCGGAATCCTTGACCAGCACGATCGCCTGGCCAAGCAGCGGCGGGATCGTCACCTTGAAGGCCTGCGGCAGGACGACCAGGCGCATGCGCTGGACATAGGTCATGCCCGAGGCGACGCTGGCTTCGACCTGGCCGCGCGGGATCGACAGGATGCCGGCGCGAATGATTTCAGCGATATAGGCGCCGCTGTTCAGCGACAGCGCGAGGATGCCGACGACCAGCTCCGGCAGCACGAAGCCGAGCCGGGGCAGGCCGAAATAGAGAAAATAGAGCTGCGCCAGCAAAGGCGTGGCACGCACCGCATCGATATAGGCCTTGGCCGGCACGCGAAACAGCCAGCCGCGCTGCAGATTCATGGCGCACAGCACGATGCCGACGATCAGCGCCCCTACAAAGGACAGCGCCGACAGCCAGACGGTCGTGATCAGGCCCTGTCCGAACAGCGGCAGATATTCGACGATGGTGCGGAAACTGAAATTTTCGAGCATCGTTGGGTGCAATCCCCAGAGTGCAGGAAGGGCGAGTAGCGAGTAGCGAATAGCGAGTAGAGAATTGCGAGCAGCAAAAAGCATGGCCGGAACGGCCATTCCCTATTCGCTACTCCCTATTCGCTACTCGCTATTTCAATTCCTCAGTGGTCTTTCTTCCAGGCGTCGGAATTGACCCAGTAGTCGAGGTTCTTCTGCAGGCGTCCGTCGATGGTGACCTGGTTGAGGAACAGGTTCATCCAGACCAGCAGGTCCGGCTCGTCATAGCGGGTGGCGAAGGCAAGCGGCTCCTTCGACAACAGGTCCGGCATGATGGTGAAGCTGTCGGCCGGATAGGCGGTCGACTGGCCCTTGACCGCCGAGACGTCGTTGACGCCGCAATCGGCCTGGCCGTTGTTGACGGCGTCGAGCAGCAGCGGACCGCCGCCCTTGTAGCTCTTGATGTCGGCGTCGGGGAAGGCTTTCTTGGCTTCCTTCTCGCCGGTGGCGCCGAGCAGCACGGCGATCTTGGTGCCCTTGGCCTTGCAGTCCTCAGTGGTCTTGAACTTGCTGTCGGCCTTGGTGAAGACGGTGCTGCCCGTGTACATGTAAGGCGTGGTGAAGGCGACCTTCATGCCGCGCGCGAGCGTCGGTGTCATGTCGGCGACCAGAAGGTCGGCCTTGCCCGACAGCAGTGCCGGGATCAGGCCGTCCCAGTCGAAGTCGAGGAAGGTGATCTTGACGCCCATTTCCTTGGCCATCATTTCGGCGAGTTCCACCGAACTGCCGGTGCGTTCGCCATTGGCGCCGACCAGCGAGAAGGGAGGCCCTTGAGTCTGCACGGCGACGCGCAACTCGCCGCGCTTGGTGATGTCGTCGAGCGTACCGGCACTGGCAGCGGCAGTGAGCCCGGCGAGTGCAAGCCCGGCGATGAAAAGTCTTCCGGCGATGAAAAATCTGGCAATCTTCATTTCGGTATTCCTCCTTGTTTTATTGTTCCACGTTGTTTTTCACCCTTTGGGGTGCTTTTTGAGCGGCAGCGCCGTTGCCGACGGCAGCCACCGTTCGAAAATCTTTTCTCCTCAGTCCCGTGCCACCGTCTCGGAAACCGTGATGCCACGCTTGGCCAGTTCGTCGAAGAACCTGATGTCGGGCACGTCGAGCAGCGGGTTCAAAAGGCCTGGTCTGGTGATCTCACGCCGCGCGAGCATCTGCGCCACGATGCTGGCGGGATAGCCGACGCCGAGGCTCATGCCGAAGAGGCCGGAAACGAGATCGCGCTCGATGATCAGGTCCGACGTCACGGTCTTGGCGCGGCCGCCTTCGAGGCCGGAAAAGACATTGCGCATCACGCAAAGATCCTTTTCGCCCGGGCCGTATTGCAATTGCGGGCCGAGCAGCCGGCCGAGGAATTCGCGCGGGCTGTTGGAGGTGCCGGGCACCTTGTCCTCAGAGAGGAAACCGAGCTCCTTCAACGGCGCCCAGAAGGCCGACCATCCCGGCCAGCGCAGCGTGTAGCGGCCGGAGCGGCGCAGCGCTTTTGCGGCGTCCAGCATCTCGACATAATGCAGCGCATCGCCATTGGGGAAGGCTTCGAGCTTGCCCAGACCCGCAACCTCGATTTCATGGATGAACGGATTGTCGTGCTGCTGGCCGGCCGGCACCGCGACGCGTTTCCCGTCCTCGATCATCACGCTGTCGCGGTTCTGGCTGACCAGGACCATGTCGAAATTCCAGCTCACCTTGTAGCACAGCGGCTTGGCCATCGCCTTCGGCTCGGGGATGCCGCCGCAATAGGAATCGATCGAGGAAATCGAATCGAACTGCCTGGCGGCGCGCGCGTACAGCACGAGGTCGATGCCGGGGTCGAGCCCGCATTCGGTCATGATCGAGACGCCGGCCTGTTCGGCGGCTGGCGCCAGGTCGGCGATCGACTTGGCGTAATTGGTGGTGACCAGCGGCGTGCGCGTGGCGATCGCGGCCTGCACCGCCTGGCGCATCAGCGGCTGCGGCAACAGGTCGATGACGGCGTCGACATCATCAAGCACAGTGGCCAGCGCCGGGCCGATCGCGCCTTCAGGCACCACGAAGCGCACGCGGGCAAGATCGGTCAGGCCGGCAAGCCGGGCCGGGCCATCCGCTGCGGTGTCGACGCAGACGATTTCCTCGACGCCGTCGCTGGCGACGAGGTCGGCGATTGCCGCCCGGCCTTGCAGGCCGAGGCCGCCTAGTACCGCGATCTTCATGCCGGCTCCTTGCGGTCGTCCGACCAGCAGCCTTCCGGCAGGCTGACCCATTTGTTGCAGGACGCCATGACGACGAAGGTTTCGCTGCGCACGACTTCGCCGGGCTCGCCGGCGCCGGGGATCAGTTCGCTGGTGACGCGGTAGAGATCGGCGACGTCACCGGCCACCGTCACGTCGACGATGATGTCGAAGCGCCCGGTGACCACCGAAGCCGAGTTGACGAAGGGCAGTTCGGAAATACGCTGCGCCAGTTCGCGGGCCCGGCCGCGCCCCTGGGCATTGATGCCGACAATGGCCGAGATCAGCTCGGGGCGCTCGGTCAGGTTCAGCAGGCCGACGATCTTGAGCAGGTTGCGGTCGAGCAGGTTGCGCAGCCGCGTGCGCACCGTCGGCACCGAAATCGCCAACATCTCGGCGATGCGGTTGATGCCCGGCTGTGCATCCTGCGACAGCTGTTTGACCAGCCGCCGATCGGTCAGATCGAGATGTTCCCGCAAAGTCCCCGTCTTTCACAAAAGGAAAAAACTTCGGCTATTTTTTTGCCAATGTGCAAACAAGCTACGTCACGGATATTTGAAAAGCAAGGCAATGATTCAGCGTTGCTGGGGATAGGTAGTCGCTGTCAGGGCTCAGACCAGCGCTGCCGCCAACAGTTTTGCCTGTGGCGTCAACTCATCGAAGCGGCGAGCACAGAGGTTCAGCTGGCGCGTCGCCCAGTCGTCGGTCAGCCGCAGGCTTCGCAGCGAGCGTGCCGAGCGGCGCGCCGCACTTTCCGGCACGATAGCGATGCCGGCGCCCTGGGCGACCAGCCGGCAGACATTGTCGAGGCCGGGCACGCGGATGCGGAAGTGCAGATGACCGCCAAGGCGGGCGGCCTGACGGGTGATGTGCTCCTGCAAGGGATGGCCGGCGCTCAGGCCGACAAAGGCTTCGCCGAGCAGGTCGCCGAGGTTGGCCGTATTGCCTTCGAGGTCGGGCCAGTCTCTCGCGGCGATCACCATGAGCCTGTCGATGAAGAACGGCTTCTGCTCCAGATGCGAAAGGCCGGCCCAGGTCGCGGCGATGCCGAGATCGGCGGCACCGCTTGCCACCGCCTCTGCGATCTCGTGGCTGGGGCGCTCGTCGAGGTCGATGTCGATGCCGGGATGCGCGACGAGGAAGGCCGGCAGCATGTCGCGCAGCAGCGCGCTGGTGGCGGCCGTGTTGGCCATCAGCCGCACGCGGGCGCGCAAGCCCGTGGCATAGGCGCCGAGGTCGCCGGCCATCGCCTCGATCTGGTTCTGCACCGCCCGCGCATGGTGCAGCAGCGCCTGCCCGGCGGCCGTCGGCACCACGCCGCGCCGCCGCCGCTCTAAAAGCGGCGCGCCGAGGCTTTCCTCCATGCCCTTGATGCGGGCGCTGGCGGAGGCGAGCGCCAGCCCCGCAAGTTCGGCACCATGGGTGATGCTGCCGCGCTCGGCGACCAGCAGGAACAGCCGGAGATCGGTAAGATCGAAGCGCATCTTTCTTCTCCTGCAGGGTTTCAGCCTTCGGCGCAGGCGAAGGCTGACGGCGTAACTTCCACATTGTGGGCGGCCGGCATGTCAGTCAAATCTTTTGCGATGGAGATGCGCGATGAGCGAAAAGGCGACAGGCCGGCATGGACCCGGCATACTTGAAAGCGCGGCGATCGTGCTTGCGATCGCGGTGGCCTCGCTTGCCATGGCGCGAGCGGAGCCCGGCCAGCGCGGTTGCGTGGCGATGGCTGCCCCTGTCCACCATGAAGCAACGCCTGCAAAACCCGCACCCGACGATGATGCGGCGGACATGCTGTTGCATGACTGATCGAAGCGGCACCCCGAAGGAACGACCGTGCTGAGCGTCGGCGTCATCGCCTGGATCGGCGCGGTCTTCCTTGCCGCGGGCTTCGTCAAGGGTGTCGTCGGCATGGGGCTGCCGACCGTGGCGATGGGGCTGCTGGCGGTAACGATGCCGCCGGCGCAGGCGGCTGCCCTGCTCTTGATCCCGTCGCTGGTCACCAATCTTTGGCAGTTGTTCACCGGCCCATCCTTCGGCGGGCTGTGCAAGCGGTTGTGGACGATGATGGCCGGCGTCGTGCTTGGCACCGTCGCCGGGGCCGGCCTGCTCACCGGCACACACTCTGGCGTTGCCTCGGCCGGGCTCGGTGCGGCGCTGGTGCTTTACGCCATTCTCGGCCTGCTCAAGCTTGGCTTCACCACGCCGGCGCGCCACGAGGCGTTGGTATCACCGCTGGTCGGCGTGGCGACCGGGCTGGTCACCGGCGCCACCGGGGTCTTCGTCATCCCGGCCGTGCCCTATCTGCAATCGCTGCGGCTGGGCCGGGAAGACCTCATCCAAGCGCTCGGCCTGTCCTTCACCGTGTCGACGGCGGCTCTTGCCTTTGGGTTGTTCAAGGCAGGCGCGTTCGCATCGCCGACAATGCAACTGGCGGGATCGGTCCTGGCGCTTGCGCCGGCGCTCGCCGGCATGTTCGCCGGCCAGGCGCTGCGCCAGGCGATGAGCGTCGAGACGTTTCGCACGGTGTTCTTCGCCGGGCTGCTGATGCTGGGCGGGTATCTGGTCTTGGAGGCCGCGCTCTGGTCTTCGGCATCCTAAGCGGCCGGTGGGGATTGGCGCGGAGCGTGATCATCAGCGTCATGCAGCGTCCCATGGAGGCTTTGTCGTCATGGTGCGGCGCAACCGGTGGTTCGGATGCTGCGGCGCGTCGAGACGTTCCAGAAAAGCGGCGTAGACATCCGGCTCGACAGTAAAGATGTCGCGGTTGAGCAACGTGTCTTCAGTGGCACGCTGCAACGCTTCAAGCATGAAGTCCTTGCGCATGAATGGGCTCCTTCCCTGCGTTAACAGCATAGCATAGCGACGATGTCACTACGATCTGTCGGTCCGGCCGCCCGATGAAAAGTCGCGCCCTCATTCGGCAATCGACCTGATGACGTTGGCCGGGTTTCCCCCGACAAGCGTGTTCGGGGGAACGTTCCTAGTGACCACGGAACCCGCCGCGACAACCGAGTTTTCGCCCACCGTCACGCCGCCGATGACCGTCGCGCCGGCCGCGATCCAGACATTGCGTTCGATCACGATCGGCTTTGCGGTCGTGAAGGCGCGACGCCGCGACGGTTCGAGGGGATGGCCCGAGGTGATGAGGCTGACATTCGGCCCGATCATGACATCGTCGGCGATGTCGAGCCCGCCAAGATCATAAAAGGTGCAGTTCTGATTGATGAAGACGTTGCGCCCGACGCGGATATCGGATCCGCCGGTCGTGTAGAAGGGCGGGATCAGCAGGAAGCTGTCGTCGACCTTCCTGCCAATGAGTTCGCTGAACAGGGTCCGGACTTCAGCCGCGTCGTTGAAGGTCAAGCGGTTGAGGCTTGCGGTGGTCGCCATCGCCCGTTTGACGTCGGCCAGCATGGCGGCCGACTGCGGCATTCCGCTGGGAATTATCCTGGTG